>DGTH01000189.1 GCA_002393705.1 Prevotella sp. UBA4341 | reverse complement strand
CAATGGCAACGTGCTGACGTGGTCGCCGGTCGATGCTGACGAGAGCTACACCTTATATAATATATATGCCAGCGAGCAGTCGCCGGTCGATACAGAGGATGCGCGCAACCTCGTAGCCACACGCGTCATGGGTACAAGCCTGACACTCAACCCTCAAAACTCAACCCTCAAAACTCACTACGCCGTAACCGCCATTGACCGTTACGGCAATGAGAGTGCGCCACGTCAAGACGTAGCTACTCCGTCAACCACGACCTCAAAGCCCACTCAAAACAAGGCCCACACGCTGCCTACCGACGGCCGCGTACTCAACATTCCCAGCGAGTTCAGTCAGGCCGAGTACATTGCCGTGGAGACGCTGCAGGGCACCATAGTAGCCACTTATCCCAACACGGGGCGCATAGACATTACGCAGCTGCCCAAGGGCATCTACATGGTCAAGACCCTCAACGCCTACGGCAATACGCAGCGCATAGGGACCCTCATGAAATAACCCAAACATCATTCCCCTCCTTCTGGGAGGGAGGGGCAGGTGTGGAGAAGAAAAATTACTCGTAAAAACTACTCAAACCGTTTGCCCCAGCAGCGGAGCATTTGCTGGTAGAGTTTCTCCTCCGAAGGGGAGTGCTGGGCATGCCAGAGCCGATGTCCCACCAACTGGTCGGGCAAATACTGCTGCTGGACAAAGTTGCCAGGATAGTCGTGGGCATACTTGTAGCCGTCGTGGTAACCCAAGTCCTTCATCAGCTTAGTTGGCGCATTACGCAAGTGGAGCGGCACGGGCTGATTGCCCGTCTGGCGCACCAGCTGTAGGGCTGCATCGACCCCCATGTAGGCAGAGTTACTCTTAGGCGAGGTAGCCAGATAGACCGTAGCCTCAGCCAAGGGTATTCGCCCCTCTGGCCATCCTATCTTCATCACGGCATCGAAGGCGGCATTGGCCAGGAGCAGCGCGTTCGGATTGGCCAGTCCCACATCTTCAGAAGCTGATATGACCAGCCTGCGGGCAATGAACTGCGGGTCTTCGCCACCCTCTATCATGCGCGCCAGCCAGTAAAGTGCCGCGTCAGGGTCGCTGCCGCGAATGCTCTTGATGAAGGCCGAAATGATGTCGTAGTGCATTTCGCCATCCTTGTCGTAGGCCAGAGGGTTCTGCTGCAGACGTTCCTCAACCAGCTCGTCGGTAATGACGACAGGTTCGTCGTCAGCCGCAGCCTCAACCACCAGCTCCAGAATGTTAAGCAGCTTGCGCGCATCGCCGCCACTGTATCGCAGCATGGCCCCTGTCTGCTTCAGTTCTATCTTTCGCTCGCGCAGAATGATGTCCTCCTTCAGTGCACGATCAAGCAGCTGCAGAAGGTCATCCTTCTCCAACGACTTGAGCACGTAGAGCTGACAGCGAGAGAGCAGCGGACGGATAACCTCAAATGAGGGATTCTCAGTCGTTGCGCCAATGAGCGTCACCGTACCCTTCTCGACAGCCCCCAGCAGGGAGTCCTGCTGCGACTTGGAGAAGCGGTGTATCTCGTCAATGAACAGAATGGGCGACGGCTGGTCGAAGAAGCGTTCCTTCTGGGCCCGCTCAATGACGTCGCGCACGTCCTTCACGCCGCTGGTCACTGCCGAGAGCGTATAGAACGGTACGTCCAGCCTGTGGGCAATAATCTGCGCCAGCGTCGTCTTGCCCACACCGGGCGGTCCCCACAGTATAAACGACGAAATGCGCCCTGACTCTATCATGCGGCGCAGCACAGCCCCCTGGCCTACCAAGTGACGCTGCCCTATGTACTCGTCGAGCGTCCGTGGCCGTAGTCTTTCTGCTAATGGTTCTGACATATCGGGTGCAAAGATACGAAAATTTTTACTAATACTTCGTGTTTATTTCATAATTATTTTATACCTTTGTAGCCATATTAAGCATAAACGTAGTAACAATGAAAACAAAACAAGAAGAGAAACCGGCAGCTGCCAAGAAGGCAATGTCGCTGAAAACACTGACAAAGAGCACGGTATGGGACGTACAAGAGAACGACATCTTCCGCATGTGGGACAGCGCCGAGAAGGACGCTGACGTGCGCGAGAACCTGCGCCACTATACGGACATCATACGCAGTGCCTTCATGATTGAGGAAGTCAAGGACGAAGACCTTGAGGCTGCCAAGAAGAAATACAAGAAACTGGGCTACAAGGTGGGCCAGATAAAAATTGACGACCAAGCCAAGCTGACCTGGGCCATTAAGAAACGCCCCATAACGCGCGTCACTGACCTGACTTACGAGAACATTCGCCACATTACGGCAGCCAAGCTCGTTGAAGTGCTTGACCGCAACTTCGGCGGCGGCTGGGACTCTCTCTCGCAGTCTATCAAGGACATCATTGAGAGCGGCTTCGACATCTCCACCACCACCCTGCCCAAGGACCGTCTGCGCAAACCCGGCGGCATGTACGACAAGAAGATAGCCGACGGTTACGACGTGCTGGAAGTGCCTAAGGGAACGTGGGTGGAGGCTATCTTTGCCAAGCTGAAGCCTGAGCAAGAGAAGCCTCGACTGAAGCTGCAGGCTGACCGCAACTTCGACGACGAGGAGAACGAGGACGACGAACTGCCCATAGACGACTACCGCAACCACGACGACGAGGACGACGAGCCCGAAGAGCCGCTGAACTTTGACGACGAAGACATCAACGAAGAAAACTATCGCACGACGTTCGAAATAACCACCGACCCAGACGAGGAAGCCGACGGTCTTGAGGACTACGTGGAGGAGTAAAGAAACGAGGACAAAGAATACATCTTTCCTAATTAACACAAAAACATGATAAATATACCTTATGCTTTCTGGCTTGTCCCTGTGGCCTCCGTGGCCGCACTGGGCATGGCCTGGTTCTTCTTTTGTCAGATGATGAAGGAAGACGAGGGTACTCCCCGCATGCGTGAGATAGCCCTTTACGTTCGCCGTGGTGCCATGGCTTATCTAAAACAGCAGTACAAGGTGGTCGGCATGGTCTTTGCCGTGCTCTGCGTGCTCTTTGCCTTCATGGCTTACGGCTTGGGCGTTCAGAACCCCTGGGTGCCGTTTGCCTTCCTGACGGGTGGTTTCTTCTCGGGTCTGGCTGGTTTCTTCGGCATGAAGACAGCGACCTACGCCTCTGCCCGCACAGCCAATGCAGCCCGTAAGAGTCTGGACAGCGGCCTGAAAGTGGCCTTCCGTTCGGGTGCCGTCATGGGTCTGACCGTCGTGGGCCTTGGACTCTTGGACATTGCCCTGTGGTTTATCATACTGAGCATTTTTGACACCAATGGTCTCATCAGCATCACCACCACCATGCTGACCTTTGGCATGGGTGCTTCGACGCAAGCCCTGTTTGCCCGCGTGGGCGGCGGCATCTACACGAAGGCTGCCGACGTGGGTGCCGACATCGTGGGTAAGGTAGAAGCCGACATTCCCGAGGACGACCCGCGCAACCCCGCAACCATTGCCGACAACGTGGGCGACAACGTGGGCGACGTGGCCGGTATGGGTGCCGACC
>DGTH01000081.1 GCA_002393705.1 Prevotella sp. UBA4341 | reverse complement strand
CTTTACCCATAGCGATAAATGTTTTTAAGGGTTAGCAAAAATTAAGCCTCGTCTGCGTGGTTAGCTTCGTAAGTCTGAGCAATTGAATAACCAACTTCGTCGAGGGCAAATGTCAGCTTGTCGATCTTGTTCGTGTAGTAGTTGTAAGCAACAACGGCTACCCAAGAGGTCAAGATACCTGATGCGGTGTTAACCAGGGCCTCAGAAATACCGAGTGACAGAGCCTGAGAGTCAGCACCACCACCAGCTGCCAGAGCTGCGAATGAACGAATCATACCTACAACGGTTCCGAACAGAGCGGTCAGGGTACCCAGTGTAACGATGGTAGCGATAATCGGCATGTTCATCGTCAGAGTAGGCATCTCAAGCTGAGTGGCCTCTTCGTGAGCCTGCTGGATACGGGCAATCTTCTGCTCCTTCTTGATGCCAGAGGTAGCTTCCATCTCCTTGTAGGTACGCAGTGAAGCACCAACAACGTTAGCTACGGTACCGCGCTGAGCGTCGCAGAGCTGCTGAGCCTTTACGAAGTCGTTTGCGTTCAGGGCTGCCTTGATGTTAGCCACGAACTTGGGGAGCTTGCCCTTACCGAAAGCGGTGTTCAGAGCCAGCCAGCGCTCGATAGAGAGTGCGATGACGGTGAACAAAAGGGTTAAGATGACGGGCACAACGATACCACCTTTGTAGATAGTACCCCAGATGTTACCGTCGATGACTTCGCCGTTCTCAGCAATGTGGTCGCTGTTACCGAGGAAGAATTTGAAGAAACAAACTGCGAGGATGAAACATACAACGATGATCCAGAACGCTGCTTTGATTCCCTGGAAGCCCTGGCTCTTCTTAGCTGGGGCTGCTGCTTTTTGTGTAGTTGCCATAATGTTAATTGTTTTTGATTTTAGTTATTTGTTAAAAATTAAGTTTGTTATGTTTCTGATTTAACGTAATTTACATCATTTTATTGCCATTGGATGTGGCTTTTCTTGCGTTTATCTCACGGCAAAGTTAACAAATTAAGTCGGACTAACAACTAAGTTAATATTTTTTAACTTGATTATTATCAATTATTTCAATTTCCCAACCACTTCTTTGATGCGTCGCATGGCCTCGCGGATGTTCTCGTCGCTCGTGGCGTAGCTCATGCGGAAGCACTCCGGGTCGCCGAAGGCGTCGCCCCCAACGGTGGCTACGTGGCCTTTCTCTAAGAGGTAGAGTGCGAAGTCGGTGGAGTTGTTGACGGTGTAGCCGTCGTCCGTGCTCTTCTTGCCGTAGAAACTGCTGCACTTGGGGAAGAGGTAGAAGGCTCCCTCGGGCACGTTGACTTCCAGTCCGGGAATGTCCTTGGCCAGTTCCACGATGAGGTTGCGCCGGCGCTCAAAGGCCTGGCGCATCTGTTCCACGCACTCCTGGCTCTGGGTGTAGGCAAACTCGGCGGCTTTCTGGCTTACGGAGCACGGGCCGCTGGTGTATTGTCCCTGTAGTTTGTTGCAGCCTTTGACAATCCATTCCGGTGCGGCAATGTAACCGATGCGCCAGCCGGTCATGGCGTAGGCTTTTGAGACGCCGTTGACGATGATGGAGCGCTCCTTCATGCCCTCAAACTGCGCTATGCTCTCGTGCTTGCCCACGTAGTTGATGTGTTCGTATATCTCGTCCGCGAGTACAAACAGGTCGTCGTGCTGCTTGATGACGTCGGCCAGGCTCTGAAGTTCCTCTTTCGAATAGACGCTGCCCGTAGGATTGCTGGGCGAGCAGAGTATGAGCATGCGGGTCTTGGGCGTGATGGCGGCCTCCAGCTGCTGGGGCGTAATCTTGAAGTTCTGGTCGAAGCGGGCCTCTATGAAGACTGGTGTGCCTCCGGCCAGCAGCACCATCTGCGGGTAGCTCACCCAGTAGGGAGCCGGAATGATGACCTCGTCGCCGGGGTTGACCAGCGCCATGACCGTGTTGCATACGCTCTGCTTGGCACCGTTAGAGACCAGAATCTCCGAGGGCTGGTAGTGCAGGTGGTTCTCGCGCTCCAGTTTGCGTGCTATGGCCTGTCGCAGTTCTGCGTATCCGGGCACGGGCGAGTACTTGGAGAAGTTCTCGTCGATGGCCAGTTTTGCTGCTTGCTTAATGTGGTCGGGTGTATTGAAGTCGGGCTCTCCGACGCTCATGTTGATGACGTCAATGCCCTGTGCTTTCATTTCTGAACTCTTCTGCGACATGGCCAGCGTGGCTGACGGTGCCAGTCTCTGCAGGCGGTCTGATAGTTGTGCCATAATGCTTGTTGTTTTCTTATTTAGCTGCAAAAGTAATCATTTTATTCTTCATAACGAAGAAAAGCGAACGTTTTTTTACTATTTCCCGAAAAATAGTGGCAAAATGCGCGTCATTCTAAATGTAGCAGGTGCCCCATGCGGTCCTGTTTGGTCTTTAGGTAGCGCAGGTTGTACTTGTTAGGTGTTACCTCGATGGGTACGTTCTCAACGATTTCCAGCCCGTAGGCCTCCAGTCCGACGCGTTTGACGGGGTTGTTGGTCATCAGCCTCATTTTGTGTACGCCGAGGTGTCTCAGCATCTGCGCTCCGCAGCCGTAGTCGCGCTCGTCGGCCTTGAAGCCCAGGCAGAGGTTGGCATCGACGGTGTCGTAGCCCTCCTCCTGCAGTTTGTAGGCTGCCAGTTTGTTCATGAGTCCTATGCCTCGGCCCTCCTGCTGCATATAGACCAGTACGCCCTTTCCTTCACGGTTAATCATCTCCATGGCCTTGTGCAACTGTTCGCCGCAGTCGCAGCGCTTGCTGCCCAGGATGTCGCCCGTGGCGCACGACGAGTGGACGCGCACCAGTATGGGCTCGTCTTCCTTCCACGTGCCCTTGATGAGGGCGAAGTGTTCTTGTCCGTTGCTCTTCTGGCGGAAGGGCACAATGCGGAAGTGGCCGTGCTCCGTGGGCATATCGACCTCGACGCCCACCTCGATGAGCGACTCTTTCTTCAGCCGGTAGGCTATGAGGTCCTTGATGGTGATAATCTTCATGTTGTGCTGCCGGGCGAAGGCTTTGAGCTCCGGCATGCGGGCCATGGTGCCGTCGTCGTTCATGATCTCCATCAGTGCACCGGCAGGGTAGAGCCCGCTCAGCTTGCAGAGATCGACGGCGGCCTCCGTGTGTCCGCTGCGCCTTAGTACTCCGTGGTCTTGGGCGTAGAGCGGGTTGATGTGGCCCGGCCGTCCGAAGGTCTGCGGGGTCGAGTCGGGGTCGGCCAGTGCCTTGATGGTGGCAGCGCGGTCGTGGGCGCTGACGCCGGTGGTGCAGCCTTCCAGTTTGTCGATGGTGACGGTAAACGGTGTTCCCAGCATCGAGGTGTTGTCCTGTACCTGCCTGGGCAGGTCCAGCTCCTGGCTGCGGCTGATGGTGATGGGTGCACAGAGTACGCCGCGTGCGTACTTCAGCATGAAGTTCACCTTCTCGGGCGTTATCTTCTCGGCGGCAATAATCAGGTCGCCCTCGTTCTCGCGGTCTTCGTCATCGACCACAATGACAAACTCGCCCTTTCTGAAGTCTTCGAGCGCTTCGTCAATCGTATTGAGTCTGAAATCCTCCATGTCTTATACCTTAATATATATATATTATACAAATTTCTCGTCGATGCGTGCTATGATGGCCTCGTTAGCTCGGCGCATGACCTTCAGGTCGCGGTGCAGCCTATAGCGGAAGCGCAGCATGCGGAAGTAGAAGAACAGCCCCAGGGGCAGCACCAGGCCCGTTATGACGTTGAGCCATTTGCGTACGAAGGGTCGCGTGTGGGCGTGGGTGGCTATGATGGGTATGTGGTTCAGTTCGCCCATGATGATGGGGTCCCTGGTGTAGCTGAGGTTCTCGATGACGGCCTCCAGCTCCTCGTTGATTTCTTGTATGTCGTGGTCGTCGCCCGGCCGGAAGAACACCTTGACGGGGTTTGGCCAGCTGAGCAGCTTGTGCTCCTGGTTGTAGGCCACTATCTCGTCGTTGATGTGGGCCAGCTGCTGCCGGTCCTTCCGGTAGTCAGGGTCCTCAATGATGACCTCCTTCATCATGAGGTTTCGCTTCATTCTGAGGCCGAGCATGCGCATGGCTATGTTCTTGTAGAGGTCGATGTTGAAGACGACCGAGTCGTTGTTGGCCTTGTAGGTGAAGAAGACGGCGATGGGTGTCAGTACGGCCGTTCCGAGCCAACGCCCGAACCATACCGTCCACTCGTCTTCGCGGGCCATGCGGAAGCCGGTGTTGTCGAAGATGTAGAACACGATGAACACGATGACCGAGATGATGACCGGCACGCCCAGTCCGCCCTTGCGGATGATGGCTCCCAAGGGCGCTCCTATGAAGAAGAAGATGAGGCACGACAAGGCCAGTGTTATCTTGCCCAGTGCCTCCAGTGAGTGCAGTCGCTCGTTGCGGTTCAGCAGTCGTGAGTACTCGCTCTTGATTTCCAGGTCCATCTGCGTGCTGCGTGCGGTCTCTATGGCCTGTCGCAGAATGCCCTGCTTCTCCTCGGCCTTCAGCCGGTTGAAGATGGTGTCGAAGTTTACCGTGTCCTTCTTGGCGGCGGCCACGGCCTTGAGCGAGTCTTTCTTCTCTATCTGCGGCTTGCGGAACTGCGAGTAGCGCGAGTCGTGGAAGAAGGCGTGGGCCACTGAGTCGTTAAACTCGCGTATGGAGTCCAGGTCGTGGTAGATGCGGCGTATGCTCTTGGCCTTGGCGTTGGCCGCTATGCCGCTGACGTCGGCCAGGTTGAAGTCGCCGTCGAAGTCCAGCACGATGCGCTTCGTGCCGAAGGTTTCGCGGCGGTAGGGCACGCTGGCACTGCCGGCAATGTCCTGCGAGCGCATGTTTTCAAACCACTCGCCGCTGTAGAGCGTCAGCAGCAGGTGCTTCTTCTCGGCGGTCGATTGCAGCATGCCCGAGTCGGCCAGGATGATGGCGTGGTCGTCGTAGCTGCCGTTCTGCCGGTATATCATGATGCCGTAGAGCATGCCCTTGTCCAGGTCCTTCTTCTGCACGTAGATGTTGCTGTTGGGCAGTCCGTCGTAGAAGATGCCCTCCGGTATCTCCAGCTCCGGGCTTTTCTGCTTCATGGAGAGCAGCAGTTGTCCGAACGACTTGTTGGCCTCGGGGCCTATGACGTCCTGGAAGTAGAACGAGATGCCGGTTACCACGAGGGTGATGACGATGAGCGACCGCATGGTCTGCATCAGCGATATGCCGGCCGCCTTGATGGCCGTCAGCTCTGAGCTCTCTCCCAGGTTGCCAAAGGCGATGAGCGAGGAGAGCAGAATGGCCAGCGGCAGCGCCTGGGGCAGCAGCATCAGGCCCATGTACCAGAAGAACTGTGCCAGTACCGATACCGAGAGGCCCTTGCCAATGAGGTCATCGACGTAGCGCCACAGGAACTGCATCATCAGCACAAACTGGCAGATGAAGAACGTACCCGCGAACAGCAACAGGAACTGTTTGGCGATGAAAATGTCTAATTTCTTTATTCGAAACATGTTTCAGCCTGCAAAGGTACGATTTAGCGAGAACAAAACAAAGAAAATTTTTCTTTTTTTTGTCGAGTGTAAGTACCTTCGTCTTCTTTTTTGAAGGCAAAGGTACAAATTTTAAGTGAAAAGTGAAGAGTGAAGAGTGAAGAATTTGCTGCCGCTTTAGTATTTTTTTATTTAGCTGGCCAATTCTTCACTCTTCACTCTTCCCTTTTCACTCTTCATCAGAGTCCGCTGACGCGGTGCAGACGGTCCAGATTGTCGTCCCAGATGCCGCGCAAGTCGTCTATGTCGTCAGCGTCGGCATAGTCGGTTATGAGCATGTTCAGCTTTCCCGTCAGCTCGCTTTGTTCCAGACGGATTTCCCAGAAAGCCTGCGGGTCCTCCTCCTGGTAGTCCCACTTCATGCGTATGTGACTATATTTGTTGCATTCCAATACTTGCGATGTCTTCGTGTCGCGGTCTGTCCAAGGGTGTCCCCATGTGAAGGTAAACGACTCTCCGTCAGTGACGACAACGTCAGCCAGCCACTTCTGCATGCCTTCGGCGGTGCTGATCATTCCCCACACGATGTTAGGCGACTTGGTGTTGAGCGGATATTCCACGGTTAGTTTCTTCATCTTTCCTCAGATTTTTAGTAGTTGTCGGCAAAGATACGAAAAAAAGCGAACAGCAGGAAAAAACGGGGTAAGAATTTACCACTGCTATAGGATTTTTAACTTTTTCGCCTGCTGAGATATTATTTTTTTTAAATTTCTTGCTTAAAATTTGGTGGTTCGTCAAAAATGCATTACCTTTGCACCCGATTTCAAAAACGCGTTTGAAATGATGGCGGGGTAGCTCAGCTGGTTAGAGCGTCGGATTCATAATCCGGAGGTCGAGGGTTCGGGTCCCCCTCCCGCTAC
>DGTH01000159.1:327-8745 GCA_002393705.1 Prevotella sp. UBA4341 | reverse complement strand
GCCACCGCGTTGATGAGCTCGACATTGCTGACGGCTACTTCGGCGCCGCTGTATATCTGGGTGCTGTCCCAGCCGTTGAGGCGGCGCGTGGTGTAGAGGTCAGTGAAGCAGAGCGACTCGTCAAACTTGGACATGTTGGTCTGGAAAATGCCCTCCACCTTGAAGCGGCGGGCCTTCACGCCGTCGGCCGTGATGAAGTAGGCAAACACCTTGTCGCCGGCTTGGAGCTGAAGCTTGTCGGCAGTGGTCTGCGAGAGGAGCAGCTGGTTGGTGGCTTTCCTTGAGCTGAAGGCGGGCAGCGCGCCCTGAACCATGTGCTGGCTCAGGAAGGTGGTGTCGTACTCCTCGCCGATGCCCTTGATGTTCATGCCCAGGAAGTCGGAGTCAGTCTTCAGAATGCCCTGCGAGAGGATGTAGCGCTGCACGTGGCTGACGCCCTCCATGCCTTGCAGCACGGCGAGCGAGGAGTCGGAAAGCTCTATCTCGGGTATGGTCGGGATGGTGTTGTCTATCTGCACGTGGCTGCCAAAGCCCATGACCTTGTCGCGGATGGTGTGCTGGAAGCCCAGCACGACGCTCACTGTGACTATCATGACTGCCAGACCGATGGCTACGCCCAGTGTGGCGATGCGCGTGGCGGGGCGGCTCACCTTCTTGTGGTCGTCACCTTCGCTGTAGATTTTTCTGGCTATGAATAACGGGAGGTTGAACATTGTCCGTTGGCTGTTGTTGCTCGGCAGGGAAACTGTCGAGTGCTGTTTATACCCTTCCTGGGTAGGCCTCGAGAGCCTTTGCGAGCACGACGAGGGCGCGCTCCAGGTCCTTCTTCTTCAGTACGTAGGCTATGCGCACTTGGTCGCGGCCGGCACCGGGCGTGGTGTAGAAGCCCGCAGCAGGAGCCATCATCACCGTCTCGCCCTCGTAGTTGAAGTCGGCCAGACACCAGCGGCAGAACTTCTCTGCATCGTCAACGGGCAGCTTGGCCACGGTGTAGAAGGCACCCATGGGAATGGGCGAATAGACACCGGGTATGCGGTTCAGCCCGTCGATGAGGCACTTACGGCGCTCTACATACTCGTCATAGACGTCGCGCAGATAGTCCTCGGGGGTGTCCAGCGAGGCCTCGGCCACGATTTGTCCGATGAGGGGAGGGGAGAGTCGGGCCTGACAGAACTTCATGACGGCCTTGCGTACCTCCTCGTTCTTCGTGATGAGTGCGCCGATGCGGATGCCGCACTCGGAGTAGCGCTTCGAGACGGAGTCGATGAGAATGACGTTCTGCTCGATGCCCTCGAGGTGGCAGGCCGAGATGTAGGGTGAACCGGTGTAGATGTACTCGCGATAGACCTCGTCAGAGAAGAGGTACAGGTCGTACTTCTTCACCAGGTCGCGTATCTGGTTCATCTCGCGGCGGGTGTAGAGGTAGCCCGTAGGGTTGTTCGGGTTGCAGATCATGATGGCCCGGGTGCGGTCGTTGATGAGCTCCTCAAACTTCTCTACCTTTGGCAACGAGAAGCCCTCGTCGATGGTGGTGGCTATGGTTCGAATCCTGGCTCCGGCCGATATGGCGAAGGCCATGTAGTTGGCGTAGGCCGGTTCGGGGACGATGATTTCATCGCCGGGGTTCAGGCACGAGAGGAAGGCAAAGAGCACCGCCTCTGAGCCGCCCGACGTGATGATGATGTCGTCGGCCGACACGTTGATGTTGTATTTCGCGTAGTAGCCCACCAGCTTCTCGCGGTAGCTCAAGTAGCCCTGCGAGGGTGAGTACTCCAGAATGTTGCGGTCGATGGTCTTCAGGGCGTCGAGTGCCACTTGTGGGGTGGGCAGGTCGGGCTGACCAATGTTCAGGTGATACACCTTCGTTCCGTTCTTCTTTGCTTTGGCGGCTAAGGGGGCGAGTTTCCTAATCGGCGACTCGGGCATCTCCAGTCCTCTTACTGATATTTCCGGCATCTTGTTTTATTTTCGATTTACTGATTTTCGATTTTCGATTTACTGATTTTCGATTTTCGATTTACTGATTTTCGATTTTCGATTTCGGCTGCAAAGGTACGAATAAACTCAAGAAAACCAAAATTTTTCGTTGGTTTTCTTGAGCTACCGTCTCTTCAGACTTCAACTTTCAAAACGGCACCGTCAGCCTCACAGCCAGGTTGCGGCCCATGTTGGCGTAGCCCGTGCGGCCGTTGGCAGCCTCGTGCTCCAGGTACTTCAGGCGCGAGAGGTGGTTTTGGTACGTACGGTTAAAGACGTTCTGCAGCGTCAGGTTCAGCGTGCAGATGTGGCGCCCATTCCAGTGCAGGTCAGTGCCTGCCGAGAGGTCCCACAGGGCGTAGGCTGGCGTGCGGGTCTCCGTGTCATTGGCTCGGTAGAAATGGTCTTGCGCCAGGTTCAGCTCCATCTCCACGGCTACGTAGGTGTTGCACAGTTGGAGACTCTTACGGCCATTCTCCTTCCTCGTGGCGTGGTGAGTCAGCTCGTACTTCAGTTCCGACGTCCAGCGCGGGGCCGGCGTCAGGGGCAGCCACCTCTGCTCTTCGGGCTGGTTCAGCTGGCGTGCATTGACGTAAGAGAAGCTGTTCTCGAAGTGCAGCTGGTGTATGGGGTGCAAGTCGAGCGTGGCCTCGAAGCCCAGCAGCCGTGCGTCGCCCTGCGTGTACTGGAACATTTCTGAACCCTCCATTCTTCCCAGGAAGATGCAGTTGCCGATGCGGTTGGCAAAGAGCGACAGTTGCGCCGAGAGATACTGGCCCGAGTAGTCCAGCCCCAGGTCAGCCTGTAGGCTGTGTTCGGCCTTCAGGTCGTGGTTGCCCAACTCGTAGCGCTCCGTGCCGTGGTGAATGCCGTTGGAGCCCAGTTCGCTGAGGTTCGGTGCGCGGAAGCCGCGTGCCACGTTCAGCCTGACGTTCAGTCCCTCGGTGGCCTGCCATACGCCGCCCAGGCTGGCCGACACACCGTTGAAGTTGCGGTGGAAGTCGTCGAAGCAGTTCTCTAAGTAGTAGCTGTGCAGCATGCGGCGGTCCAGCCTTACGCCGCCCTCAAGATGGACGGGCCCCAGGTCGTGGGCAGCCGTCACGAAGGCACCAACGTCCCAGAGGCGGTAGGCTGGAATGAGCACCTCCTCGCCCAGGTTCTGTGAGCGCTGCCACATGCCGCCCACGCCGGCTGCCAGTTTCCAGCCCTTCAGGTCCTCCACGAGGTAGCGCACGTCGTAGGTCAGCGTGTGCAGCCGGAAGTAGAGGCTGTACTCGTCGTCGCTCCACTCGTACTCCTTGCGCTGGTTCTGCTGGTAGCCGAGTGTGGCCTTCAGCCGGTTGTCGCCCAGCCAGAACGAGTTGTCCCAGACGGCCTTCCAGTGGCTGACGTGCTGGAAAGGCAGGGGCATGCCGTAGCTATAGTCGTCAGTGTAGGCCTCGTGCTCATGGTCGTGGTCTTCCTCGGCTTCTGCCTCGTGCTCATGCTCATGGTCGTGGTCTTCCTCAAAGTCTGCCTCGTGGTCATGGTCGTGGTCTTCCTCAAAGTCAGCCTCGTGGTCATGGTCGTGGTGGTGGTGGGCTGCGGTGATGCCGGGCTGCAGGTGGTAGTAGCTCAGCGTCAGGTGGCTGAAGCCCCACTGCTTGTTCAGTCCGAGCATGGTGTAGAGGGCCTGTTCGCGGAACTGCGTGCCAGGCACGTAGCCGTCCTCGTGGTTCTTGTACTGATGGGCCAGTTTCTGGCTCCACCGCGCGTTCCACACAAAACCGCTGTGGTTGCCGCCGGCAGCTATCGAGTAGTCGAAGAGTCCGTTGTTCGTCTGGTAACCGGTGGTGACGCTGCCCTTCACCGTACCCATGGGGGCAATGCGGGCGGGGTGCAGCAGCAGTACGCCGGCCATGGCGTCACTGCCGTACATGAGCGAGGCGGGACCCTTCAGAATCTCCACCTGGCTTACGGCCTGCGGGTCTATCTCAATGCCGTGCTCGTCGCCCCACTGCTGGCCTTCCTGACGTACGCCGTCGCTGACGGTGACGATGCGGTTGTAGCCCAGTCCACGGATGACGGGTTTGGAAATGCCGCTGCCCGTCGTTACCTGTGCCACGCCGGGTTGGCGCGCTATGGCGTCTATCAGGTTGGTGGCCGCCTCGGCGTGCAGCTCGCGCCCGCTGATGAGCGTCACCGGCGTGGGCGAGTGGCTCAGACGCGTCTCGCCCGTCAGGCCGGTTACGGTTACTTCGTTGAGTTCCAAATGTTGGTAGAAGACGTCAGTCGTGTCGCTGACGCCCTGAGCTGCTGCGCCTAAGCTCACCCAGAGTAGGCTCAGCAACCCGAAATATTTTCTTTTCATTGTTTCTTCTGCGGTTGTTGGGTTTATTATTTCTTCTTACTGTTGTGGCTCTCGGCGGGGGAAACCGCCGGGTGCCGTATTGTTGTCAGAAGAAATAAGGCGGCCCTCTAGTAACCAGACTGGTTACGGCCTGAAGCGTACAGCCCTCGACTGTGGTGACCGTAACCAGGACGGGCAGTGCTGCCGCGAGAAGCACCACGCAGCAGGCGGTCTCTAAGTACTGAAGCGAGAAGAACTGGCAGAGCACGCAGTCGGTCATGAGCTGCGTGGCAGCCGTCAGGTGACCACCGTGCGGCTGGTGGTTGGCGCACTCCACGCACGTTTCGACAGCCCCACCGCTCACGTCGTGCGTGTGCAGGGCTGCCAGCAAAAGCATTGGCACCAAAATGGCCAACAGTGTCCATGCTGAGAAGCGTCGCTTTAGTTCCAGTCTCTTCATTTTCTGCGTGCAAAGTTAAGCATTTGTCAGCAAACGGCAAAATAATCATGCATTTTTCTTGCTTGCTTCACAAAGAAACCCTTCTGTTTTGTAAACAGCCAAATGCAAGAGAACCGGTAAATGTCTCTCAGACAAGTACCGGTTCTCTTGGAGAGAAGTACCGTTTCTCTTGGAGAGAAGTACCGGTTCTCTTGGAGAGAAGTACCGGTTCTCTCGGAGAGAAATACCTTGTAACTGCTACTCCGGCTGTTGCTTCCAGAAGGTGAAGAAGAAGAAGGTGATGGCCGCAAAGCAAAGAATGGTGAGGCCTTGCGCCACGAGCGAGCAGAAATTCAGGAAGTTAAAGGGGAAGTAGCTCTCGAAGAGCATTCGGAAAAAGAAGGTGATGAACCCCAGAATGTCCATGACGGTGATGAGTGCCGAGCCGGCAAGTGCGGCGAGAGCGGCTTTCTTTAATGAAATGTTCATGATGGTAATTATAAAATGGTTAGTAAGTCTTATGTCGGGAGAGTTAAAAATGCATAGGCAGGCGTGCTGCCTATGCATTATTGAGTAGCGTAGATGATTAGAAATTGATGTTGGGTGACTGGTTCAGCCAGTCGCGCAGCTGCTGTTCGTAAACGTCGCAGGGCGTGGCATTCTTATTGTAAAGGGCCTTCCACTGCGGAGCCGGTTCCACGCCTCCGCCTTCTTCGACACCTTCACCTTCGCCCTCTCCTTCACCTTCGCCGGCACCTTCTCCTTCGCCGGTGTCAACAGGCTCGTTGAGGTAGGTGATGAGCTCCATGAGGAAGGCCTGAATGTCGAGTCCAGAGTCTTCCGACATCTCTGCCAGTTCCTCGATTGTAATGCCTTGCTGCTCGAGAACCGAGGAGATGATGGTAGCCACGTCGGGAAGGGGTATTTCAGAACCCTCGCTATGAGAGGCTATGAACTCCTGCACCTTCTGAATGAAGCCACGGCAGTCGAAGCCCATAGCATCAAGCTGGCGCATAATGTCAACAGGATTGAGTTCGGCCGAGACCAGTGAAGCGTAAGCGGGATTCAGCTGATTGTCGGTGTACATCTCCGGCCAAGCCTTGATGGCTGCCAGGGTCTGTACGAAATAGATAAGAGTAGCCGAGAGGTGACCCATGTTGCGTACGACGAAGTTGGTCTGGAAGTTGGTGCGGCCGGGGATGATGCTGGGCTTCAGACCCTTGCTCTTCAGGAACGAAATCATGGGGCGTGCACTCTTGATGGGCACATAGTCGTCGCCGCGAGAGTGGAACAGGTAGATACGCTGTGAGGGGTCGGGCGTCCAGCTGTCTTCGTTGTTCAGACTGAAGCTGGTAAAGAGGTTCTGCATGACCATGCTCTCTGGCGACTCCAGGTCGCAGTAGGCCGGCATGAGGATTTCGTGGATGAGCTTTTCACGGCCAATCTCGTCGCAGACGGGCCATGAAGAGTAGTTCTTCGAGAGGATGAGCTCGTCAATACGGTTGCAGATGTAAGGCTGGAAGATGTCTGCATAATCGATGTTGAGGCGCTGGGTCTCGTTGGTGGTCACCATGAGCAGCAGCGGAACGGCGTTGTAGGCCGTGCGGTCCAGGATGACATACTGGCGATAGGCTTCGCACACGTCAGAGGGGCCGCCGCCCGAGAAGGTCTTGTCGAACGAGATGCGGTCAGCATACTCCATGTCGCGCAGCTTCTGGGCTGCCAGTGCGTCGAAACCGCCGCTGGAGTAACCGATGTTGAAGCAGAGCGGGCCGTAGTCGAAGCCCATCTCGTCGAGAATCTCCTTGGCAGCCAGCAGGCCGTCGAGCGAGGAGCGGGCATTGACGAGTCCCTGCAGGAAGGCCTGCGTGAAGCGCACCGTGGCTCCGAAGCCGTAGAAGTCGCTCTCCACGATGATGTAGTTAGGCTTCAGATGGTTGGCCAGCAGCATGCTTTCCAGTTCGCCATTGCTGATGGTGGGCGCCTCGTCGCGGTGGAACTTGGTGTAGTGGTTGACCATGAGGATGCCCTCGCACTTGTCCGTTCCGTCCCAGATGTTCTGGGGAATGAGTATGGTGCCGCTCAGCGAGATAGGCTCACCCCAGGGGTCGGTGCTGGTATAGACGTAGTTCATCTTCGTGATGTCACGATCAGAATGAAGGTCAACGGGAATGCCGTCGGCGTCAATGTTGAAGCTCAGCTGGTCGGGGTACGTCTTGGTGACGACGTTGTCGTAGGCAATGTCTATCGACTCGAAGTCGGCTTCAAGAGCGGGCAGTACCTGGTTGTCGTAAGTGGTGATGGTGAGCGTGCCGTCTTCGTTGAAGTCGATGGCTGCGAGCTCGCTGCTGGTAAATACCTTGACGGTGCCGTCAGCCAGTGTAATCTTGATGACCTTAGCCTCAGTAGCCATGCAGGCCACCAGCATGATGAGGGAGAGTAAAATCTTCTTCATAGCCGTTACTTCTTAATGGTTTTCTTTATTCCGTTCTTCTCAACTACAATGTACACGCCTTTCTCGCGGGGTTCTCCCGGCAGGGCGCGTCCGTCAGTGGTGTACCAGCGGCGCTGCGCTTTCAGGGTGGCGGTCTTGACGGTCTTTACGCCTGTCGTCTCGCCGC
Organism: Prevotella sp. UBA4341; assembly: GCA_002393705.1. GTDB lineage: Bacteria > Bacteroidota > Bacteroidia > Bacteroidales > Bacteroidaceae > Prevotella. Next base: position 1,379 of record DGTH01000159.1, on the reverse strand, counting down.
CTTTCTTAACAGTAGCTTCTTCCACTCCCTCTTCGGTAGTGCCGTCAGCATACTCAATGTTTACCGTCTCGCGGTCGAAGGTGATACGCTTCACCTTGCGCCCGTCGGTAGTCGTTTGAGCTGTAGCTCCCAAGGCCATTGCCATACAGAGAGCCAGTACTGATAAAAACTTCATCTTCATTGTGTTGTTGGGGGTTAATTAATGATTATAATGTCAATTTCGGTGCAAAGGTAGAAAAAAAAACTGAATTATGGAACGAATTGCGAATTATTTTGTACTTTTGCAGCCGATAAAATCAAACATATCTCGTATTTATGGAAATTAACATTACTTTTCCCGACGGTTCTGTTCGCTCGTATGAGCAGGGCGTGACGGGTCTTGAAATTGCCGAGAGCATTTCGCCGGCTCTGGCACGCGACGTTCTGAGTTGCGCAGTTAATGGCGAAACAGTAGAGTTGAACCGCCCCATTATGGACAATGCTCAGTTTGAGCTCTTCAAGTGGGACGATGCAGAAGGCAAACACACTTTCTGGCACACCAGTGCCCACCTCTTAGCCGAGGCATTGCAGGAGTTGTACCCTGGCGTGCAGTTCGGTTTCGGCCCGGCCGTAGAGAATGGCTTTTTCTACGACGTGCTGCTGAAGGACGGTGAGATGATCAAGGAGAGCGACTTCCCCAAGATTGAGGACAAGATGCGTGAACTGGCTCAGAAGAAGGAGCCCGTGGTGCGCCGTGAGGTCTCGAAGGCTGACGCCCTGAAGGAGTTTGCTGCCGACGGCCAGACCTACAAGTGCGAGCACATTGAGCAGGACTTGGAGGACGGTACCATCACCACCTACACGCAAGGTTCCTTTACCGACCTTTGCCGTGGCCCGCACTTGGTGAACACGGGAGCCATCAAGGCCATTAAGCTGACCTCAGTGGCCGGTGCCTTCTGGCGTGGCGACGCCTCGAAGCAGCAGTTGCAGCGACTCTACGGCATTTCGTTCCCCAAGAAGAAGATGCTCGACGAGTACCTCGTCATGCTCGAAGAGGCCAAGAAGCGCGACCA
>DGTH01000159.1:0-239 GCA_002393705.1 Prevotella sp. UBA4341 | reverse complement strand
AAGGAGATGGAACTCTTCATGTTCTCAGAGAAGGTGGGCAAGGGCCTGCCCATCTGGTTGCCCAAGGGTACGGAGCTTCGTCTGCGCCTGCAGGACCACTTGCGTAAGGTGCAGAAGCGTTTTGGCTATCAGGAAGTTATCACTCCGCATATTGGCTCGAAGAATCTCTATATTACCTCTGGTCACTGGGACCACTACGGCAAGGACTCCTTCCAGCCCATCACCACTCCCGAGGAGGG
>DGTH01000168.1 GCA_002393705.1 Prevotella sp. UBA4341 | reverse complement strand
GCGAGCGCGAGGCCGCCTCCACGGCATCGGCCATCATCAGAATTGCCTGTTCGCGGGTGAAGGGGTTGGGGCCAGGGTAGGTGAAGAGCAAGTCGTCGATGTCTTCGTTAGGGTGCTCGTTCTTATACTTCACGTAGAAGTATTTAGCCTTGCCTTGTCCGTGGTGGGTGGCAATGAAGTCCTTGATGACGTCGGGTAGGTTGTACTTGTCGGCCAGCTTCAGACCGTCGGTGACGTGGCTGATGATGACCTGTGCACTGTCAATGTAGGACAGGTTCTCGTGGGGGTTGACACCCGACTGGTTCTCGGTGAAATAGATGGGGTTTTGAATCTTTCCGATGTCGTGGTAGAGTGCTCCCGTACGTACGAGCTGGGCCTTGGCACCTATCTTGTTGGCTATCTCGGCAGCCAGGTTGCCCACCTGGATGCTGTGCTGGAAAGTGCCGGGAGCCACCTCGCTCATGCGGCGCAGTACGTCCTTGCTCATGTCGGAGAGTTCGATGAGCGTAATGTTCGACGTGAAGCCAAACAGTTTCTCAATGAGGTAGAGCAGGGGGTACGAGCAGAAGAGCAACGCTCCGTTGACCATGAGGTAGTTGTACTCGCTGTAGTCGATGACTGTCAGTGCGCTGCCGAACTTCCAGTCGAGTCCGAGGTTGGCTGCCATACTGCACAGGGTAACGATAATGGCCGTCTTGAAGAGTTGGGAACGGCTGCTCAGTTCGCGTAGCGAGCAGATGGCGGCATAGCCGGCCACGGTCTCGATGATGATGAAGTCGAGCGGGTGCTGCAGGGCGCAGGCCACGATGAGGATGGTAATCATGTGGGTCATGAAGGCGGTACGGGAGTCCATGAAGACGCGTACGAAGATGGGAATCATGGCGAAGGGCAACAAATAGACGTGCAGAATACTGTGGCTCACCATGGCAAGGGCGGCGACGGAGAAGAGCACAATCATGGCATAGAGCATCATGATGGAGCGCCAACGTTCAAAATAGTCCTTGCGGAACAGCGTCAGGTAAGTGGTGAAGCAGCCTATGAGCAGCAACAGCAGCAGGGCTTCGCCCACTAACTTGGTGTTCCACTGCGACTGGTCGGTCTGGCGACGCTCATTCTCCTTGATAAACGACTCGATGATGCGGAAGGTCTTTTCATCGACAATCTGACCTCGGTCCACCAGCTTCTGGCCTCTCAGTGCTACGCCGCTGGCCAGCGGAATGCTCTCTTGCAGGTTGCGGAGCGTCGATTCGCTGCGTTCCTTGTCGTAGATGAGGTTTGGCGTAATGTAGTCATTGAGGTTGCAACGCTGTAGCAGCACGCGGTTTTCGCGTATCAGGGGGTCTTGAAACAGCTGTTCGTAGGCTGACTTCGTAGAGTGGAGTGCGCTCAAGCGCTCGCTGACGGCTTGCTTTCCGCTGACAATGCGCACCTGGCGTGTCGTGTCGGTGGCTAACTGGTTGTAGAGCGTGGCACCCATGATGCCCTGTACGTAGAGCTGGTGCAGGCGGTTGGCAATGATGCTGATGAAGTCTGCCGGCAGACCGGGAATGCCTTCGGCAAAGTCGGTGGTAAACTTGCTCACCATCTTCCCCTCCACCTCGCTGTCGAGCCCGAAGTAGGGCTCGTACTCACTCATGATGCTGTCGCGCTCGGCTTGAATGGCGGCATCCGACTTATAGATGGGAAAGTCGTAGGGGGCTACGAAGTCGGCATATCGCCAAGGCTTTCCTTGCTCGGCCTTGAATGTTACCTGGGTGTCGCGTGGCATGGCCCAGAGGATGAGCAGCACACTGACCACTACCAAGGCGATGCGTACCAGCAAGTCGTGCCATGTTATATCTTCACTAAACTTGATTCTACTCATTTTTTGACGTCTTATTCTAATAATATGCGCTATCAGAGTGCGAAAATACAAAAAAAAACTGCAAATATCAAAAAAATGTCGTACTTTTGCAGAAAATTATCAAAAATACGTCTTTTTAGTATGTCAGAAAGAAAAGTTAGAGTACGTTTTGCACCCAGTCCGACGGGTGCGCTGCACATTGGTGGCGTACGTACCGCATTGTATAATTATCTGTTCGCCCGTCAGCATGGCGGCGAGCTCGTATTCCGAATTGAAGACACCGACTCGAACCGTTTCGTGCCCGGTGCTGAAGAATATATTATTGAAAGCTTCAAGTGGCTTGGCATTCAGTTTGACGAAGGTGTGAGCTTCGGCGGCGACAAGGGACCTTATCGTCAGAGTGAGCGTCGTGACATTTATAAGCAATACGTCAAGCAGCTGCTTGACGCAGACAAGGCTTACATTGCCTTCGACACACCCGAAGAACTCGAGGCCAAACGGAATGAGATACAGAACTTCCAGTATGACGCAAAGACCCGCGGCATGATGCGTAACTCGCTCACCTTGCCAAAGGAGGAGGTGGAACAGCTGATGGCTTCAGGCCACCAGTACGTGGTCCGCTTTAAGATTGAGCCGGGCCAGACGGTGCTGGTGAACGACCTCATTCGTGGTGAGGTGCACGTGCAGAGCGATATTCTGGACGACAAGGTGCTCTTTAAGAGTGCCGACCAGCTGCCTACCTACCACTTGGCCAACATTGTGGATGACCACTTGATGGAAATCTCACATGTCATCCGCGGTGAGGAGTGGCTGCCCAGTGCACCATTGCATGTGCTGCTGTATGAGGCCTTCGGCTGGCAGGACACCATGCCGCAGTTTGCCCACCTGCCGCTGCTGCTGAAGCCTGACGGAAAGGGCAAGCTTTCGAAGCGTGACGGTGACCGGCTCGGCTTCCCTGTGTTCCCGTTGGAGTGGCATGACCCGAAGACGGGTGACGTGAGCCGTGGCTATCGCGAGGATGGCTACTTCCCCGAGGCTGTCATCAACTTCCTTGCCCTGTTAGGATGGAACCCGGGCACAGAGCAGGAGCTGTTTACGCTCGACGAACTGGTGCCGTTGTTCGACATTACGAAGTGTTCGAAGGCAGGAGCCAAGTTTGCCTATGAGAAAGGTATATGGTTCAACCATGAGTATATTCTGAAGAAGTCGGCAGAGGAGATAGCAGAACACTTCGAACCGATTTGCCGCGAACATGGGGTCAAGGACTCCAAAGAGCGTATTGTTCAGGTAGTCAGCATGATGAAGGACCGTGTGAACTTCGTTAAAGAGCTGTGGCCGCTGTGCTCCTTCTTCTTCGAGGCTCCCACGCAGTATGATGAGAAAACGGTGAAGAAACGTTGGAAAGAAGATTCGGCAGCTCAGCTGACGGAACTGATTGGTGTGCTGGAGGGTATCGACGACTTCTCTTTAGAGAATCAGGAGCAGGTTGTGCATGCTTGGATTGAGCAGAAAGAATATAAGCTGGGTAACATCATGAATGCCTGGCGCCTGACGCTGGTTGGCGAGGGCAAGGGACCAGGAATGTTCGATATCTCGGCATTCCTCGGCAAGGAAGAGACCATCCGTCGCATGCGGAGGGCTATTGAAGTATTGGGAGCCCCCCATTCGGCTCCCGAGGGGGCTACAAATGCTGGTTGACTGATGTTATAGAAGAACGCCTTTATGAATAAAACATTTGAAGCCCCCTCGGGGGCAGTAGGGGGGGCCGTTTCATGTACAATATAATTATTTATCTCTATCAGCTGGGCGTGGCCATTGCGAGCCTTTTCAATGAGAAGGTGCGCAAGATGTGGCGTGGTGAGCGCGATGCCTTCAGGGTGTTGCGTGAACAGGTAGATCCAGAGGCAAAGTATGTGTGGTTCCATGCCGCCTCGCTGGGTGAGTTTGAACAGGGCCGTCCGCTCATGGAGCAGCTGCGCCGTGAGCATCCTGAGTACAAGATTCTGCTGACGTTCTTCTCGCCTTCCGGCTATGAGGTTCGTAAGAATTATGAGGGGGCAGACATCATCTGCTATCTGCCGCTCGACACCATTACCAATGCCCGCCGTTTCCTGCGTACCATCCGTCCTGTGATGGCGTTCTTCATCAAGTACGAGTTCTGGTACAACTATCTGCACATCCTGAAGCATCGTAATGTGCCGGTATATAGCGTCAGCAGTATCTTCCGTCCCGACCAGATATTCTTTAAGTGGTATGGCAAGCAGTATAAGCTTGTGCTGAATTGTTTTACTCATTTCTATGTGCAGAACGAGGTCAGCCGTGAACTGTTGGCAACGCTTGGCATTACTGACGTGTCGGTGGTGGGTGACACACGCTTCGACCGCGTGCTGCAAATCAAGCAAGCAGTAGAAGCCCCCCTTTCGTCCCCCGAGGGGGACACAATAGCCCGGTGGCTTGGTAATGAAGCCCCCTCGGGGGCAGTAGGGGGGGCACCTGTCTTTGTGGCAGGTTCTTCCTGGCCTCCCGATGAGGAAATCTTTATTCGTTACTTCATGCAGCATCCGGAGTGGAAACTCATCATAGCTCCTCATGTCATTGGCGAAGACCATTTGCAACAGATAGAAAGTAAGTTGCAGGGGTGGCATGTCGAACGATACAGCAAATTGGCAGCTCAAGGAGATTCTGCTCCCCTCGCCCCTTGGAGAGGGGTTGGGGGTGAGGCTCTCATCATCGACTGCTTTGGCCTTTTGTCAAGCATCTATCGTTATGCCACCGTGGCATACATTGGCGGTGGCTTTGGGGTGAGCATCCACAACACGGTGGAGGCTGCCGTTTGGGGCGTGCCCGTCATCTTCGGCCCTAACAACCAGAAGTTCCAGGAGGCACAGGAGTTGAAAGCCTGTGGCGGTGGCATCGAAATTAAGAGTTACGATGATTTTGCGGCCTGTATGAACCGGCTGTCGGCTAATGCGGACGAAACGGCATGTCGTGGAAAGGCTGCCGGTGACTACGTCATGGGTAAGGCTGGTGCTACTGCGAAGGTGCTAAAAGATGTTAATCTTTAGGGCTTTTGTCCCTTTTACCTGCAAGGTTTTTGTATCTGCAGCGTTTCTATATACAAAAGACAGTTTGTATATGAAAGATTCCTGCTTTTACAAAAAGCTAACATTGTTGCTCCTGTTTACGTTGCCGCTGTTGGCTATGACCTGCGAAGAAGAATCCAATTCTTATGAGCTTGACGAGACTGGCAAACCTTATGTAGGTAATATCACTACCATTACCAGCGAAGAGTTCAATAGCATGGTTGTGGGAAAAGGATGGCGACTCAATAATACTATTCTTCTTAACCAACAAGGAAAGGGGGAAGTTTTTCATTGGGTATCAGGTAGTCATAGTGGTCCGGCTGACCTCTTCTTCAGTAATGACGAGTTGTTCTTGTTTGTTTATGAGAAAGAGCATAACCTGCTGAAAACCGGTAGTTATGTGTATGAGCCACGAGAGAATCTTGTTGAATGTTCTTTGGCACCTTATATGAGGATTACTTATGTGTCAGAATGGCTGCTTATTACCATAGAACGATTATCAGGTGATGACAAGATGGGAGTTTATGTAGAGAACACTTATGAATCCATGAGTGAACATGAACTGAATGCAAAGTGGTTAGGATTCAAGGCGGAGGAGGAATAAGCCATGCAGCGTTTTTTTGTGTTTTTTGTGATGATGTGGTGTGCTGCTGGAGCATTAGCACAACACGGGGCGATAACAACGAACCGTGTTTATCCCTATGCACGGATAGGCTTGGCATTGACATTACCTAATGATAAGGCAGGCATTGACACCCATACTGGTCTGATGTTAGGTGGTGGGGTGCGAATACCACTTGACCGAAGGGAGCATATTCACCTTCAAACTGAGTTGCAATATGTGAGTAAAGGTATGATGTATAAAAACAAAGCCATTTCTAATGATATCTTGGCAGATGCTAACTACCTTATGCTTCCTGTGAGTATTTCTTATAACTTCTTTCCTGAAACATCGTTCGGCTATTCTATTGGTGCAGGTCTTTACGGCGCTTATGGGGTGGGAGGACACATAGATGCTACCGAAGGCATGTACTATTATGAGGGTTTCCCTGTTGACGGGCATCGTAGCACCTTCACTGATGGCGGCTTTCCAAGGTGGGATGTTGGGGGACAATTAGTCAATGTGCTGAGATACAAGCATGTGCTTCTCTCTTTTGACTTGTCATTTAGTTTCCTGAAGAGGAAAATGATAGGAGGAAACCAAAATATATGTAACATTGCGACACTGTCGTTGGGGATTGGCTATGAGCTTTAGTTCAATTCTGAAACTAAAGTTAAAAATTTTTGCTTTTTGATGGTTTATATGTACCTTTGCCGCCGAAAACCCAAGCAAATGCGTTATATGTGGATCATTTTTATGTTGCTGCCCATTCTTGCCCTTGCCTATCTGGCTTGGCATCTTTGGTGCCTGCTGCCCCTTTCTGCCGGATGGAAATGGCTGATTATCGGACTTGGAGTGGCTGCGTTCAGTTTGATGTTCTTCAGCGTAGCCCGCAAATTCGATCAGCTGCCCCTCTGGTTGGCTTCTATATGCTACGACATTGGCACCAGCAGCATCTTCGTCATGCTCTATATGTTCATGATGTTCCTGTTGCTCGACTTAGGGCGACTGGTAAGGCTTGTTCCCAAGTCGTGGCTTTACGACAACTGGACTACTGCCGGCATACTGACAGCCCTGCTCTTCGCCATTTTCCTTTACGGTAACCTGCATTATAAGAATAAAGTACGCGAGGAGCTGACGCTGACTACCGACAAGCCGCTCTCGAAACCCTATAAACTCGTCATGCTGAGCGATATGCATATAGGCTATCATAACCGCCGGGCGGAGCTGGCCCGATGGGTCGATTTGCTCAATAAAGAACATGCCGACATCATCCTCGTAGCGGGTGACATCATCGACGGCTCCATGCGCCCCCTCATAGAAGAGCGTATGGCCGAGGAATTTCAGCGGCTGAACGCTCCTGTCTATGCCTGCTTAGGCAACCATGAGTATTATGCCGGCGACCGTGATGCAGAGCGCTTCTATCAGGAAGCCGGCATCCACCTGCTGCGCGATAGTGCCGCCACCATTGGCAACCTAACTATCATAGGCCGCGACGACCGTACTAACCTGCGTCGAAACAAGATAAAGAATCTCATTAACCCCCTCCTTGGGAGGGGGCAGGGGGAGGCCTACACCATCCTGCTCGACCACCAGCCTTATCATCTTGAAGAGTCGGAGCAGGCAGGTGTTGACTTCCAGTTCAGTGGTCATACGCACCATGGGCAGGTATGGCCCATATCGTGGATTACGGAGTCTATCTACGAATGTGCCTTCGGTGAACACCAGCGTGGCCAAACGCGTTTTTATGTCAGCAGCGGATTGGGCATCTGGGGCGGAAAATTCCGCATCGGTACACGTTCTGAGTATGTAGTAGTGAATATTAAAAATAAATAGATAATAACAATCGTGGTGAAGAAATTAATGGTGGTCGCTCTTGCTGTCCTGTTGATGAGTATGACGAAAGGCGACGGTGTAATGACGAAAGAGAATGGAGTCTATGTTGTGAATACGGCAACGCTGGCAAAAGACGTGCGTGGATATCGCGGAACGACTCCCTTGAAGATTTATATCAAAAAGAACAAGATACAAAAAGTTGAGGCTCTGAAGAATCATGAGACTCCCGACTACTTTGAAGAGGTGGAGGCGGTTATGTTTCCCATGTGGGTAGGGCTTCCTGTCAAGAAAGCCCTACAGACAAAGGTAGATGGCGTGACGGGTGCCACCATGTCGTCGAACGCAGTACGTGAGAACGTCAAGCGTGGTCTGGAGTATTACCAAAAGCACAAGTAGGATCCTCCTTCATGTACTCCTTCGAGTACTCCACGTAGTGCGCAGCGTTATCGGTCATGCCGGGACGTGTAGGCTTGATGTACTTAGCCGGCACTCCACCCCATATTTCATGTGCACCCACTTTCACGTTCTGAAGGACCAAGGCTCCTGCAGCTACCACGGCTCCTTCGCCTATTTCGCAGCCATCGAGTAGCGTGGCACCCATGCCGATGAGTGCCCCGTCGTGGATGGTGCATGCGTGCACCGTCACGTTGTGGCCGATGGTTACGTCGTTCCCGATAACAGTAGGCCCCGTGTCGTGCGTCACGTGTATGCAGCTGCAGTCTTGTACGTTTGTGCGGTCGCCGATGGTGATGGGAGCCACGTCGCCACGTACTACTGCATTAAACCATACCGAGCACTCGTCGCCCATCGTTACGCCGCCTACTATTGTAGCGTTCTCACTGAAGTAGCAGTCTTTGCCCCATTTGGGTGTCAGCCCTTTGTAACTCTTGATTAATGCCATAATTCTCTTCGTTAATACTTTGAAGGTGCAAAATTATAAAAAAAACAAGACCCGCCATCACGACGAGCCTTATCTTAACGCTAATTTAACATACCGTTACACCTATTCTTTTTACCAATTAACTTAAAACTACTAACCTATTGCTTTAGATATTTATTTAATCACGTTTTGACGATGCAAAGGTACACAACATCGACTTCTTCTCCAAACATATTCGGCTAATTGGCCGATTTTTTAAGCGAACTCTCCTCTTAGGGGCTTTTCTGGCCGGTTCCTTTTCGTTTTTTTACATTTATAGTTGGTTGTAAACAAAGAAAGCCACCCCGAAGGATAGCTTTCTTTGTTTGACAGACAGAACCCTGCTTTAGAGGTTCGGATTAATCTTGTTCCACTCGCTGATGGGCGGCACGATGTTGAGCGTTACCAGTTCGTCGCGCATCTTGCAGAGGTGCTCGTAGCTGGCATCCAGCTTTGCATTCTCCTCGGGAGTTCCCTCAGGAACCTCGTAGGTAGCACCCTCGGGGCTGAGCTTCGTCTTCATGGCCATCATAATGTGGTCGTACTTGTCGGTCTTCACGTAGGTGCCTACGGGGAAGCGGAAAGGTTCACCACCCATGGCGGCACGAATCATCTCAACCGAGAGGTACGAGGGGCTCTGGAACGAAGAGCGGCCACGCAGCTTGATGATGGCAGCGCCACCCTTGGTGACGTCGGTCTTCATCTGCTCCCACTCCTCAGCGGGGAATTCGGGCGTACCGATGATGTCGGTCAGCTTGCGACCCTTCACTACTACGTGGCTGCCAAAGACTGCCATCTGCTCACCATGACCGCCATAGGTGGCGCAACCAGTGATTTCGCTCTGCATGACGCCGAACTTCTTAGCCAGTGCAGACTGCAGACGGGTTGTGTCCAGACCTGCCAGTGTGGTAACCTGACCGGGTTTCAGACCAGAGTAGAGAAGCGTTACCAAGCCCGTGAGGTCGGCGGGGTTGAAGATGATGACCACGTGCTTCACGTCGGGACAGAAAGTCTTGATGTTCTTACCCAGTTCCTCGGCAATCTTGCAGTTGCCGGCCAGAAGGTCCTCACGAGTCATGCCCTCCTTACGGGGTGCACCACCGGAAGAGATGATGTACTTTGCATCAGTGAATGCCTCCTTGACATCGGTAGTAGCGGTAATGCATACATTGTCGAAGCCGCTCTGGCGCATCTCCTCAGCCACACCTTCGGGTGAGAATATGTCGTAGAGACAGATGTTGTTAGTCAGACCCATCATCAGGGCGCTCTGAGCCATGTTTGAGCCAATCATGCCAGCTGCGCCGACGATGACCAGTTTGTCGTTAGTTAAAAATGCCATAATACTTACGTTTTTAATTTCTATGATTGTTGATGTCTAAGTTTACATCACGTCGTCCAGTACGGGGTCTTCGGCGAAGTCAAGCACATTCTTGCGGTTGGCTTGCATGCGCTCGTACTCTTCCTTGGAGCCTACGATAATCTTGTCGAAGTCGCGCTGGCCCGTACCGGCAGGGATGAGGTGTCCGGTAATGACGTTCTCCTTCATGCCTTCCAGATGGTCAACCTTGCCACGGATGGCAGCTTCGTTGAGCACCTTTGTCGTCTCCTGGAAGGATGCAGCCGACATGAACGACTTGGTCTGCAGTGCAGCACGGGTGATACCCTGCAGAATCTGTGTCGATGTAGCGGGCACGGCGTCACGAACCTGGACAATCTTCATGTCGCGGCGCTTCAGCGACGAGTTCTCGTCGCGCAGCTTACGTGCCGTAACAATCTGTCCAGCCTTCAGGTTCTCAGAGTCACCGGCATCGATGACTACCTTCTTACCCCAGATGCGGTCGTTCTCTTCAGCGAAGTCAAGCTTATCGACCACTTCCTGCTCGAGGAACGAGGTGTCACCCGGATCGTTAATCTGTACCTTACGCATCATCTGGCGGACGATGATCT
>DGTH01000011.1 GCA_002393705.1 Prevotella sp. UBA4341 | reverse complement strand
ACAATTTAACAATTTATCATTTACTATTTCAAATTCGACCGCAAAAGTAGTAAATTATTTCTTATTTGCAAGCATCCTGCCATAATATTTCACTCCTACCAGCGTTAAAATTTATTTTTTTTGCCAAAGCAAAGAGATAATCGCTCAGTCGGTTCACGTATTTCTGCACTTCTTCGCCCACTTCAGCCACTTCAGCCAAGGCCACGATGCGCCGTTCGGCACGCCGGCAGACCGTACGGCAGACGTGGGCCTGGGCGGCAGCCGGCGTGCCGCCAGAGAGGATGAAGCCCTGGGCCTCGGGCAGTGCGCCCATAAGGCGGTCTATCTCGCGTTCCAGCAGTTCGACCTGTCCTTCAGGCATGCGGGCCGATGGGTAGAGAGGTGTCTGGCTCTGGTCGGTGGCCAGATGGGTGCAGACGTTGAACAGCGTATTCTGCACCTGGAGCACCATGGTGCGCTCGTCAGCATCGGCATCGGTCATCAGGGCTGCCAGCAGACCCAGGTGGGCACTCAGTTCATCGACCGTGCCGTAGGCTTCGAGCCGCACGTCGCTCTTCTTGATTCTTACTCCGCCCACGAGGCTCGTCTGGCCCTTGTCGCCGTGGCGCGTATATACCTTGGTTATCTTTACCATTGCTCAGAAGTTTACTATATAGTTTTGTTTATACTTTTTCTTATTGAAGAATACTACACCGCAGTAGTACAAGTCGAAGGTTACGCCGGTACGCGCGTCGCGCTTTACCTCGTCCCAGAAGGCCCTGGCCTGCTTGTCGCGTTTGATAGTCTCGACGATGAGTACCGAGTGCTCACCAACATGCTGCAGAAGGCTTTCATAGTAGCAGCGGTAGTCGCCCGTCAGCGACATTCGTCCCAGCGCAAGCGTAGGGCCTTCGTAGCAGGCGCTCTGCGGCTCGTAGTCCGACGAGCGGCAGCCGCGCTGCATGTAAAGCCTGTAGGCATCGGTCTCAGCGCCGTAGTCGGCTATGGTCTTCGGCTGCAGCCAGTTGGCCATGCGGAAGTAGAGTCGGCAGAGTTTGCGCGTCCGCTTGTCTATGCCGGTCACCTGTCGGTCCAGCTCATCGTAGGCGTAGTAGGGCCAGTGTTCGTTGACCACGTAGCGAATGAACGCATAGTCGTAGGGCGACTGTACTCCGAAGCCCCGGCTGTGGCGCATGCGACGCATCCAGACTATCAGGCGTTTCAACCTATACATGGCTGTCCTCCTTCCTGCTGTCTGTTGATAACGATGCCCGTAAAGATACGCCCGGACCTGACACCCAGGCGGCGTGCCGAGAAGTAGGTGTCGCTCTGCTGGTAGGTACACACTGTACTGAGCGAAATGTTCTCGGCTCTTAAACCTGCAGCAAGAAGCTGGTCCCGGTTACACTGGGGCAGGTCTATGTGCCACTTCTGCTCCTGAGCATTAGCGGTCGTGGGGTACTGGCGGCTGATGTGCTCCATGGGGAAGGCGGCGGCAGCGAAGGCGTCATAGACCTCCTGGCCCACCTCGAAGCTATCGAGACTGATGCCCGGTCCCGTCTGGGCCACGAGGTCCTGTGGACACGAGCCGTAGCTGGCGACCATGGCGGCCACAGCCTTCTCAGCTATGCGTCCCACCGTGCCCCGCCAGCCGGCATGAACGGCACAGACGGCCTGCCTACGTGGGTCGTAGAGCAGAAGGGGTACGCAGTCGGCCGTACTCACGCCGATGCAGACCCCGGGCAGACGGGTGGTCAGCGCATCGACACCTTCCAGCGCCTCCTGGCGCTCTGCAGCGCGGAGAGTCATAAAGGCCTCGTCGATACAGGCCACGCGGACGTCGTGCGTCTGGTGGGGCATGAGGAGATGGTCGTCACCGATGTTCAGCAGCCTGCAGAGCAGCTCGCGGTTACGGCCGACGTGCAGCTCGCTGTCGCCTGAGTAGCGGTTGATGTTGAACGCAGCGTAGCTCCCCGTGCTACAACCACCCTGACGCGTCGTGCTGAACGCCGTCACACCCTTGCCCATGTCGTAATAGAACAGCTGCGGTTCGGCTGTCTTCAGCAGGCCTGCTCCGAGGAACATGCTGCGGTAAGCCTCCACCTTCTTGCTGAAGGCCAGCGGGTAAGCCCTCGACGACGAGGGCAGTCTGTAGAGCACCAGCCGGCCTGCATCACGGCTCTGTAAGCTGGGAAGCACCACCGAGCCGTTCACCTTGGGAACAGTGGGGACGTCCAGCGTCTGGCAGAGCGTCTCTGTAGCCTTCTCGCCCGTAGTAACAATGACCCGCAGGTGCGGCAGCTGGGCTACCAGGGCCCTCACGTCGGTAGGTTGCACTACGTCGAGAAACTTGTCGGACGCATTATCCTCGAGACGGCACACGGCCGTCGAAGCATCGTAAAAGGCAATGCCCTGCTGGCGACAGAAGTCCACAATGTCGCTGAGGCTGAAACACTTATGCGCATCATCAACAAAGTGGTTGCGGTCACCAAAGAACACCTCACCCTCAATGCGCCAGTGGTCGTTAATGAAGTTCGGGTAGTAGAAGTCCATGCACCAGCGCTTTCGCTGTGGCGGGAAACTGCCCAAGAACAGCACCTTCGCATTCTCCGGCAGGAAGGGCACGAGCGGGTGATACTCCACCCCGCCGCTGCTCCGCCTGATATTCTCAATGTTCAGAAAAGACTCCTGTTTCATACTGTAAAAAAAGAAAGCATTACCCCCATTACGGGCATATCGGTTGCAAAGATACGATTATTTCCTGACATAAGCACCATAAAACACCCGAAGTTTGCAAAAGTACTGTTTTCCTTTCATTTCTCACTGATTTCTTTTAATTGTCTTTCCATCACACTCCATCTTTTCTGCCCCATCAAGCTGTTTCCTGATTTCATCAGCCTCTAAGAAATATACCTTCAATGCTGAAGAGTTAGGATAGCGGTTGAAGAACACGTTGTTGCTCATGTATAGCTGAATGTTCTTGATTTCCTTGCTGACCAGCACGTGATTATAATAATGGAGGATGCTTCTGAGTACACGAGGCAGTACCTTGATGCCAGTCCTGCCATCGTGAAAGTTCACTACAGCTATCACATGATAATGGCTACGCTTGTCCTGCAGCTGTTCCCGCTGTTCCTTAGTGCTCTTGTGCGACACAGTGAGGCTCCTGCCAAACTTGCGGTTAATCTC
>DGTH01000020.1 GCA_002393705.1 Prevotella sp. UBA4341 | reverse complement strand
GTAGTGCTGGGCAAACCCAAGGCCGAGCCTGCCGCCGACAGCAGTGCCGCCACTGCCAACAGTGCTAACGTAAACCGTGACAACGCTGTGAAGGCCCCGCTGCCCGGCACCATCATCGAGGTGAAGGTCCAGGTGGGCGACGAAGTTCAGGCGGGTGACGTCGTGGTTGTGCTGGAAGCCATGAAGATGGCCAACAACCTGGAAGCCGAAAAGGGCGGAAAGGTAACGGCTGTGCTCGTTCAGCAAGGCCAGAGCGTCATGGAAGACGATGCGCTCGTAGTCATCGAGTAACCCAACCTATATTGACAATTGACGGATTTTCGATTTTCGATTGAATACCAATGTGGCAGTTATTATGCCTGTTACATTTAAATCGAAAATCGTAAATCCGTCAATCGTAAATATCTTACAGTTTGTTTCCTTCTTTAGGAAACACCACGCGGGGACGGAAGGTCTTTGCCTCCTCGAAGTCCATCATGGCGTAGGAAATGATGATGCACACATCGCCTACCTGCACCCGGCGGGCGGCAGCACCGTTCAGGCAGATGCAGCCCGAGCCACGCTCACCCTTAATGATATAGGTCTCAAAGCGCTCGCCATTGTTGTTGTCAACCACCTGCACTTTCTCGCCTGCTATGAGGTTGGCAGCGTCCATGAGGTCCTCGTCGATGGTGATGCTCCCCATGTAGTTCAGGTTGGCCTCGGTGACGGTGACACAGTGCAGCTTCGACTTCAGAACTTCTATCATCATGACTCCTTGTACTTTATGTGGTCAATAAGGCGTATGGGCGTCTTGCCGCAATAGACGGTAATGCAGCCTACGACGTAGGGAGAGTCGTCCCAGGAGGCTACGTCCTGAAGCGTGTTACCGTCAACAATCGAGAAGTATTCAACGTCAAGGCCCTCAGTAGCGTTAATGTCGCTGACCACCTTGTCGTGGGTCTCCTTGACGGTGTGCGTCTTGGCGTAGTCCAGACTTGCCTTCAGTGCTTTGTAGATGTTGGGGGCTATGGCGCGCTCGTCGGGGCTCAGCAGCGTGTTGCGCGAGCTCTTGGCCAGTCCGTCGGCATCGCGCACGATGTCGCACTCTACAATCTTAACGGGCAGTGCCAAGTGGCGTACCATCTGCTTCACGACGGCTATCTGCTGCCAGTCCTTCTCGCCGAAGTAGGCACGGTGGGGCTTGACGATGTAGAAGAGGCGGCTGACCACCTGACAGACACCGTTGAAGTGGCCGGGACGGTGAGCTCCCTCCATGACGGTTGACACGGGCGGGTATTCAAACTGGCGAGTGTCAGGCGTGGGGTACATATCCTCGACCGTAGGGGCAAAAACGTAGTCAGCACCGCACTCGTCCAACAGCTTGCAGTCAGCGTCGAGCGTACGGGGATAATTCTTCAAGTCGTTCTTGTCGTTAAACTGCGTAGGGTTGACGAATACCGAAACAACGGTGACATCGTTCTCCTGAACACTGCGGCGTACCAGCGAGGCATGGCCTTCATGAAGGGCACCCATGGTAGGTACAAGGCCTATCTGTTTACCCTGTTTGCGCTCAGTGAAGAGTGCATTCTGTAAGTCAACAATCTTTTGAAATACTTTCATTCTCTATAAGGTGTTATTGCAATTGCGGGTGCAAAATAACAACATTTTTATCAAATAAGAAAGAAATATCGTGAAAATATGCCAAATTCCTGTCTAAAAAACATAAAAAGACATGATTAATTCCCTTTTTTCCCAATTATTTCGTACCTTTGCGCTACAAAACCGTAGAGAAATGGCAAAGAGAATATTATTCATCAATCAAGAGACAATACCCTTTGTACCCGAAACCGAACTGGCCGTCATGGGCAAGAAAGTGCCACAGGCCATACAGGAGCGTGGTTGTGAAATAAGAACATTCATGCCCAAGTGGGGCACCATCAACGAACGGCGCGGGCAGCTGCACGAGGTACAGCGTCTCTCGGGAATGAATCTTATCATCAACGAAACCGACCACCCGCTGGTCATCAAGGTGGCTACCATCGTGGGGACAAGGGTGCAGGTCTATTTCATTGACAACGATGACTACTTCTCCAAACGCCAGATGCTCATGGATACCAACGGCGAGGACTACCCCGACAACGGCGAGCGCACCATCTTCTTTGCTCGAGGCGTCCTGGAGGCTGTCAACAAGCAGCGCTGGGCTCCCGACATTATTCACTGTCAGGGCTGGATGAGCGCCGTCATTCCCTTCTACATCAAGACGGCCTACAAGGACGAACCCTGGTTCTCTAACACCAAGGTCGTCACGTCGCTCTTCACCAAGCACTTAGACAAAGACCTCGGTCTGTCGTTTAAGGAGTACGTTGAGTATAAGGACGCAAAAGCCAGCATACTAAGCAAATACGGCGAGAACTTCAACTTCGAGCAGCTGGGCAAGCTGGCCATTGACTACTCGGACGGCATCATTGAGGCCGATGCCGAAATCAATCAGGAGCTGCTCGATTATGCTGCTGCCCAGAACAAGCCACTGCTGAAGTTCCCCGGCGAGGACTTCGGCGATGCATACATGAACTTCTACGAACAGTTGTATCAGGAATAACATATACATAAAGTAAAGCATAAGAATGAAAGCAAAATGGATTGCGGGGGTTTTATTGGCTGCAATAACAATCTCTGCCTGTGATGATGATACTGCCCAGGTCGGCTCTTCGCTGACTAAGGACACAGACCACTTCTCTATCGTCGCCGACACGTTCAACGTCGCTACGCGTTCTGTCGTCGTTGACTCCGTACTCTCGCAGAACAGCACCTGCTATTTAGGGCGCATCAAGGACCCCTCGACGGGCGACTACGTTACCTCCGACTTTACCACCCAGTTTGTGCAGCTGGAGGCCCTGGCCACAAACCTCTTCCCCGATAAGAGCGACATGGTGAGCCTGGACGGCCAGGGCGGCATCATTGCCGACTCCTGCCACCTGAACATCTACATCGCGTCGTGTACCGGCGACACGCTGGCACCCATGACACTGAAGGCCTACGAACTGAAGAAGCCCGTGGCCGAAGGACAGTTCTACTATACCGACTTCGACCCCATGGGCGATGAACTCATACGTAACGACGGCATTCTGAAGACGAAAACCTACACCTTCGTGGACTTCCTGAAGTCGGAGAAGCTGCGTAACACCTCCAACTACATTCCCTACATCAACATTCCGCTGAACGAGGCCTACACCTCGCAGGCTGGCAAGAGCTACAACAACTACGGTACGTACGTCATGGACATGTTCTATACGCACCCCGAATACTTCAAGAATTCCTTTACCTTCACCAGCCACGTCTGTCCGGGCTTCTACTTCAAGAGCACCGACGGCGCAGGGCTTATGTCGCAGATTCACACCACCGAGCTGAAAGTGTATTACCGCTACATGAAGGGCGACTCGCTCATCTATGCCAACCGCACCTTCACCGGTACTACAGAGGTGCGCCAGACCACGACCATCACCAACGACAAGCAGCGGCTGGAAGAGCTGGCTGCCGACCAGAGCTGCACCTACCTGAAGACACCGGCCGGCATCTTCACCGAGGTGACGCTACCGGTGGACGACATCATGCGGGGCCATGAGAACGACACCATCACGTCGGCCAAGATGGTCTTCCGCAGTTGGCAGAAAGATAGTGATGAAGCTTTTGGGAATGCGCCGGCCCTGGTCATGTTGCCCAAGGACAAGGTGTTCACGTTTTTTGAGGAGAACAATCTGCCAGACAACAAAACGTCTTACCTGGCAGTGCTGAACAGCAAGTCGCAGACCTACGAGTTCAACAACCTTTCAACACTGATAGCAACGCTCTACCAGAACCGCGCCACGGGTGGCGAAGACTGGAACAAGCTTGTCCTGGTGCCTGTAGAGCGCACCACGAGTACTTCGACGGCCACCATGACGGGCAGCTCCACAACGACCACGACGAAGGTGTCGAACCTCATGTCGCTGACTAATACCCGCCTGGTGGGTGGCAGTCAGAACGAGCATGAGCCGGTCACCATCAGCATCATCTACAGCAAAAACCAGTAGTCAGCATGGCCGATAACTTCTTAGAGCGACACTATCAGGACTACGAGTTGCGCAAGGAAGCTTACCTGCGCAAGAAAAAGCATCTGCCTCGTGTAGTGCACCGCCCAGAGCGGCCCGAGGATGAAGCGCTCTGAGAGCTTTTTACCCGATAACTTTGATACGTGCAAACTTTAGGAGCAACTGTTTGGTTCCGGTATTCTTGAACTGAACAGTTGCTTTCTGGTTCTCGCCGGTTCCTTCCAGGGCCAGCACTTCGCCAATGCCGAAGCGCTGGTGCTCGATGATGGAGCCCACCTTCAGGCTGTCATTGTCTGAGGTGGTTTCCCTGCCTGCTGATGGTGCAACGGTGGTAACGGGAACAATGCGCGGCTTGGGGTCGGCCATAAACTGAGTAGCCACGGGGCGCGCGTTCTGCACGTAGCTGCTGTTGCGGTTCAGGCGGTTACCGTTGAAGTCAAACTGGCGCGAGCCGGCAGAGAGGCCCGGCGTGTTGCCTACGACGTTGAGCAGCCGGGGGTCAATATCCCTGATGAAGCGCGAGGGCGTGTCAAACTCCATGCGGCCGTAGCGGAAGCGGTTTTGGGCACAGGTCATGATGCAGCGCTTCTCTGCCCGCGTGATGGCCACGTAGAGCAGGCGGCGTTCCTCCTCCAGTTCGCGTAGCGAGTTGACGCACATGGGCGACGGGAAGATGTTCTCCTCCAGCCCCACAATGAAGACAGTAGGAAACTCCAGGCCCTTCGCGCTATGGATGGTCATCAAGACCACTTTCGGCTGTGTGTCGTCGTCGTCGCTGTCCAGGTCGGTCAGCAGCGACACCTCCTGCAGGTAGTCGCTCATGGAGACGTGGTCGCCCTGGTCTTCCTCGCGGCGTGACTCAACAAAGTCTTGCAGTCCGCTGACCAGCTCTTGCAGGTTCTCCTGGCGCGACAGGTCCTCAGGCTCCTTGCCCGAGTAGATGTCTCGGCTCACTCCGCTCTGCATGATGACGTCGTGGCCCAGGGCGAAGGCGTCGTCAGTCTGGGCACGCGCTATCCAGCTTTCCACGAGCGTGCGGAAGGCCTCTATCTTCGATAGCGTGCCCCGATTCACGTTGAGTTGGAAGACGGCAGGCTGCTTGATGACCGTCCAGAGGCTGACGCCGTGCAGCGAGGCGGCGGCAATGATCTTGGTCACGGTGGTATCGCCGATGCCGCGTGCCGGATAGTTGATGATACGCTTCAGTGCCTCCTCGTCGTCGGGGTTGGCCACGAGCCGGAAGTAGGCTATGACGTCCTTTATCTCCTTACGCTGGTAGAAGCTTAGTCCGCCGTATATGCGGTAGGGAATGTTCTCCTTGCGCATATATTCCTCGAACGAGCGACTCTGCGAATTGGTGCGGTAGAGTATGGCGAAGTCAGAGTACTCACAATGCTCCGTCCGCCTGATGCGCTGTATGTCGTTGCATACCACCTGTGCCTCCTCTTTGTCGCTGTAGGCAGGCTTCAGGGTGAGTTTCTCGCCCTCTTCGTTGTGGCTATACACGTCTTTGGGTATTTGTCGCTGGTTATGGCGTATCAGGCTGTTGGCCGCCTCGACAATGAGCTGCGTAGAGCGGTAGTTCTGTTCCAGCTTAAAGAGTCGTGCCCCCGTGTAGGCCTTCTGGAAGTTCAGGATGTTATCGATGTTGGCACCCCGGAAGGAGTATATGCTTTGTGCGTCGTCGCCTACCACGCAGACGCGCTGGCGCTCCTTCGTGAGTTGCATGACGATGGCCTGCTGTGCGTAGTTCGTGTCCTGGTACTCATCGACCAGCACATAGGCAAAGCGTTCGGCGTATTGCCTGCGAATGTCCTCGTGGTCGCGGAACAGCGTGAACGTCTGCACCAGCAGGTCGTCGAAGTCCATGGCATTGGCCTGTCGGCAGCGTTCTGCATAGCGCAGGTATATCTGGCTGATGGCCGGTACTTTGCGTACGGCGTCGTCGGCAGCCGAGGGGCTGTTGGCGTAGGCATGGGCCAGCAGCAGGTGGTTCTTGGCCATGGAGATGCGGTCTGCCACGCTCGACGGCTTATACTGCTTCTCGTCGAGCTGCATCTCCTTGATGATGCTCTTCACCAGCGAGCGTGAGTCGCTCTGGTCGTAGATGGTAAAGTCCGGGTTGTAGCCTATGTGGCGGGCTTCCCGTCGCAGTATGCGTGCAAAGACGCTGTGGAAGGTTCCCATCTGCAGGTAGCGGGCCCTCTCCTGCCCCACCAGGCGCGCTATGCGTTCCTTCATTTCGCGTGCCGCCTTGTTGGTGAACGTCAGGGCGAGTATTCGCCAGGGTTCCAGGTTGTATTCTTCCAAGAGCCATGCTATCTTGTAGGTCAGCACACGTGTCTTTCCCGACCCTGCTCCGGCTATGACCAGCTGGGGTCCGTCACACCAGGTGACGGCCTCGCGCTGACTGTCGTTAAGTTCGCTGAGAAGATTCTGATTCATTATTTCCTGATGTTATTTGCTTATCGCTTTGAAGTGAACGGGTCTCCGATTCCCATCGGAGACCCGCCAGTAAACACAAACACAAATTATAGCCTGATGGCTATGTTTCATTATTTTATGAAAGAAAGGATTTCCTTATTGTATGCCGCGCTCACGCAGCTTCTGCTGCCAGAGCCATGCCGACTTCAGCGTGTCTTCAAGACTGGTCTCAGCCTTCCACCCCAGCACCTTGTTGGCCTTTTCGGGGTTAGCCCATACCTTCTCAATGTCGCCAGCACGACGGGGTGCGTACTGCCAGTTCAGCTTCACGCCCGTAGCCTTTTCGAAAGCATCGACAATCTGCTTGGTCGATACACCGTTGCCCGTGCCCACGTTGAACACTTCAAGCTTGTCAGAGTCCGTATCGAGCACGCGCTCCATAGCCTTGACGTGAGCCTTGGCCAAATCGACCACGTAGATGTAGTCGCGGATGCAGGTTCCGTCGGGCGTGTCGTAGTCATTGCCGAAGATGCTCAGTTTCTCTCTGATGCCGATGGCCGTCTGCGTGACGTAGGGAATCAGGTTCATGGGCACGCCGTTGGGCAACTCGCCGATGTAGGCCGAGGGGTGTGAGCCTATGGGGTTGAAGTAGCGCAGCAGGATAGCCTTGATGGGTGCTCCGCTGTTGATGTCGTCGCGTATGATTTCCTCGTTGATCTGCTTTGTGTTACCGTAGGGGCTCTCCGCCGGCTTGATGGGAGCGTCTTCGGTGACGGGCAGGTTCTCGGGGTCGGGCTGTCCATAGACCGTGCAGCTGCTGGAGAAGATGATGCCCTTCACGCCATGTTTCGGCATGAGCTCAAGCAGGTTGACCAGCGAAAGGATGTTATTTCTGTAGTACAGCAGAGGTTTCTCGACACTTTCGCCTACGGCTTTCGATGCAGCGAAGTGAATGATGCCCTCAATCTTTGGGTACTTGCGGAAGACGTTGTCCATAGCCTCCAGGTCACAGCAATCTACGCGCTCGAAGGCGGGGCGCTTGCCGGTTATCTTCTCAATGCCGTCAAGCACGTCGGCGTTCGAGTTCGAGAGGTTATCAACAATAACGACTTCGTAGCCTGCGTTCTGCAGTTCTACGGTAGTGTGTGAACCGATAAAGCCGGTGCCACCGGTTACCAGAATGGTCTGTTTCATAGTCTGTAATACAATATTTTAAGTTTTACTTCGTGCAAAGGTACAACTTTTTCTCGTTGGACAAGTTCTTTGCCTTGTTAAAAGTCATTAAAACTGCCCAAAGGTCAGTGCCTCGCCAATGCTGGCGTTAGGCTGCTGAATGTGCAGCAGGGCGCAGACGGTGGCCGCAAAGTCGGTGACGTGGGTCTCGCGCGGGCTGCTGCCGTGAGGCACGTGCCAGCCGAAGAAGACCATGGGAATGTGGGCGTCGTAGGGGTTCCACAAGCCGTGGGTGGTGCCTGTGGGCGAGGAATAGTCGCCAAACTCGTAGTAAGCCGGACGGGGGAAGAAGATGATGTCGCCTGAGCGTCCCGGGTAGTAGCCGCGCAGGGCGCGCTCCCGCAGCAGGTCGGGCATGGCCGTCTGGGGCAGTTCCTCGTAGGCTGCCGCAAAGATGACGTCCTTCTCCTTTTTGAGTTCGCTGACGATGCGGTCGCGTATGTCTTCATAGTCCTTGTCGTTGGCCTCGCAGAGCTTGCGGTCTATGAAGACGCGGTAGTCTATGATGTCCTTGATGTACTTGTCGCCCAGTATGCTGTTGATTTTCGGTATGACCTGGTCGCTGCGCCACTGGCCAGCCGAGAAGTGGTGGTCCTGCATGAACTTGTAGTTATGGGCAGCACCGTGGTCGGCCGCTAGGAACAGCAGGTACTGTCCTCTTCCCACCTGCTGGTCGAGCGCCGTGAGCAGTCGTGCTATGTCTTTGTCCAGCTCCAGGTATGCGCTGTCAGCTTTCACGCCGCGTGTTCCCCACTTATGTCCCATGACGTCGGTCTGGCTGTAGCTCACGCAGAGCATGTCGGTGTCGAGTCCACGTCCCAGGTTCTCACCCTTCAGGGCTGCTATGGCCATGTCGGTGGTAATGTGTCCGCAGGCTGGCGAGAGGCCGATGTCCTTGCCCAGGCGCACGAAGTCGGGGTCGGCCTCTGTCTTCTTGTTGGCCTCCTTCACCCATGCGGGCAGCTCGGTCATGTAGTAGGTGGAGGTGATGAAGCGGCGGTTCTTCGTGTCGAGCCAGTAGGCAGCGTTGGCACCCCTTCCTGCCGGGAAGATGGCGGCACGGTCCTTGTAGCTGATGCCGATGACCTTCGAGCGGAAGTCGGTGTGCAGCCGCAGCTGGTCGCCTATGGTCGTAGCCAGCAGGTTGCGCGGCGACATGCAGCCGGCCTTCTGGTTGTCGGAGCCCACGGGCTGCACGCTCTTGTCGCTGCAGCAGTAGGCGCTCTCCCCGTCAAGGTAGAAGTTATTGCCGCAAATGCCGTGGTAGGCAGGCGTCGTGCCGGTATAGACGCTCGTGTGGCCGATGCTGGTCACCGTCGGTACGTAGTTGATGAGACAGTTGTCGTAGCTGTAGCCCTCGTTCAAAAGCCGCTTGAATCCGCCATCGCCGAACTGGTCGTAATAGCGGGGCAGATAGTCCCAGCGCATCTGGTCAACAACGATTCCTACTATGAGCTTGGGGCGCTCGCCGAACGAACTCTGTGCCCGCAGCCCTACGGCTACGAACAGAAAGGTAAGGATAATAAAGGTTTTCTTCATACAGTTGGAATTGATTTTGTTCTTTGAGCGAGCAAAGGTACGAAAAAACGTTCTAAAAAACAAAGCCAAGGAAGAAAATCTTGGCCAAAACTTCTAAATAGATAAAGAAAAGAACGCAAATGGCAGTGAATTTCTTTGCCAATTACATATTAATTCGTAACTTTGCAAGCTGAAAATAAAGCTTACATACAAAAATG
The DNA here is from genome assembly GCA_002393705.1 of Prevotella sp. UBA4341. Taxonomy (GTDB): domain Bacteria; phylum Bacteroidota; class Bacteroidia; order Bacteroidales; family Bacteroidaceae; genus Prevotella. The sequence goes on along the minus strand of DGTH01000020.1, from coordinate 1,029 downwards.
AAGAAGAAATTCAAGTATCCCAAGGTCTATCTGTACGCTGCGGCGGCTGGCTTGACAGCCATCCTGGCCCTCGTGGGCTACTACCTGCTGACACCTCTTGCCGCTGACGACGAGACGCACTACGTCCTGATAGACCGCGACGACACGATAGACTCTGTCTATCAGAAGATTGACCCCTTTGCCACTACCGTCGGAAAGAAAGCTTTCCACACCATAGCCCGTCACACCCACTACGACCAGGACATCAAGACAGGACGCTACAAGGTGGAGCCCGGTCAGCTGGCGCTCACCGTATGGCGCCACCTGAAGAACCAGCAGCAGGAAGCCGTCAACCTGACGGTACCCGAGGCCCGCACCTGCGAACGCCTGTCGGCCCTGCTCTCCAAGAAACTCATGCTCGACTCGGCCGAGATTGCCCAGGCGCTTCGTGACAGTGCTTTCTGCCGGCGCTACGGTACGGACACGACGACCGTCATCAGCCTCTTCATTCCTAATACCTATAATATATATTGGGACACCACGCTCGACGACTTGATGAAGCGTATGCAGAAGGAGTATAAAGCCTTCTGGACCACGGAGCGGCTCAAGAAGGCCGAAAGCCTGCAGCTGTCACCCCTCGAGGTGCAGACGCTGGCCAGCATCGTCGATGAAGAGACCAACGACCTGGCGGAGAAGCGCATCATAGCCGGCCTGTACTACAACCGCTTGCAGAGGGACATGCCCCTTCAGGCTTGTCCCACCATCAAGTTTGCCTGGAAGCGCTTCGACCTGAAGCGGCTCTACGACAAGCTGCTAAGCATAGACAGTCCCTACAACACGTACCGCAACCACGGACTGCCGCCCGGCCCCATCAAGGTGGCCAGCATTGCGGCCATCGATGCCGTACTGAACATGGAGCACCACGACTACCTCTACATGTGTGCGAAGGAGGACTTCTCCGGCCGCCATAACTTTGCAGCCACCGGCGAGGAGCACATGGCTAACGCCCGCCGCTACCAAGAGGCGCTGAATGCGAAGGGGATCAAATGA
>DGTH01000155.1 GCA_002393705.1 Prevotella sp. UBA4341 | reverse complement strand
GCCTGTAGGCACTCCGCGCTCCCAGAGGGACAGGGCTGGCTTGCTGCTCGTCCCTGAAGACCACATCATCGGGCGTGCATACCTTATTATATATAGTCACGAGCCGGGTGCGTCGTTATTCGACGGCTGGCGCAGCGACCGTTTCCTCTGCTATCCATGACGGCACTTTTGCATACAACTTACTTTGGCCCCATATCTTGGTACCGGCAGCTGTACCGCGCCGACCACGCCGTGCTCGACGACAGCGAGCCATACACGAAGCAGACCACGCGCAACCGTTGCGTCATAGCCACGGCCAATGGGCTGCAGACGCTCACGGTGCCCGTGGAGCATAGCTCGGTTTACGGTTTACGAGGTGCGAGGTGCGAGAATACTTCAGGGGCAGACACTAATTTCGCACCTCGCACCTCGCACCTCGCACCTCGAAAAACTGATTTCGTCAGCCGAAATTCTATCCGCGACGTGCGTATCAGCCAGCACGGCTCGTGGCGCCGCGTACACTGGAATGCGCTGCAGTCGGCTTACAGCGAGAGCCCCTTCTTTGAGTTTTACGAAGACGACATCCGCCCTTTCTTCGAGCAAGACTACGAGTTCCTTTACGACCTGAACTTCTGCATCATCCGGAAAATGTGCGAACTGCTGGACATCCGCAGGAGTGAAGAGTTAAGAGTGAAGAGTGAAGAATTTGCTACCGCCGAAGTTGGGAGTCCGGTAGGGAATTCTTCACTCTTCACTCTTCACTCTTCACTCAACAAAGAGTACTACCAGGTCTTCGCCCACAAGCATGGCTTCCAGCCAGACCTGAGCATTCTGGACCTGCTGTTCAACATGGGTCCGGAAAGCATTTTCTATCTTTAGTAGCCTATCCTCTTACTCTCGGACAATGCTCCGCGAGGAAGTTGCTCACGAAGGCGAAGTCTTCCTCAGGCACATAGACGCGCAGGGCCTCGAGGCCCATGCTCAGCTTGATGTGGCCCAGAGCTTGGCGATACTTCAGGCTGCGAACCTGCTCGAAGCGTACGGTCGTGTCCGTTTTATGGTTCGTTGCCCGGACGGGAGTAAAACCGGCCAATCCGGGGGTGATTCCGATATTCTCGATGTCCTCCTTGCGATGGGGGGCAAACAACTCGCTGATTCCGTTCTCGTCCATGGTGTAGTACGACATGAAGCTGCCTCCGCGTATGTAGCAGTAGATGATGTAGCTCAGCAGGCCGACGCCCCAGGCCACGGACAGCGCAATGAAGAAGCCCGCGACGGCCCGGATCAGCGTGAGGCCCCCGCTGGTAAGCATGATGAACAAAACCCCCAGCAGTACGCCGAGCGCCACGAGGGTGAGCACCTTCATCAGGTGCAGAAAGATGCTCATGTTGGTCAATAGGTTTACGCTACGGGCCCAGCGGTACTTGCCGTCGGGGCTTTGCATGACGCGTTCGGTAAAGAGCTGTTCCATAGATTCAGGTAGCTTGAGTTGAATGTTGTTCTTTTCTTATGGAGTATTCGCAGCCGCAATACAGCTGGTTGTAGAAGCCGTACTCGCGCAGCAGCTGGTTACGCCGTTCCTGCAAGCCGCCCTTGCGCCAGTTCCTGGCCCAGAAGGTGGTGCCGCTGACGGCCTGCTGGGCTTGCAGTCCGGCCCGCTCTATCTGCTCCAGACTCTTCCAGCGGCTTGAGGCCAGCGTGGTGGCAAAGTGCTCAATGCCCAGTTCGCGGGCTTTGCGGGCCGTGGCCAGCAGGCGCAGCGCGAAGCACTGCTGGCAGCGGCGGCCCCGTTCGGGCTCCTGCTCCAGTCCGCTGACGGCCTGCTGCCACTCGTCGTGACGGTAGTCGCCGTCTATCCACGTGATGCCCAGGCTCTCGGCGTGGCGCTTGCTCTCCTGCTTGCGGATTTCGTACTCCTCGAGCGGAAAGATGTTGGGGTTGTAATAGAATATGGTAGGCCGTACGTCGTGGGCGAGCATCCACTCGACGATGGCCGACGAGCAAGGGGCGCAGCAGGCGTGCAGCAGTACTTCGTTGATTGTTTCTTCCATAGGGGCAAAGGTACGCATTTCTGCCGACACGGCCAAGCAAACGTCAAGAAATCTGCGGTGAGGCCGGTGCTTAGCCGTAAGCAAACGCTTCGCAAGCTGCCGGCTCTCGGGCAGTTTGCCCCGGGGTGACTGGCCGAAAGGTGCCGGCTGACTCACTGACGGCGGCCGCTGTCAGAACGAACGCCGCCCGCCGTCGGAAGTGACAGCGGGCGGTGCCCTTACTGACGGCGTACGCCGTCGGGATTGTTTCTGTTGTGGTCGTTTTACGCTTGGTGGTGAAGTCCTCACTCCATACCACGTTGCAAAGGTACAAAATTTTCCTAAGAAAACCAAGAGAATATTTGGTTTTCTCTTCGCTTATTTGTAATTTTGCAGCAACTAACAATACTGACCCCACCCCTGCCCCTCCCCTACAAGGGAGGGGAATGCCTACGGATAAGTGGGCGGCAGCTACTCCCCTCCCTTGTAGGGATGGGGCAGGGGTGGGGGTCAGTAACTTTAGAAAAATGGAAAAGAACGAGTAGAACCCCATGGAGATACTGCTACACTACGTCTGGAAACACAAACTGTTCCCCCTGCATGAGCTCACCACGACCGACGGCCGAAGGGTAGAGGTCATCGATGTGGGGCTGCACAACCGCAACTCGGGGCCCGACTTCTTCAACGCCAAGGTGAAGATAGACGGAACTCTCTGGGTGGGCAACGTCGAGATACACGACCGCTCGAGCGACTGGTACCAGCACGGCCACGACCACGACTCGGCCTATGACAACGTGGTGCTCCACGTGGCAGGCGTCATAGACAGCGAGGTCAAGACCACTGAGGGGCAGCTCGTGCCACAGTTGCAGTTAGACGTGCCGGTGGAGGTGAGGCAGAACTACGAGGAACTGCTCAAGACCGACCAGTACCCGCCCTGCTACCGCATTATTCCCGACCTCTCGCGGCTCACCGTGCACGCCTGGATGGCCGCCCTGCAGACGGAGCGGCTGGAGCGTAAGACCGACGACATTCGCCGACGGGCCGACCGCTGCAACGGCAGTTGGGAGGATGCTTACTTCGTGACGCTGGCCCGCAACTACGGTTTCGGCATCAACGGCGAGGCCTTCGAGCAGTGGGCCTACCACGTGCCCCTGCAGGCCGTGGGCAAGCACAGGGACGACCTGTTCCAGATAGAGGCCATCTTCATGGGACAGGCCGGACTCTTAGAGCTGGACACCGTGCCCGCGCAGTACCAGAAGGACGCCCTGAACGAGGGTTACCTGGCCCGTCTGCGCAATGAGTATCTCTACCTGGCCCACAAGTTCTCGCTCACGCCTATGGACAGCAGCCAGTGGCGATTCCTGAGACTCAGGCCGCAGAACTTCCCCCACATCCGCATATCGCAGCTGGCCAACCTCTACTACGAGCGTAAGGCTTCGCTGTCCAGACTCATAGAGTGTGAGACCGTCAGGCAGATGCAGGACATGCTGCGTACCCACGTCACGCCCTACTGGGAGACCCACTACACCTTTGGCTCCACCAGCCACCAGAACGGCAAGAACCTCTCGCCCTTCTCGCTGAACCTGCTGATGATTAATACGGCCATCCCCATGCTATTTGCCTACGGTCGGCACGCCATGAAGGAGCAGCTCTGCGACCGGGCCTTCGACTTCCTGGAGGAGCTGCGTGCAGAGAACAACCACATTATCCGCATGTGGCGCGAGTGCGGTCTGGAGGTCAGGAACGCCGGCGACTCGCAGGCCCTCATTCAGCTGAAGAAGGAGTACTGCGACCGCAAGGACTGTCTGCGCTGCCGAATAGGCTACGAGTACCTGAAGGCCCATAAGACTAATAAGCCTCATTAGCCCCATAAGAACAATGAAGAAGTACGTGTTTGAAACAAGAATGGAAGTCCGCGACTACGAGTGCGACATTGAAGGAATAGTGAACAACGCCAACTACGTGCACTACTGCGAACATACGCGCCACCTCTTTCTGCAGCAGTGCGGACTGAGCTTCGCCGAGCTGCACGCCAAGGGCGTCGATGCCGTGGTGGCCCGCATGCAGTTGCAGTATAAGGTGCCGTTGCGGCCCGACGACGTGGTCATATCGCGTCTCTGGTTAGAGAAACAAGGCATTAAGTACATATTCCACCAGGACCTCTTCCGCGCCAAAGACGAGACGCTCTGCTTCCGTGGCGACATCACACTGGTGAGCCTCATTAACGGCAGGCTGGGCGACAGCGAAGACTATAACAAAGCTTTTGCACCCTACCTATGAACGACGAGCAATACTACGCCATAGCACTGACCCGCATGACTGGCTTCAATGCCGCCATGGCTCTGCAGCTGTACCGGACGCTGGGCAGTGCACAGGCCGTCTATGAGCACCGGGGCGAGCTGGGCGACGCCATGCCCGACGCCGCGCCGCGCCTCAGGGAGAGCATGAAGAACTGGGACGAAGCCCTCCGGCGGGCGGCCGCCGAGATGGAGTTCGCCAGCAAGGGCGGCATACGCCCGCTGACGCTCAACGATGAGGCTTACCCCGAGCGTCTGCGCCACTGTCCTGATGCGCCCGTCGTGCTCTACTATCGGGGCACGGCCCAGCTGAACCAGCGCTACGTGCTCGACATTGTGGGCACGCGCCATTGCACGAACTATGGGCAGGACCTCGTACGCCGCTTCCTGCAGGACCTCCGACAGCAGTGTCCGCAGGTGCTCGTGGTGAGCGGACTGGCCTACGGCATCGACATCTGTGCCCACCGTAACGCCATGGAGCAGGGCTACGAGACGGTAGGCGTCCTGGCCCACGGGCTGGACCAGATATACCCCTACAGGCACCGCGACGATGCCGTGCGCATGGTGCGTCAGGGCGGGCTGCTCACCGAGTACATGAGCCAGACGGAGGCGTTGCCCAACAACTTCCGCCAGCGCAACCGCATCGTGGCTGGCATGTCGGATGCCACCATCCTCGTGGAAAGCGCCATCAAGGGCGGCGGGCTCATCACCTGTCGCATTGCTCAGGAGTACGGACGCGACGTGTTTGCCTTTCCAGGAGCCGTCGGCATGCCTTACTCGGAGGGCTGCAACAAGCTGATTCGCAACAACACGGCGGCGCTCATTACCTCGGCACAGGACTTCCTGGAGGCCGTGGGCTGGCAGACAGCAGGCTCGCAGCAGCAGGCTGTAGAGCGGCAACTCTTTCCCGACCTCTCGCCCGAGGAGCAGCAGATTGTCGGGCTGTTGCAACAGACGAACGACTTGCAGCTGAACGTCATCAGCGTAAAGACCAACATACCCATTGGCCAGCTGACCGCCCTGCTCTTCCAGTTGGAGGTGAAGGGTGTCGTCAGGCCCCTGGCTGGTGGGACGTATCATCTTCTTGCCCACTAAGTTAGGGGGCTGGGGGTCTGAACGAGTTTTAGTAAGACGCTTTATATGGAAGAAATAGTGATAAGACAAAGGGGGCGTTCAGACCCCCAACCCCCTAACTTAGGGGGCTTAGACTCAGGACGTTTAGATTTGGGTGAGCGGCCAGTGCTGCTGGCACCCATGGAGGACGTAACCGACATAGGCTTCCGGCTGCTCTGCAAACGCTACGGCGCTGCCATGGTCTATACCGAGTTTGTATCGGCAGAGGCCCTGGTGCGCAACGTCAACAGCACCGTCAAGAAACTCACCATCAGCGACGAGGAGCGCCCCGTGGGCATACAGATTTACGGCCGCGACGTGGCCTCGATGGTCGAAGCTGCCAGAATTGTCGAGCAGGCAGGCCCCGACGTTATCGACCTGAACTTCGGCTGTCCCGTCAAGAAGGTGGCCGGCAAGGGGGCGGGGGCTGGTATGTTGCAGAACATTCCGTTGCTCCTGGAGATAACGCGCGAGGTGGTAAAGGCCGTCAACGTGCCCGTCACGGTGAAGACGCGCCTGGGCTGGAATCAGGAACAGCTCATCATTACCCAACTGGCCGAGCAGCTGCAGGACTGTGGCATCAAGGCATTGACCATCCACGGACGCACGCGCAGCCAGATGTACACCGGCCAGGCTGACTGGACGCTCATAGGTGAAGTAAAGCGCAACCCGCGCATCCAGATACCCATTATAGGAAATGGCGACATCCACTCCCTGGAGGAAGCGGATGCCGCCTTTGACCGTTACGGCGTTGACGGGGTCATGATAGGCCGCGCTACGTTCGGTTGTCCGTGGATATTCTCGCGGCGTGAGTTGTCGCTCGACGAGAAAATTGACGTGCTGAAGGAGCAACTGCGCATCAACGTGGAACGCATCGACGAGTACCGAGGCATTCTGCATACCCGCCGCCACTTGGCTGCCAGTCCCGTATTCAAGGGCATTCCCGACTTTCGTCAGACGCGCATTGCCATGCTCCGTGCTACGAAGGTAGAGGAGCTGCTCAGCATCATCGACCAGGCGCACGACCGGCTGCGTTCACTGGCCCAAGGTGACCTTACGTGACGCTGTGCCCTGGCGAACGATATAAACACCCTTCGGCAGTGCTCCCCCCGGCATGAGCCGGCCCGAGAGGTCGTAGATTGCCGTCGGCTCTTGGCTTTTGGCCTTTGGCGTAGGCTGAATGGCCGTCGGCACGTAGGTGTAGCCTAACTTATTATCCATCCACACCAGTCGCTCCTTGATGAAGCGGCGCACGTTCTGCACCTCGGCCGAGTAGCTGCCCCACAGGCGCGGGTTCTGGTGGACATACTCGTTCATGATGGGCCAGCGCAGGAAGTTCAGCTGCTGTGAGGCCTGCAGCGTCTGCTCCATGTTGTCGATGAAAGCCACAAGGTTCTCCTCCGTCAGTCCGCCCTGGCGCACCTCGTCCCAGATGGCCAGCAGCTGTTGGCGTGCCGTCATGTCGTTGATGACGATGTTGTTGACAAACGTGCGCATGTTGCCGGCACAGCTGCCCACCGTCCGGTAGATGTAGTCCGTGCGGCTGTTGATGGGGTAGGTGCGGGTGTCGTTCTCGAAGGCCAGGTCGAAGTCCCAAACGGGGCCGGTATATATCTTGTCGTCGCCACGCTCCTTATACATATAGGTACTCCAGTAAGTATCCGTGTTGCCCGACAGCTCGCCCACGAGGAAGTGACGCAGGAAGGTGTTCAGGTCGAGCAGGTTGCGCCACTGCGTCTCCATCTTGTTAAAGTAGTTCTTGATGTACTCATACTGCGCATCGACAATGTCTTCATCGTCGGGCGACTTGATGGTGACTGGATTGCCCTTGTTGGAGTTAAACCACGACAGCTCTTCGGAGGCATAAGCATCCACCTCAATGAAGTAGCCCCCCGTCAAGGCGTCGCCCGACGTGTCTTCGGGTGTCATCTCGGTAATCTCTACACGACCGGGGTTCACCTCTATCTGGTCGCACAGCTGGTAACAACCTTTGTATTCGCCGTTGAGCAGCACATCGACCGGAGCACCGAAAGGCGTGTAGCTCATGCCCATGCGGCGGCTCAGCTCGAAGGCCAGCAGGTTGCGCATGAGCGTCTTGTCGCCGTAGTTGTTGATGAGTGTCCACTTCTTGGCCTTGGCGGGCGCGTCGAGCACGTTCTGCTTCTTGTCGAACTTGATGCGGTAGGGCTTCTTAGGAAATGTACGCGACGCATTTCCGCGTTCGCGCGTGCCGCCGGTAGCCGAAAGCAGTTTCGTACCGTCGTCGGAGATGATGGTGATGAGTCCCGGAATGTCGGTCTCCTTGTCGTAGGGAATGACGCCGTCCTCCGTGTGTATGCTCACCGTAGGCAGGTTTGTCAGCTGGTGCAGGTGGCTGTTGTCGCCCTCGCCCTCGTGGCCGTAGAACTCCAGTTCGGCAATGTTGCAGCGTGCATCCGAAGGCCCCACGTAGCGCACGTAGCGGAAACCTGCCGAGCAATCCACGTCGCCGTACGACAGCTGCCCTATTGTGCCCCGCTCGGTAATGATGTAGAGGGGCAGCGCGTCCATGAAGTCTTCGCGGTTAGAACCCTCGAAGACACCCAGCACGACGCGTCCTTCACCCTGGCTGTCGTTACGCGGCGACCAGCCCACCTTCGTGATGACGTGCGGTGTGCCTAAGTCGAGACCCGTCCAGGTGTAGCTGCGCTCCCAGGAGGCAAAAAAGGTGTTCAAGTCACCGTCAAAGGCCATTTCGCGCGTATTTACCGTGGTTGACAGTCCGAAGGTGGCGTAATCTACTGACTCTTGGGTACCGATAACGTTACCAGTCAGTTTCCCGTCGTCGGCCATTGCCGACAGTGCGGGTAAAAAGAGTAAGGTTAAAATAGAAAAGTGTTTCATATAAGTTAGGGTAGTTTTAGCTCGAATGAAGATACGGGCAGGCCGGCCTGGTTACGGAGGTTAGCCCGCAGGGGGTTGTCTTTCCAGGCATAACGCACGTAGCAAGGCTGCGCAATGCTCGATGAAATGGTTAGTTTTGTGCCGTTGGCCGTGGCCGTGGCATTCACGAAACGGTGGTCAGCACCAGCCAGTTCCACCTCGAAGGCTTCAACAGCCTGGAGGGGCTGGTCGAAGGTAAGCGTGATGTTCGGGCCCTTCACGTCAGAAGCCACGACTTCGGGAGACAGCTGTACCTTCTTCTTGAAGACCAGACGGTCGAAGCAAAGCCCGACGCGTTCGGCCACTTCCTTCTTCCGTAATGGGTGAATATCGACGGTTTCACCGAGGTCGATGATGCAGGCCAGTTCGGCATGTTCGTCGGCCTTGGCTGCCAGACGCTGCTGTTCGCGCAGGGCTGCCCAACCAGAGTTCTGGGGTTGCAGGCTGGGCTCCATGAAGTTGGCCAGCTGCACAATGACGAACGGCATGTCCTGCTGCTGCCAGCGGTCGCGCCAGCAGCCCATCATCTTCGTCAGCAAGTCACCATAGGGAGCCGGGTTGCCGGCATTCGACTCTCCCTGATACCACACCACGCCGCTCAGGGCGTAAGGGGCCAGCGGGTAGAGCACGGCATTATATAAGGTAGTGGGCAGGTTCTGCAGCGAGACGTCGCCACTGGGACACGACGGCATCAACGCACCCACCTGTGCCTCCCACTGTTCGGAAAGACGCAGTGTGTCGCCGTCTTCGAAGATCAGCATGTAGGGCTTCTCCTTGATAAAGTGGGGAACGCCATACTTATTGACAAAGCGTATCAGCAGGGTGTTCTCGCCTTCGTGGAGCAGTCCTTCGGGTATCTGGTAGCGGCGAGGAGGGTACTGATAGTAAGTACGGCCAACCTCGCGTCCGTTGACAAAGGTGTAGTCCTGGTCGAACAGCGTGCCGACCAAGAGACGGGCTGGTTTTCCGGCGTGGCTGCGGTCTATGTGAAGTGTCTGCCTGACATAGACGGAACCGATGAATTGGCCGTTTTTGACGTAGGGGGACAAGAATTTAGGCAGTTCGTACTGGTCGATGGGTTGGAAGTTTGGCCCGGGGAAGGGGTCGCGCTCGTTGAGCAGCTGCATCCACCGGTTGTTGGCTCGTTGGTTGGCCTCTTGCTGAGCCTTGACCATTTCGTCGTCCTGGTAGAGTCGAGTCTTCTCGACCATGAGCGGGTAGTCCCGCTGCAGCGAGTCGGCAGAAATCCACGCTTCTATGGGAGTGCCGCCCCAACTGTTGACAATGATGCCCTGTGGCACCCCCGTTTCTTTCTGCATGCGCAGGCCGAGGAAGCTGCCTACGGCCGAAAAGAGCCAGGCGTTTTGCTTGTTCAGTGGCTTCCAGTTGATGCTGGTCGGCTTAATGTCGTCTTGTACGCTGTGGGTGTTCGTCTCGTTCTGTACGCGGAACAAACGAACCAGATTGTTGTCAAATCTATCGATTTCATCGGGATATTGGGGATAGACGCGCTCAATGGTTACGTCGATGTTTGACTGTCCTGAGCAAAGCCAGACATCCCCGACGAGCACGTCGGTCAGTGTCAGTTCGTTAATCTTCAGTTCGAAGGGGCCGCCGGCTTTTTGTGCCGGCAGGTCGAGACGCCAGTATCCCTCGGCGTCGGCCGTAGTCTGGTATTGTTTCTTGCGGAAAGTAATGATGACAGACTCGCCAGGGTCGGCTGTTCCCCAAATGGGAATAGGCTTTCCGCGCTGTAGCACCATGCCCGACTGGAGTAGCTGGGGTAAAGTAACTTTCGACTGGACAGCCAGTGGCCAGCAGAAATAGGCCAGCAGGCAGAAAAGGAAAAGGCGTTGTTTCATCTATGGAATGTTTTAAGTTTCCCGTGCAAAAGTAATAAAAATAAGTTAAATGCTCGTCAAGAAATAGGTTTTATTATCAATATGAAACAAAATTAAAAACTTCTGTTACATCTTGAAATGCCCTTTTAGATAAAAAGGTGTACCTTTGCACCAGATAATTAAAAATAAGGAAACGAGTAAATATTATGGAATCAAACGAAGCAAAAGGCTTTTACAAACTCTCTTGGTTGCAGCGCATCGGCTTCGGTGCCGGTGACTTGGCACAGAACCTGATTTACCAAACTATTTGTATGTACTTGCTGTTCTTCTACACTGATGTGTATGTACTCGGTGGTGAAGCGGCTGAGTCTGCAGGATTGTCAGGCACCATGTTCCTCATTGTCCGTCTGGTTGACGTGATATGGGATCCTTTGGTAGGAACTTTTGTCGATAAACATAACCCGAGCTGGGGTAAGTATCGTTCCTACCTCGTCTTGGGTGGTATCCCCCTGACGATACTGGCCATTCTTTGTTTCTGGGATGGGTTCAAGCCTTCCATCGTTTATGCCTACATTACTTACGTCGGTATGTCAATGCTCTATACTTTAATTAATGTACCTTATGGAGCATTGAACTCTTCGCTGACCCGCGATACTGACGAAATTACCATTCTGACCTCGGTGCGCATGTTCATGGCCAATGTGGGTGGACTTTGCGTCTCGGCCGGTGTCCCCTTGCTGGTGGCTGTCCTGGCATCGAAGGATTTGCCTTGGGAAATGGCCATGTTCATGGGCTTGGGCTCGTTGCCTTCGTTTATCTTCATGCCGCTCGTGCCAGCCATCAAGAAGAAGGTTGGCAAGAAAAACATGTTCTATATCTTCCTGTCGGTAGCTATTTTTGGCATGGCTTTGCTTTACGTTATCAGTTACATGGGAACAGTGTCCGAGAATATTGTCTGGGTTTATATTGCCCAGTTTATCAAATCGACGGGTGTCATTGTTGCTACAGGTTACATGTGGGCACTGATTCCTGAGGTCATCTCTTACGGAGAATATACTACGGGCCGGCGTATTTCGGGTATTGTCAATGCACTGACGGGCATCTTCTTCAAGGCTGGTATGGCTTTGGGTGGCGTGGTTCCCGGATTTGTACTCTGGCTGGTTAACTACACACCGGCCGAGGAGGCTGCCAGCACGCTGCCGAAGGACTCTCACGCTTGGTTCCTTACCATGCTCATTTACTCACTTGTCGGTCTGGCACTACTCGTCTTCTGCTTCTCGCAGACGAAGGAACGTGTGGTCATGGACGAGAGTGAGATGAAAAACGTGAAGGTGAGCGACCTCTGGACGGAGTTCAGGCGCAACAAGCCCCTGCGTGTCATTGCCTTGTTCTTCATCACGGCGTTTGCCATGATGTCGGTTGGTAACGCTGCTGGTGCTTACTTCATGAACAATATGGAGGTGCTGCCTCCGATGGTTCAGGAAGGCATCCGCTGGTTGGTATGCGTCATTCCTGCCCTGTTGCTGTTGTTAGCTATGTTCATTATCTCGAAGTATGAGCTGTCTGATGAGGTCATCGACAAAATCAACAAAGAGATAGAGGCCCGCCACAAGTAAATCAAGACAATCGTTTATAGTTGGAAGCTCCATGAATTCATCGTTTAAGTTATTAGTTATATTATCGTTAGTAGTTTTTGCTTCTGAGACCGTGTCTGCGCAGAGCAGGGGCGGTCTCGCTTATGCCTTCCGCGACTATTGGTTTACCGGTGTCAGTGTGAATCAGTGGCAGGTGCAAGGTGAGCAGGAGGCAGAGTGGCCCGCTGTCGTTGAGAACTTCAACTGGGTGGTGGCTGAGAACTGCATGAAGTGTGAGGTGATTCATCCCAGCGAAGGGGTCTATGACTTTACGCTGGCCGACCAGTTTGTCGATAAAGCCAAAGCAGCGGGTCTGAAGGTTCAGGGCCACTGTCTTATTTGGCATTCGCAGTGTGCTCCTTGGTTCCACTACGACAAGAACGGGAAACTCGTATCGGCCGAGGAACTCAAGAAGCGCATGCGCGAACATATATATACTGTGGTTAGTCATTTCAAGGGGCGTATTGATGCCTGGGATGTTGTCAACGAGGCCTTTGAGGACGATGGCACACCGCGTAAGAGCCTGTTCTATCAGATTTTGGGTACTGACTATATCCCATTGGCTTTCCAGTATGCTCACGAGGCAGACCCCAGCATACAACTGTTCTACAATGACTACTCCATGAACAAACCGGCCAAGGTGGAGGGAGTGGCCAATTTCTTCCGTCCGCTCATTCAGCAGGGGCTGCCCGTCACGGCCATTGGCATGCAAGGCCACATGATTCTGGAGGACAATGTCGATAACAGCGTCATCAAGCAGTACGAGCACTCCATCAAGACCATTGCAGCCGTAGGTGTGCCCACATTCTTTTCCGAGTTAGACGTCTCCGTGTTGCCTAACCCCTTTGGCTTTTCGGGTGCCAACGTGAGCGACGTGTTTGCCTATAGACCTGAAATGGATCCCTACAAGAATGGGTTGGACAAACAGCAGGAACAGCGGGTAGAACAGTTCTGGATTGACTTCTACAAGATGCTGATGCCTCACCACAAGGACATTTTGCGCGTCAACTTCTGGTGCTTGAACGACGGTAACTCCTGGCGCAACGATTTCCCCATCAAGGGACGTACCGACTATGCCACGCTCTTTGACCGCCAGAATAGGGCAAAGCCTGTAGTTCAAAAACTGATAGACATGGTGAAATAAAATCGTAAATAGTAAATCTGTAAATAGTAAATAATTATGAAGCCTCGTTATCTTTTCCCGAGTGATTATATGGCTGATCCTTCAGCCAATGTGTTTAATGGACGCCTTTATGTCTATCCATCCCACGACTGGGATGCAGGCGAGAGCTTTGATGACGATGGCGGCCACTTCCAGATGAAGGACTACCATGTGCTGTCGTGGGACGACGTGGAACGGGGTGAAGTGACCGACCATGGCGTGATTCTCGACGTGAAGGATGTTCCCTGGGCCGAGAAGCAGATGTGGGATAACGACGTGGTTGAAAAGGACGGAAAGTACCACCTCATTTTCTCCGCCAAGGGCTACGACGGTGTCTTCCGTCTTGGTGTGGCCGTGGCCGACAAACCCGAGGGTCCGTTCATTCCGCAGCCTTTCCCCATTCGTGGCTCTTTCAGCATTGACCCCTGTGCCTTCAAGGATGACGACGGTCAGGTCTATGTCTATTTTGGCGGACTCTGGGGTGGACAGCTCCAGTGGGCACGTGCGCTTTATCATGGCTTTGCTGCCATTCCCGGCAAGTATGGCGATGAAAACGGACTTATCGACCTTGGACCAGCACCCGACCGGAAGACCCAGCTCTTTGCCAAGCCCGATGCAGCAGCACTGCCTAGCCTCGTGGTTCGCATGAGCGACGACGTCATGCAGTTTGCCGAGGCTCCTCGCCCTGTCATCATTCTCGACAAGGATGGCTGCCCCCTGAAGGCCGGCGACCCGCATCGTTTCTTCGAGGCTTCCTGGATGCATAAGTATAATGGCAAGTACTACTTCTCCTATTCCACTGGTGACAGTCACTTCCTTTGCTATGCTATTGGTGACAACCCCTACGGACCCTTTACCTATCAGGGTGTTTTGCTCGACCCCGTCGTAGGTTGGACTACACACCACAGCATTGTGGAGTTCAAGGGCCAGTGGTACTTGTTCTATCACGACTGTGTACCTTCTAACGACATTACCCATCTGCGTTCGCTCAAGGTGCAGCGACTGTTCTATAACGAAGATGGAACCATTCAGAAAGTCGTAAATGAATAATTACGAGACCATAGCAGCTTATTATACTCTTCATCGTGATGAAATCGTGGGTTTTGTAGCGATGAGGATAGGCAATGCCGATGAAGCGCAAGACCTGGTTCAGGATGTCTTTGTGCGTCTGCTTCGGTCTGACAAGCTCATCAGTTCCACTACGTTGCCGGCCTTGGTGTTTACCATGGCCCGCAACGTAGTGATCGACTGGTTCCGTCGTCACCGTGTACTTGAGGAGTACGAGCATTACATTGTTGGTTCGGGAGACCGAAATGAATCGATGGAATCGGTCATTTCTGCCCGTGAGCTGATGGAGCGCATGGAGCGTACGCTTGCCCGTCTGGCTCCTGAGTGCGGTGAGGCTTATCGGCTTCACATCTATGACGGCATGCAGGTGGGCCAGATAGCTAAAGAGATGCAGCAGCCTTATCGTGCCGTAGAATATCGCATCGGTCAGGCTCGCCGTGCAGTACGTGCAGCGTTGAGCCGTGCTGTCTGACACCCTTTCCCCTTTAGAATTTATAGATTACTTGTATGTTCAAGTCGGCCATTGAAGAATGGTCGATGAGTTGTTTGTCGGTGCCAATAGTAGCACGGTCAAAGTAGTTCGTCACGCCTAGTTTGGCTGTTACTGCCAGTCCCGGAAGGAGGTTTAGTTGGGCCATGAGCCAATAACGTATGCCTTCGCCGTAGAACATCGGGAAAGCCATTTGGTAGAGTGGTGCTCTTTCGTAGAGATATAGCCTGGCGTTGTAGCTGTCAGTATGAAAATAGCCCACGCCGGCATCCCATTTTACTCCTCCCTGTTTACTGCTTACACGCTGGCTGACCATGTAGCCGAAGTCGTGGCTGTCGTAGTCGGTATAGGCCAGGTCCAGTTGCGTATGCAGGGAGAAGCCTTGTACCGCTGTGGTGGTGAGGGCGAGACGTCCCCGCTGTTCGGCGCGGTTGGTGAGGGCCGTCTTGTCGGCATTGTCCCGCTGCCTGATGTGCAGGCGGTAGCGGGCACTGGCAGTCCACTGTCGGGCCGTATAGGTTGCGGTCAGCATGTTGTCCCAGCTGTATGACGACTGTGAAATCAGGTACTTTGGCCAGGCGAACCAGGCGTAGTCAGTATATGCAGACAGTTGCAGTCGTCGTGTCGGCCGCCATGTGGTGCCTAAGTAGATGCCGCTCTCGTTCTGTGTGCGCCCGCCTTCGGCAAAACTCCTGGCATGCAGCGACATGTAGCGGTAGCTGTAGTAGCGCTGTAGCGCCACAATGGTAAATGTGCCTGCTGGTTGATAGCTCAGGCTGTTGATGGTAGCCACCGACCCGTGTCCGTCGATGGCTGTCTCGCCGTTCAGAGCCACGCGGTGTGCGGCGTATCGGTAGTCTATGGCGGCATTCATGAAGTCGCTGCCCGCCGGATAGTGTCGCCGGTATAGTTGTTTGGTGTCAGGCTGTAGTCTCCTGTTCAGGTGGGTGTAGGTTAGCGTGCCCCCAAGGTGCAGACCTCCCGTCCGGTAGCTCAGGTGTAGTCCTGCGTCCGTTTCGGTCACGTTGTGCTTCTTCTGCATTTCTGCCGGCGTGCGGTGGTAACCGTCGGTCAGCAGTGTGGCTGCCGTGCTGTCAGTCTTGTTTAGGGTGGCATCTATAGGACGTAGTGAGGCGTAGGCAGTCACGCTGAACGACGTGTTGGGAATGCGGATGGTGGCAGCAGCTCCTTGCATGTATCCGCTCGTCATGCGCGATGTGTTTGGCCGGATGGTGTTGCTCGTTCGTCCCAGGTTCTGCAGCATAGCCAGCTTGCCCAAGCTGAAGCCGCCGTTCATGGTCAGGCCCATGCCGAATGACAGGCGATATTGTCCCACGGCCAGTGCCTCTATACAACCCATGCGGCGCACGATGAAGTGCCAGGCATAGTGGTCGTATCCCCAGTTGTTGCCTGCCGAGAAGAAGGGCTCGCCGGCATCTTGCGTGCCCAGCAGTCCGAACTGCAGCCGAGTGCCGTAGCGGAACTTGTAGCGGAGCGTATGCTTATAGGGATAGCCCAGATATCCGTTCTTATCGCCCCGTCGGCGATAGAATGGCACATTCAGTGAACCGCTCACCTCTTGTTTTCCCCAACTCCACAGGCTGTCTAAGCGTGGCAGGCCCTGCTCTTTCTTCTGGTGACCTAAGAAGACGAAGTTCAGTAACAGTTGCCGCTGTTCGTAACTAAGTGACGGAATCATCTGCAGTTCGCCGGCAGTGAGCAGTTCGCCGTGACGGTAGCGATAGGCCATGATGTCTTCTACCTGCTGGTCCGACAGGAAGGGCAGGGCCTCCAAGTCCTCACGCGTAGCCTGGTTCAGGTCCAAGGGGTGCTCCGCCAGGTCGGCCAGAGCTTCATAGTTCTCTTCCCATGCCTCTGACTCCAGGTCCTCCACGTCTGAGAGCTGACGAAAGGCTTGTTGCCAGTCATCCTGTGCTTGACAAACGGTTGACGTGCAGAGCAGTAACAAAAGCAAATAGCGTTTCATCCCTGCAAAAGTACTAAAATAAATTAAACATTCAGCATGAAACATTAAACAATTAGCGTTCCTGACTATACTTTCCACAATTTTATTGTACCTTTGTCCCCGAAATGAGCATTCGTAGTATCATATTGTTAGCAAGTCTGCTGCTTTCGTTGACAACTGGGGCGCAGACCGAGCGTGCCCGTCAGGACATGGCCAGTATGGAAAGCTCCCACTTTGTGCCGTTGGTGAAGGTGGGTAAGGTGCTCGAGGGCGGTGACTCTATTCAGTATATGGAAATGTATAACGTCTATGTCTATCCGGAGCTGGAATTCAAGAACGACCGCCAGAAACAGCAATACCTGCGTTTGGTTAAGAATGTCAAGACGGTGCTGCCCATTGCCAAGGAGGTGCGTGCCGTGCTGGTCGAAACGGCAGAGTATCTGGACCGTCTTCCTACCGAGGAGGAGAAGGAAGCCCACATCAAACTGGTGGAGAAGAGCATCATGAAGCAGTACAAGCCACGCATGAAGAAGCTGACTTACTCACAGGGCAAGCTGCTCATCAAGTTGGTCGATAGAGAGTGTAACTCCTCGGCCTACGAGATGATCAAGGCGTTCTTCGGACCCATTCGTTCCGGCTTTTATCAAGCATTTGCCTGGCTCTACGGTGCCAGTTTGAAGAAGGGCTACGACCCCGATGGCGCTGACAAGCTTACCGAGCGCGTCGTGTTGATGGTTGAGGCAGGACAACTGTGATACAAGAAAGAACTATGAGACAAATATTTTATATGTTACTGGCACTTTGCTTACTGACCAGTTGCAAAAGTACCAACAAAAGCCTTCAGGAGGATGACGCGGCACAGGTTGTGGCCGTCAAGTTTGTTGCCGACTCGGCCTTTGCCTATTGTCAGGCTCAGTGTGACTTTGGGCCACGCACTATGAATAGCGAGGCCCACGAGCGTTGCGCTCAGTGGATTAAGCAAAAGTTTGAACAGTTTGGCTGTACGGTCGAGCTGCAGCAGGCTGACCTGCGCGGCTACGATGGCACCATACTGAAGTCAACCAACATCATTGCCCGTACTAAGGGTAGCGTAGGCCCTGCTAAGCGTGATGCTATCTTGGTTTGTGCCCATTGGGACAGTCGTCCTTGGGCTGATAACGACCCCGACGAGGCTAACCACCACACATCGGTTTTGGCTGCCAACGACGGAGCCAGTGGTATTGGCGTCATGCTCGAACTGGCACGCCTCTTTCAGCAGCACGACAGTCTGAAGGTTGATGTCGATTTTGTGTGCTTCGACGCTGAAGACTGGGGCATTCCGCAGTGGAGCAATGCAGTTGACGATGGCCGTTCGTGGGCGTTGGGTGCTCAATACTGGGCAGCCGACTTCGCTCGCCGTACGGCTCAGGGCAGCCAGCCGGCCCATTATCGTTATGGCATTTTACTCGACATGGTGGGTGGCCAGGGTGCTCGCTTCTATCGGGAACTAGGCTCCTTGCAGTATGCCCGCAATGTGGTTGACAAGGTGTGGGCAGCAGCTCGTACAGCCGGTTATGGCAGCTATTTCCCTGACGAAGACGGAGGTGCCATTACCGACGACCATGTGCCTGTTAACCAGGTAGCACTCATTCCCTGTATCGACATCATTCCTTATTACCCCGACTGCCAGCAGAGCTCTTTCGGTCCTACGTGGCATACGGTCAGCGACGACATGAATCACTTGGACCGTTCCACTCTTCAGGCCGTCGGTCAGACGTTGGTTCAGGTGTTATATTCAGAAAACTAAATCAGTAAAAAGAAAAATGAATAATCTGCATCTTATTAAGGATAAGGAGTTCGGAGGCGAGCGCCCGCTGTTTGCCCGCCACGACCTCCGGTTAGAAGGCATCACCATTACCGATGGTGAGAGTGGTATCAAACAGTGTCAGAACATTGAGGCCTACGACAGCCGCTTTTATGGCAAGTACCCTTGGTGGCACGTAGATGGTGCCTACATTGAAAACTGCTACTTTGCGCTGGGTTCGCGTTCTGCCATCTGGTACACTAACCATCTGGTAATGAAGAATTCGCGTATCGACGGTCCGAAGTTCTTCCGCGAGATGGACGGCCTGGAACTGGAGAACGTCAAGATAACCGATGCTGACGAGACCTTCTGGCGCTGCAAGAACGTGAAGGTGAAGAATGTTCAACTGCATGGTGGTACTTACCCGTTCATGTTCTCAGAGAACATTTATGTGGATGGACTGGAGAGCGACTCAAAGTATGTCTTTCAGTACTGCAAGAACGTCGAAGTACACAATGCCAAGATTCTGACAAAAGACTCCTTCTGGGAGTGCGAGAACGTGACCATCTACGACTCTGAGCTTGATGGTGAGTATCTGGCCTGGCACTCCAAGAACGTGCGCTTGGTCAACTGCCACTTGGCTGGCGAGCAGCTGTTGTGCTACACGCAGAACCTCGTGCTGGAGAACTGTACGTTTGACCGCATGTGCGACCGTGTGTTCGAATACTCCACCGTAGAGGCAGACATCCGTGGACATATTGAGAACATCAAGAACCCGACGAGTGGTCACATCACGGCCGACAGCATAGGCAGCATTACCATCGACGAGAACGTGCGCCAACCGAATAATTGCGTTATCAGCCTAAGAGGTGAACAATGAAATACAACTTTGATGAACCCGTCAGTCGCCGGGGCACGAACTGTGTGAAGTGGGATGAAAGGGGCGATAGCGATGTCATTCCCCTCTGGGTGGCCGACATGGACTTCCGTGTGGCTCCTGCCATACAGCAGGCGGTAGAACGCCGTGCTGCGCAGGGTGTGTTTGGTTATACCCACGTGCCCGAGGCTTATTATGCGGCTATCATCAGCTGGTTCCGCCGTCGCCACGGGTGGAGCATTTCGCGCGAGGACATTCTTTATACCACTGGAGTGGTGCCAGCCATCAGTTGCGTGCTGAAGGCGCTGACCATGCCAGGCGAGAAGGTGCTTGTACTTACGCCAGTCTATAACTGTTTCTTCTCGTCTATCAGGAATAACGGCTGCGAAGTGCAGGAGTCACGGCTTGTGGTTCGAGGTTCGAAGTATGAGGTCTGCTGGGACGACTTCGAGGCGAAGTGTGCTGACGAGAAGACGACGGTCTTCCTGCTCTGCAACCCGCATAACCCGGGTGGCAGGGTGTGGACGAGCGACGAACTGCAGCGCATGAACGATATATGCCTGCGTCACGGCGTGCGTGTGGTAAGCGACGAGATACACTGCGAACTCGTCATGCCCGGCCATAGCTTCCAGCCCTTTGCCGCCATCAGTGAGGCCTGCCTCAACAATAGCGTGGTATGTAACTCACCCAGCAAGTCGTTCAATACTGCCGGCCTGCAAGTGGCCAACATCATTTGTCACGATGCAGCCCTTCGTCGGCGCATTGACAGGGCTATTAATATTAATGAGGTGTGCGACGTCAATCCCTTCGGCCCGGAAGCACTTATCGCCGCTTATAACGAAAGTGAAGACTGGATAGACCAGCTTTGTCTTTATGTCAAGGGAAACTATGACGCCTTGTGCAGTTATTTTGCCGAGCGGTTGCCTCAGCTGAAGGTGATGCCCATGGAGGGCACTTACTTGGTGTGGGTTGATGTCAGCGGCTTGGGCCTGCCGAGTGATGCCGTAGCCGAGCTGCTTTATGACAAAGGCCGTGTCTGGGTATCGAGTGGCACCATCTATGGTCAGGAGGCTGGCGAAGGCTACATCCGCCTGAACCTGGCCTGTCCGCGAGCGCTGCTCATGGAGGGCCTGGAGCGTATGGCCAGTACTCTGAAGGCCTTATGAGCCTTATGGGCCCCATTAGCCCTATTAGCCCCATAAAATAAAAAACCAATAAGACAATGAACGAAAAAGAAAGAATGGAGCTTCCTGAAAACGCGTTCAGGGAGCTCAAGGACGGTGAGGAGTACCAGCCAGTCATGCCGTCCGACAAGGTGTTCCCCGAAGTCAATCTGTGGACGGTGTCCTGGGGCATCGTCATGGCAGTCGTCTTCTCGGCCGCTGCCGCCTACTTGGGCCTGAAGGTTGGTCAGGTGTTTGAGGCCGCCATCCCCATTGCTATTATCGCCGTCGGCGTGTCAGCCGCAGCCAAGCGCAAGAAGGCGTTGGGCGAGAACGTCATCATTCAGAGCATTGGTGCCTGTTCGGGTGCCGTGGTAGCCGGTGCCATCTTTACGCTGCCTGCCATCTATATTCTGCAGGCCAAGTACGGGTTCGACGACGTAGCCTTTTACAAGATGTTCCTTGCCTCGCTTCTGGGTGGCATTTTAGGCATCCTGTTTCTTATTCCCTTCCGTAAGTACTTCGTCAAGGA
>DGTH01000071.1:8489-8755 GCA_002393705.1 Prevotella sp. UBA4341 | reverse complement strand
ACGCCTTACACCACCGTGCCCTTAGGCATCATTCACAAGCGCGACGTCACCATCACCGTCTGCTACTACGAGACGAACATGATGATAGACTTCGTCAGCTACCAGCAGAAGCGCGGCGAGGGGTTTACCGACTTTGTCGATATGACGTTCCGGCTGTTCCTCTCCTCGGCCGTGTGGTACCTGAAACGACTGAAGCAGATTAACATGCTCATTGAGAAGGCCAAGCGCAGCCTGGACCAGGAGGTGAACAACGAGAGCCTCATCGG
>DGTH01000071.1:3650-8361 GCA_002393705.1 Prevotella sp. UBA4341 | reverse complement strand
TGCTCTCGAAGCTGAAGTTCAAGCTCCAGATAGACGAACTCGACGCCGACCTCATCGAGGATGTCAACATCGAGATGTCACAGGCACGCGAGACGGCCAACATCTACTCGAACATCCTGGAATCGACCATGGACACCTACCAGAGCATCATCAACAACAACATGAACACTGTCATGCGTACACTCACCTCGGTGACCATCATCCTCATGCTGCCAACGCTCATCTCCTCGTTCTTCGGCATGAACCTCATCAACGGCATGGAGGAAAACCCCATGGGCTTCGTCATCGCCATTACGCTGAGCATACTCATTTCCGTGGCCTCGTGGTTCATCTTCCGACGTAAGAGGCTTATTTAAAGGCTAAAAGGTAAAAAAGTGAAAAGGTAAGGGCTGAAACGTTAAATTATGCAAATACACAGCTTTTACCTTTTTTCTTTTGCTACTTTTCTTTCATTTTTTCTTACCTTTGTCACTTGATACGTGTGAACTAACCTCATTTTAAACTAAACCGTTTAAACAATGGACTCTCAAGAAAAAGCCCTCGACATGGGAACTCAGCAGGAGCAGAAGCAAGTGACGGAAACTCCTAAAGCAGAAGTAGAAAACGCAGTGGAACAAACCGAAGCGGCTGCCGAAGAACAGCAGCAGGCAGAGGCTGAAGCTACTGAGCGGAAGGTGTATAACTCAAAGAAAGAAGTACTCGACCGCATCAGGGAGATAGCCCATGGCGACGAGGCGTTGCGCAAGGACGAAATAGACTACCTGAAGACTACGTTCTACAAGCTGCACATAGCAGAGCGCGACGCGCAGTTCAAGGCTTTCACCGAAGGCGGCGGCGACCCGGCTTCATTCCAGATTATGCCTGACCCCGACGAGGAGGCCTTCAAGGCCGAAATGGTCATCATCAAGGAGAAGCGTGCCAAAATCTTCAAGGAGCAGGAGGCCGAGAAGGCTGAGAACCTGAAGAAGAAGCTTGACATCATTGAGAAGATCAAGGCCATGATTACGTCGCCCGAGGAGGCCAACAAGTCGTATCAGGAGTTCAAGGCCCTGCAGCAGGAGTGGAAGGAGATTCGCAACATTCCCGCCGAGAAGAGCAACGAGCTATGGCGTAACTACCAGCTCTACGTGGAGCAATTCTACGACCTACTGAAGCTGAACAGCGAGGCACGTGAGTACGACTTCAAGAAGAACCTGGAGCTGAAGACGCGGCTCTGTGAGGCTGCCGAGCGGCTGACCACCGAGAACGACGTCATCAGCGCTTTCCACCAGCTGCAGAAGCTGCACCAGGAGTACCGCGAGACGGGCCCCGTGAGCCAGGAGTTGCGCGAGGAGATATGGACTCGCTTCAAGGCTGCATCAACCATCATCAACAAGCGCCACCAGCAGTACTACGAGTCTATGCGTGCCCGCGAGGAGGACAACCTGCAGCGCAAGACCGCCCTCTGCGAGAAGGTGGAGGCCATTGCCGAGGCAGAGCCCAAGAGCTCGAACGACTGGGAGAAACGTACAAAGGAGATTATCGACATTCAGGCAGAGTGGAAGACCATAGGCTTCGCTCCGCAGAAGATGAACGTCAAGATATTCGAGCGCTTCCGTGCCGCTTGCGACAGCTTCTTCCTGCGCAAGGCGGAGTACTTCAAGAAGCTCAAGGAGTCGTACAAGGAAAACATTGAGAAGAAGAAGAGCCTCATTGAGCGTGCACGCGCCCTGCAGGACAGCACCGAGTGGAAGTCAACCAGCGACAAGCTCATACAGCTGCAGAAGGAGTGGAAGACCGTGGGTGCCGTGCCCAAGAAGCAGAGCGACCAGCTCTGGGAGGAGTTTATCGGCATCTGCAACAAGTTCTTCGAAGCCCGCAACACTGCCGGTGCCGGACAGCGTAACGAGGAACACCAGAACCTGGAGAAGAAGCGTTCCGTCATTGACCAGCTGAAGGCTGTAGCCGAAGAGGGCGAGAGCGAAGGCATGCAGGAGAAGGTACAGAAGCTCGTCGAGGAGTATCAGGCCGTGGGCCATGTGCCCTTCAAGGAGAAGGACAAGCTCTACGAGGAGTACCACGCCGTGCTGGACAAGCTCTATGCCGAACTGAACATCAGCGTGGCACGTCGCCGCCTCAACCGCTTCAAGGACAACCTCAAGCAGGTGGCAGGACGCGGCGAGAACGCCCTCGACAACGAGCGCGCACGCCTCATGCGACAGTATGAGGCCATCAAGCAGGAGGTGCAGACCTACGAAAACAACCTGGGATTCCTGAATGCTTCGTCAAAGAAGGGCAACTCGCTCATTGACGAAATGAACCGCAAGGTGCAGAAGCTGAAGGACGACATGAACCTGGTTCGTGAGAAAATCAAGGCCATCGACGCCGAGAACCGGGAGTAGAATTTGGAATTACGAGGTAATTCTTCGAGGTACGAGGTACGAGGTGCGAGGTACGAGGTACGAGGTACGAGGTGCGAGGTACGAAATACGAAATACGAGGTGCGAGCTAATCTCTTGCACCTCGTATTTATTTCTAAGCTATAATCTATTCTCGCACCTCGTACCTCGCACCTCGTACCTCGATAATTCCAAACTCCAAATTCAAACTTACTTGTCCAACGACTCGTAGATGGAGTTGTTTGACTTAAACTCTGGTACAATCTGCTTCATCTTGCCCACGGTGGCCATGTCGTCGTACTGGCGGGCAATGGCTATCAGCTCGTCAATGGACTTCGACACCTGCTGATAGTCGTACTGACGAACCTCGGCTATGCGAATCTTCTCGTGGAACGAGGGCTTCGTACCCTCCAGCTCGCTGAGCACTTCCTCGTAGAGTTTCTCGCCGGCACGCAGCCCCGTAAACTCAATCTTCACGTTCTTGGCTCCTGACAGCTGAATCATGCGCTTGGCCAGGTCGGCTATCTTGACGGGCTGACCCATGTCGAAGACGAAGATTTCGCCGCCATGACCCTTCGTACCGGCCTCCAAGACGAGTTGGCAGGCTTCGGGTATGAGCATGAAGTAGCGCACGATGCGCTCGTCGGTCACCGTGACGGGGCCTCCATTCTTTATCTGTTCGCGGAATAAGGGTATCACGCTGCCGTTAGAGCCCAGCACGTTGCCGAACCGCGTGGTGATGAACTCCGTCACCACCTTGTCCCCCTTACGCTGCTCGTTGAGCGAGTTGTTCAGCGACTGCACGTATATCTCGCAGATGCGTTTCGAACAACCCATGACGTTGGTGGGGTTCACGGCCTTGTCGGTCGATACCATGACAAACTTCCTGACGCCGTATTTCACGCTGAGGTCGGCAATGATCTTCGTACCCAGAATGTTGTTGTGAACAGCCTCCGAGGGGTTGTCCTCCATCATGGGCACGTGCTTGTAGGCAGCGGCATGGAAGACGTAGTCCGGCCGGAACTGGCTGAAGATGTGCTCCATGCGCTGCTCGTCGCAGATGGTGGCCACGACGGTCCGGGCCTTCACCTTCGGGTAGTCGTGGGCCATCATGAGACGTATGTCGTGCTCGGGGGTCTCGGCCTGGTCTATGAGCATCATCTCGGCCGGATGGAACTGGGCAATCTGGCGCACCATCTCCGAACCTATGCTGCCTGCAGAGCCCGTAATGAGGATGCGGCGACCCTCCATGTGCTTGCCTACCGACTTCATATCGACATGTATCTCGTCACGCGGCAGCAGGTCCTCCACGCTGACCTCCTTCAGCTGCATGGTTTCTATTGCTTCCTCCGAGAGCTGACCGTCCTTCACGCTGGCCTCTTGTGCCTGTTGGGCCATGAAAATCTTACAGCCGGCACCAATAAAGAGGTTCTGCAGCTCCTGGTTATTGCGGAACTCCTCCAGCCTGAGCGGACTGACCAGTATGGCGTCAATCTGCTTGCGCTTAATGATGCCGAGCAGGTCGTCACCGTCCACGTTATACACGCGGCGGCCCATAATCAGGATGTGCTGCGAGTGCTTGTCGTGCGATATGAAGCCCTCCAGCAAGAACCTTCTGGGCCGTTGCGACATGATGTTCTTAGCCAGACCCACGCCTCCAGACATGGCTCCGTATATGAGCACACGCAGGGTGCGCTTGTCGGGGGCAGAGACGTCGAAGAGTGCCTTGATGAGCACGCGCATGCCCCACATCAGGGCCGTAGCCACGGTAAAGACAATGATGGTATGCATCTTGGTGAAGGCACAAAGCTCCTCCACGTCCAGCTCTTTCATGACGTGCGACGCAGCAATGGCCAACAACATGGAAACCGCGTTGGCGTAGGCAACATTCATCAGATCGACAAACGACGAGTACCTGACAATGCCAGCATAGGTGCGGAAGATGCGCGCCCCCACCATGCTGAGCACCACGTACATCAACAGTGTATAAAACACGCCAAAGCGGTGCATGACCAGAATGCCGGTACGGTTAAAGACCCAATAGACCACCAGACCGCTCAAGAAGAGCAGGACGCAGTCTGCCAGCAAGACACACCAATAAGGTAACGCCCGCTTTGAAAAATACCAGCGCAAAATATTGCGAAACATATCCATTCTCAACAAAATTCTAAACAATCGCGTGCAAAGGTACGTATTATTTTCCGATTTCTCCTACATTTTACTATTTTTTTTAACTTTTACCCCAAGAACTTACCCTAAGGGTAAAGGACTCGAGGTGCGAGGTACGAGGTGCGAGGTGCGGAGGAGACTCGAGGTGCGAGGTACGAGGTGCG
>DGTH01000071.1:0-3558 GCA_002393705.1 Prevotella sp. UBA4341 | reverse complement strand
GCGTGCAAGGTAATCTCGTACCTCGCACCTCGTACCTCGAAAAAAACTCGTACCTCGTACCTCGAAAATCCCAACTTATTATTTGTTGCTTAAGAAATGATTGCCAGATTGGTGAATAAATCACAAATTTCACAAGTTTGTGAATCACAAGTTTGTGAACTTCACAATTATTTATTATCTTTGCACTCAAATAGAAGAAGTTATGAGAAAAAGTTTTGTTTACGGAGTAGCGGTTACAGACTACAATTTCACGGGAAGGAAGGACGAAATCCGACGTCTGAAGGCCAACTTTGAAGGTGGCATCAACACGATCCTTATTTCACCGCGCAGATACGGTAAGACATCGCTCGTGGACTACGTTTGCCGGAATATGGACAAGAGCGACATCATCATCGTCAGGCTCGATATATTCGGCTGCAAAACAGAATACGACTTTTATAATGCGCTCGTGGCTGCCGTACTGAAACAGACAGCATCAAAGGTTCAGCAGTGGATGGACGAGGCCCGCGATTTTCTGACACGACTGACTCCCAAGATAGGCATTCCATTAGACCCAACGTCGGAAATCACCATATCGTTGGGCATTACGCCTGAGACTCACACGCCAGAGGAGATTCTGAATCTTGTAGAGCAAATCGCACAGCGAAAACAACGCCATATCGTGGTCTGCATCGACGAATTCCAGGAAGTGGGAGAGTTTCCCGACAGCAAGCAGGTGCAGGGACGACTGCGCTCCGTATGGCAGCATCATCACGATGCTTCATATTGCCTGTTTGGCAGCAAACGACACATGATGAGCACGATGTTCCTCAACCGCAGTATGCCCTTCTACCAGTTTGGCGACCTGATGTGGTTGGGAAAGATTCCAACTGCCGACTGGACTGACTATATCGTCAGCCACTTCGAGGAGGCAGGTCGCCACATCACTCCTGACATGGCCGCAAAGATCTGTGATGCCGTTGACCGCTATCCCTCATACGTGCAGCAGTTGGCTTCCATTGTCTTGAATCATGTAGAGCAGGGGCAGTCGGTCACCAAAGACATCCTTACGGAGTCGGTTGCAGACGTAATCCAAGCCAACGAGGCTTTGTTCATGCAACAAATAGAACCGCTGACAGTCTATCAGATGAATATGATGAGAGCAATCGTATCAGGCATACATGACGGTTTCAACGAAAAAGCCGTGCGCTCCCAATTTGACTTAGGTAGCCCGTCGAATATCGTCAGACTTCGTGATGCCCTAATAGAGAAAGACCTTATCTATTCCGAGATGAAGAAACTATACGTTACAGACCCGGTGCTTTGCCTGTGGTTTAAGCGGAGATTCTAGCCCCCCCTCCTACCTCTGTTCCTTCACCCAGTACTCGCGGGTGCTGTGGGTGCGGCGGTACTCAAACTGGTACTCCGGACGGCTGAGGTAGCGACCTATCTTCTCAAACGTGCCCTTGTCCTCTTGGTAGCCGCTGCCGAAGGCCTGCTTCAGACGGGCCGATATGTCTTTCAGCGAGAGCCACTCACCCTGCTCGTCACCCTCCGGCTTGCGGAACACCGAGAGCAACATCTCGCCCAGGCCGTTGAGCCGCTGGTAGCGCAGGTTGTGCTGCATGAGCTGCTGCTCTTCCTCCTTCGTCAGCCAGTAGCGCTGGCGGTCCTGAGCCACTTCCTGCTTCAGCTGGGCGTAAAGCTGCGGGTAGTCAACGGGCGACTGAAAGTCAACGTTTCCCTGCACCGTCACGCAGACGAAGCGGCGGCTTCCGCTGGGGTCCGTCAGCGGCATCATGTCGTTCGTCGTGCCGATGAACGAGGCGAAGCGCCGGTGGCTCTGGTATGCCTTGCCGTAGGGCGGGCGGTACTTCAGGTCGCTCGTCGAGACGAGGTACTTCAGCACCACCTGCTGGCGCTCGGTTATCTTGTCAAACTCGTCAAGGTTGATGAGTGCGAAGCTGGTCAGCCCCAGGTTCAGGTCCTGCTCGTTCTTGAAGCTGATGCGGTCGTTGTAGTACTCGCGCTGGTCGCGCGGCAGCAGGATGCGGCAGAAGCTGGTCTTGCCGCAGCCCTGACGGCCAATGAGCAGCGGCACCAGGGCGTTGCCCGTCAGCTGGCCCTTGCCTAACCACATGGCCACCATCGAGCGCATCCACACGTGGAACAGCCAGGGCCACTCCGCGTAGTCGGTCCTGACGCGCCGCGCCAGCGGCTCCACCCTGTCCGTGCCGTCCCACTCGGGCAGGTGCTCCAGGAAGTCGTTCATCGGGTCGTACAGCTCTATGTCGTTCGAGTTGACGTAACGGCGTATGTCCTTGTCCCAGCAGCGTATGCCCTGCGACAGCGCCTCCATCGTGATGGAGTTGCGCGCCTCCTCCGTCAGGTCCTGAAACGCGAAGCCCAGCCCCGTGCGCCGACGGTATTCCGCCACACCTCGCATGATGTTTCGCCTCAGCTCGTAGTTCGTCTGCAGGAAGATGTCTATCTTCATGTTCAGCAGCGTCTCGGGCGGTATGTTCTTCAGCGGCTTCTCCATGGCGTGCCGCCGGCGGTACTGGCGTTCGTGCTCGTCGTGGTAGGCGTTCTCAAAGGTCTTCTTCACCAGCTCCTCCTGTTCCTCGAAGGCCCGTTTGAAGAGCGAGCGCCTCAGGGCCATGCCCATGGGCACGCCCGTTTCCTGGCAGTAGCCGGCCAGCCGGCTGAGTAGCAGCGGCGTACGCTCCTTCTCGTCGGTGATGGTGGACACGTCGTCGTAGGCCTTCGAGAGGTTATACTCGTAGATGAGGTTCAGCGACTCGTAGCGGCTGCGTCCGGGCAGCAGCTCGTCAGGCTCCAGCGTCGTGGGCCGGTAGGGAACGACGGCCGTGGGCAGCGTGCTGCTGTCGGTGTAGAACGGCAGCGCCACCGGGTTATAGACTACGCCCTCGTCGTAGCTCACGTAGCACGTGCGGTCCAGCCGGGGCTCCAGCTTCTCTATCGTCACACCCAGCTGGGCGTTGTAGGCCAGGCGCGCCTTCTGGTAGAGGTTCAGGTGGAACTGCCGGAGCTCGTCTTGGGTCAGCTCCGCGAAGGGCTTGGGGTCCTTCAGGTCGGCAAACTGCTCGCCCCGGCACACGATCTTCACGCTGTGGCCCGTGGCTCCCACGAAGGCCAGGAGCGTCTGCGGCATCTGCCCTGCCCCGCTGCGTATGGCCCGTGCCTCCTCGTAGCCCGTCAGGTTGTTCACCTCTAAAAGCACCAAGGCCGAGTATTCCTTCATCACGCGCTGCTGGTGCTGGTTGACCATGGCCGACGCGAAGCACACGCGGGGTATGCGCTGCGTGATGTCGCTGTTGTCCCACGAGCTGCCGTCCTCCAGCTGCCCTGGCGACAGTATGGGGTAGAGGTTCTGCAGATCGTGCAGTTCGGCGCGCCACTCGCCAGACCGGATGGACTCCACAACCTGTTCAATGTCAACCACTTTCAGTGTCTCTTTATTTCTGTAAGTCTTGAGTAATGTTACTTTCGTCATAGCTATTAAGTGTTTAGTTGTTGCAAAGGTACAAAACTTTTTGCAATTTTCCAAGAAAAAAG
>DGTH01000165.1:2642-3060 GCA_002393705.1 Prevotella sp. UBA4341 | reverse complement strand
CATCGTGAAGTTCAGCGACATGGTCGATGCCTTGAAGAAGCGCCACGACTTCTTCCAGGAGCAGGGCTGCAAGCTCTCCGACCACGGCATTGAGGAGTTCTACGACGAGGACTACACCGACTCGCAGATTGAGACCATCTTCGAGAAAGCCATGCGCGGCCAGCAGCTCTCGAACATGGAGATTCGCCAGTACAAGAACTGCTTCCTGACGGTCATGGCCGAGATGGACGCCGAGGCCGACTGGACGCAGCAGTTCC
The DNA here is from genome assembly GCA_002393705.1 of Prevotella sp. UBA4341. Classification (GTDB taxonomy): domain Bacteria; phylum Bacteroidota; class Bacteroidia; order Bacteroidales; family Bacteroidaceae; genus Prevotella. The sequence continues at coordinate 2,803 of DGTH01000165.1, read as the reverse complement.
ACTACGGCGCCATACGCGACAACAACACGAAGATGTATAACCAGCTGGGTCCCGACACGGGCTTCGACAGCATTGGCGAGTTCAACACGGCCAAGGCCATGTCGAAATTCCTGAACAAGCTGAACCAGGAGGGCAAGCTTACGCGTACCATATTATATACG
>DGTH01000165.1:2203-2571 GCA_002393705.1 Prevotella sp. UBA4341 | reverse complement strand
GCCAACGAGGTCATTGCCACCATGCTGGGTAACTTCCAGGGTGGCGAGCCCGGAAAGATTCAGTTTGGCTCCGGCTGGTGGTTCAACGACCAGAAGGACGGCATGGAGCGCCAGATGAACGCCCTCTCGGTGCTGGGCCTGCTGAGCCGCTTCGTAGGCATGCTGACCGACTCGCGCTCGTTCCTGAGCTATCCGCGCCACGAGTACTTCCGCCGCATTCTGTGCAACCTGCTGGGCAACGACGTCGAGAAGGGCCTGCTGCCCGACGACCGCGAGCTCCTGGGCCAGATGGTTGAGGACATTTCCTACAACAACGCCCGCCGTTACTTCAAGTTCTACTAAAGTAACACTGCGAAAGTTACTGACCC
>DGTH01000165.1:718-2064 GCA_002393705.1 Prevotella sp. UBA4341 | reverse complement strand
CCCCTCCCTTGTAGGGGAGGGGTTGGGGTGGGGTCAGTATGTTTTTATAGCCATTTTATTTATGACTCCATACTTATTTTTTTTGCAAATTGTTTGTGTATTAAAGAAATTTGCATTACTTTTGCACGCAGTTTTAATAAATTAACAGACAAGAACGATGAAAATTAAACAGTTTATTGTGCCTTTCGCCATGATGGCAGTGGTATTGGTGCTGGCCAGTTGCGGTAGCACGAAGAACATTCCCTACTTCAAGAACAGTGACTTTATCGACGAAAGCCAGTCGAGTGTTCTCTACGATGCACGCATTCTGCCGAAGGACCAGCTGACCATCACCGTCAGCACGACGAACCCCGAGGCTGCAGTGCCCTTCAACCTGACCATTCCCACCGTTACGAACATGAATACGCGAAGCACCTATTCGCAGCCCACGCTGCAGACCTACCTGGTCGATAACGCAGGCTACATTCAGTTCCCCATCGTAGGCTCGCTGAAGGTTGGCGGTCTGACGAAGTCGGAGGCCGAACAGCTCATTCAGACCAAGATCAGGCACTACATGAACGCCGAGGAGACCCCCATCGTCACCGTGCGCATGTCGAGCTACTCTATCTCCGTGCTCGGCGAGGTGCAGCGCCCTGGAACCTTCATGGTGGGCAGAGAGAAGATTTCCATCCTCGAAGCCCTGGCACAGGCAGGCGACCTGACCATCTACGGTGTGCGCGACAACGTGAAGCTCATTCGTGAGGATGCCAACGGCAAGAAGGAGTTCCACACGCTGAACCTGAACGATGCCAACATCATCAACTCGCCTTACTACTACTTGCAGCAGAACGACGTCGTCTATGTTGAGCCCAACAAGGTGAAGGCCAGAAACTCTACGGTCGGTACTACCACCAGTCTGTGGTTTACCTCAGTGTCTATCCTGATTTCGTTGTCGTCGCTCCTCTACAACATCCTCAAGTAAGTAATCAATCAGAGATTGGGAACCCTTCCCAATCTCTTTTTTTATCCATAACAAACACAAAAACTTTCAATCATATATATGTGCGGAATAGTAGGTTACATAGGAAAGAAACAAGCTTTCCCCATCCTGATTAAGGGACTGCGCCGCCTGGAGTACCGAGGCTACGACTCGGCCGGCGTGGCGCTGCTGAACCCCAGTGACGAACTCAATGTCTTTAAGACCAAAGGCAAAGTAGATAACCTCGTGGAGTACTGCCACGACAAGGACACCACGGGCTGCGTGGGCATTGCCCACACCCGCTGGGCCACCCACGGCGAACCGTCGTCGGTCAACGCCCACCCGCATTACTCGGAGTCCCGGAACCTGGCCATCATCCACAACGGCA
>DGTH01000165.1:0-668 GCA_002393705.1 Prevotella sp. UBA4341 | reverse complement strand
ATCATCGAGAACTATGCCGACCTGAAGGAGAAGCTTCTGGCCAAGGGCATGCACTTCCAGTCGGACACCGACACCGAGGTGCTCGTCCAGCTCGTGGAGTACATCATGCAGCGCAAGGGCATGGACCTGCTGACGGCCGTACAGGTGGCGCTCTATCAGGTCATTGGTGCCTACGCCATAGCCATCATCGACAAGCGCGTGCCAGGCCAGATTATAGCTGCGCGCAAGCAGAGCCCGCTGGTGGTGGGCATAGGCGAGGGGGAGTACTTCCTGGGCTCTGACGCCAGCCCCATCGTGGAATATACCGACCAGGTGGTCTATCTGGAGGACGGCAACATTGCCGTGCTGCGGCCCGGCGAGGAGCTGAAGGTGGTCGATGTGCTCGACCGCCAGCTGCACTTGGACGTGCAGACCGTCGATTTGAACCTCGGACAGTTAGAGAAGGGCGGCTATCCGCACTTCATGCTGAAGGAAATATTCGAGCAGCCCGACTGCTTGACCAACTGCATGCGCGGCCGCGTGAACGTTGACATGGACAACGTCGTGCTCAGCTCGGTCATTGACTACAAGCAGCAGCTGCTCAGGGCCAAGCGCTTCATCATCGTGGCCTGTGGAACGTCGTGGCACGCCGGACTCATAGGCAAGCAAATCATTGAGAGTCTCTGCCG
>DGTH01000050.1:2250-6438 GCA_002393705.1 Prevotella sp. UBA4341 | reverse complement strand
CACCTTGGCCTTGTCGGGGAAGAACTTGCCGAGCTCCAGGTTGGCGGTGAAGGAGAAGGTGCGGTAGTTGTCGGTGGTGCGCTGCATGATGCCTTCCTCCAGTCCGCCGAAGCCCTCGGTGACGACGCGGCCGTTGAGGTTCAGGCTGCCCACATCGGAGAGTTGCATGTTCAGGGCTCCGTTAGCGGCCCAGCCTCCGCTGTTGTTGGTCTCAAGGAGTCGCAGCTCGTTGACCCACACCTCGCCCGACTTCTGACCAGTGCTGATGTTGCGCACACCGATAATCATGGTCTTCACCTCGCCGAGCGAGGGGTTACCCATGATGCTGATTTTGTTAGCCGGGTGACTGGGGTCGTAGTCGGAGAAGAGCTGCGTGTAGCTGGCACCGCCGGTGCTGCGCTGCCGGTTGCGCTCGCGCTTCAGGTCGGTAAAGACGGTGAGCTGCATGTCGAGCATGTTCTCCTCGGGCCAGACGGCGCGGCAGTCCTCTACATTATACTTATTATAGTTACTGCGGTCGGGGGTGAGCTTCAGGGGAATCTCGTACTCGTAGTAGTTGCTCTTGTAGTCGGAACCCAAGCGCACAAAGAGGGCCAGCTCGCCGTCTTGCAGGTTGGAGACGTCGTTCATGACGTGGTTGGCATGGACAAACATCTGCAGGCGCTTGTAGTTGCGCAGGTCGAGGCCAGAGTTCTTATAGACGGCCTTCGACTCGCCAGGCGCGAGGTTGCGCACGGTCATGTTGAGCGACTGCTCGTTGGCCTCGACAAGCTGCGGCTGTGAGGGGTCTTGCACGCGGGTAATGCCCGGCGGCAGTACGTAGTTGACGGGCTGCCGGTCGTTATTCTCCTCAATGTTGACGGCACTGACCTCGAGGGTTCCCGTCTCGGCCGAGGCCGTGGTAGCGAGCGACTGGTCGTAGATGCGCCACTCGCCGCGCACGAGGTCGAGCGAGCCGAAGCGCAAGACGATGGGGCGCTGGAACTGGGTCATGAACATGCGCATGAAGCGGATGCTGGAGAAGTCGCTGATGCCACCCTCGCGGCGCTCATACTGCTGAATGGGAATGCGGAACTGGTACCACTGGACGGTGGTGGTGTCACCGTTACGCAGGCGCACGCCGCTGTTGCGGATATCGACCACGTGGTTGCGACCTATCTCGAGGTCTTCAGGACGTATGCTGACGTGGTACTGGAAGAAGCGCTCGTACTCGTTGAGCGTGTAGTCCTGGTTGATGTCCTCCACGTCGGGACCCGTCTTGTAGCTGGTGTCGTAGCTCTCGTTGTTGGAGTCGTTGTCGGGGGAGTTGCCCTGGGGCATGTTGATGCGCTTGTAACGTTGCAGGATGGAGGCCCGCTGCTGGTCAAGGTCGCTGCCACGGAAGTAGTGGTAGTCGTCGTTGGCAGGGTCGGCGGTCCAGGCCTGCCGGACGCTGTCGTTGGTGACGGTCATCTGCTGCAGGAAGTCAGCGTAAGCCCCGTAGGTACGCTCCTCGGCATCGGTCAGACCGTTGAAGCCCACGTCCTGCAACTGGCGGCTGCCACTGGTGGTGGCAAAGGCATAGGTCTGCGTAGCCTGAACGGGAATCTTACCCCACTGGGTCTCTGAGAAGGAGCTGGTACCATCGACGGGCATGCCACTCTCGTAGAACTTATAGCCGTCGTGCAAGACATCCTCGCTGACTTCGCCCAGGTTGATGTAGAGGTCGCCTCCATACTGCGAGGCGGTGCCTTCCTGGCGGGTATAGATGAAGGGGTCGAGAAGCCAGAACTCGATGTACTCGATGTTGGCCTGCTCGAAGTCGTTGGTGTCGAGCTTACGCATCATGCCGCCCCAGCGGGTCTGCGGATTGGGCAGCGTGCCGTCAGGATTCAGTTCGGTGGAGAGGTTGTAGGGCCCGCGCTCTGAGGGGTAGTAGGCGAGGTTCAAGATGGGCAGCGTGGCGGTGGCTCCGTTGTAGGTGCTCTGGTCACGGTTAGGGTACAGCTCAGAGACATAGACCTCGCGGACGTAGTGGTTGGAGAGCTGTTCGAGGTCGCTCTTGATGTGGGCCGGAGTGAGTGACGAGGAGCGGTAGGTAAACAGCGGGTCAATGTTGTACCAGGCCAGGAGCGCACGGTTATAGCCGCTGCTGACGGTGGTCTTGTCATTATGTTCGGGGAACATGGTGGGCACGCTGGAGATAATCCACGACTTCGGCTCGCTGACGTCGATGCAGTTCTTGGTGTTCTCGAAGTCGTCAAGGTAAGACGCATCGTCCTGCGTGCCGCCAGCCGTACCGGCTATGAGGTGGGCAAACTCGCCCGTGAAGGTAATCTGCGAGGGTTGCGTACAGTGCAGGCCGGGCAGCGCGTCGAGCATGTTGGTAAGCCACTGGCTCTCGTGTTTCCAGTTGAGGTTCAGACCCCAGAGGGTATTCTTCAGCGGTTCGGCACCCATGCTGACCTTCGTGGTGAGCGTCTGCTCGGTAAGGTGCATCAGCGTACCGCCCAGCTGGAAGTTCTTGGAGAAGTCGTACTCCCAGTTGAAACCGAGCATGGTCTTGCGCTGCATGCCGTAGTCGGAGTTGCTCTCAAGCGAGACGCTGACGTTCGTGCCGGCATCGATGATACTCTGGTTCAAGATGGTGACCTCGCCGGCCGAATAATCGACACTGTAGTCGGAGCCCTCGGTCAGCGTGACACCGCCCGCCGTCACCACCACGGAGCCCTGCGGGACGTTGTAGGCACCCAAGGAGATGACATTGGCCGAAGTGCCCTTGTACTGACCCACGAGCTGGTACTTGTTCTTCTCGGCTATCTGCTTGGCCACGGTCTTCGTAGAGTCATAAAGCTGGGTAAAGGCATACTTCTCGGCCGTGGCAGCCGCCACGCCGTTGCGCATGAGGTTTTCCTGCATCCAGCGGCCGAAGGGCTCGGCGGCCGGCAGGAAGACACGACCGTTCTGCACCGTGTAGCCCTCCACGAAGTCGAAGTACCCGTTGGAGTGGGCGCGGTTGTTATTGTCCAAGCGGTCGGCACCCAACAGCCGGATGATGGGCGTCTCCTTGACCTGCGGCTCAGGTATGTAGCTCAGATAGACACCCGTCGTGTCGCTCTGGTACTTGATGTCGAGGCGGAACTTGGTCTTCTCGACCGTCGAGGCCAGGTAATAGACGTTCTTCATCATGAGGTCCCAGTTTCCCTGACGAGGGTTGTTGCTGGTATTCTTCAGCGACTTGACGAAGAGGGCCTCGCTGACATTGGTATGGTCGGAAGCGAACTCACCCACCTGGTAGGTCACACCGCCATAAGTATATTCGTAGGCCACAGCCAGCACCTGGTCGGTCTGCAGCGTGGTGCGCAGCGAGATGTAGCCAAGCGACGTATTGACAGCATATTCTGACGAATTGAGCAGACGGGCCGACGACAGCTTTTCGTAGTCTATGCCGCCGTGGAAACCTGCAATGGCCTCGAGCTCGGTGCTGGCCTGGTCGATGTCGCGGGCTGTAGCGTGGTCGGTGGACAACGAGGCGTACTCATTGTTCGTACCATTGCTGGGAATGCCTACGCCCGTACCCTGCCAGAGCGTGGTGTTGCTGATGTGGCTGTCCTCGCCGAGGTCGGTCAAGGCTATGAGGTTACGGGTGTTGGAGGTTGTTCCCGTCTTGTTGGTCACCCAGACCTCTACGCGCGTAATGGTGATGCCCGTAGTCATGTTGGGCAGCGTCTGCATAGAGGCATCGTAATGGTCGCGGAAGTACTGGGAGAGGAAGAAGTGGCGGTTCTCCTCGTAGTCAGAGACGTTGATTTCGAAGGGGGTCGTCTGTGTGCCGCCCTTCGAGGTGACACTCTTGGTGGTGGAGTTCTTCTGCGAGAGCACGGTCTGCAACTTGAGTCGCCCGAACTGCATGTCGGTGCGAATACCGAAGAGGCTGCTGGCACCCTTGACGAGCGAGTTGTTCGAGGGGAACGTCACGTTACCGGCCTCAACGAGTTTGATGATTTCGTCCTCCTTGCCTTCGTAGCGCAGCTTCAGGTTCTTGGTGTCGAAGTCGAACGTGGCGTCGGTGTTGTAGTTGAGCGTCATCTTCATCTTGTCGCCCACGCTGCCCGTCACGTTGAGGTTGATTTTCTCGTCGAAGTCGAAGGCCGTCGTGTTTCGGTTACGTATGGGCAACGACGGGTTGTCAATGCTCTTGATGGTGGC
>DGTH01000050.1:0-2132 GCA_002393705.1 Prevotella sp. UBA4341 | reverse complement strand
ATCTTTTCTGCCGGTCCCAGGTCGAAGTTCATGTCGGCAAAGGAGAACTTATCCTTCCCCTTGGCCTTGGCAGCCTCTGCATTCTTATTGTGGAAGAAGCGCTGCATCTGCTGGCGTTCGGTCCAGAGCATGTACTCGTCGGGAGTCATGAGGATGGGGGTGTTCAGATAGGAGTCGCCAAGCTTCATACCGATGCGGTAGCCATTGCCCGTAGTGTCCATCTCGACGGTCTGCACGATGTTGTCGGGGCGTCGCAAGTCGAGGACTGAAGTATCCAAGTCCTCCACGACCATCGGTATGGTGGGTTGTATGCGCCAGCGGGTGGGGGGAAGGGTATCATGCGCGGCTGACTCTCCCCCAACCCCTCCCTGTGAGGGAGGGGAGAACATACCATGAACACGCCATTGTGGCGTTGCTAATACTGAAGCACCGATTATCAAAAACAATACAATATAGAGTACCCCCCTTACTGAAGCGTACTTCCTGGTATCTCTATATGCATTATTTCTCTTCATCTCTTTGTCATATTTCTCTCCTCCCTTTAGGGAGGGGCTGGGGGTGGGTCTGTTACTTTATCTGCTTCAGCGCCAGCTTCACGACCTGCTCCACGGGCAGGTCGGGCTGTGCCTGCAGAATCTGGACAACCACTTTCTGCGTCGGTGCGGGCGAGAAGCCGAGCATGGTCAGAGCGGCGACGGCCTCATCCTTCACCGCATTGTTGATCGGCGTAGCAAGAGTGCCACCTGCCGGTATCTCGTCGGCAATGCCCAAGGCGACAATCTTGTCGCGCAAATCGACAATGATGCGCTGGGCCGTCTTCAGACCGATGCCTTTTATTCCCTTCATGGCACGCTCATTGCCCATGGAGATGGCGGAGCACAGCTCGCTGACGCTCATTGACGAAAGCACCATGCGTGCCGTACCGGCACCCACGCCACTGACGCTGATGAGCAGCTGGAACAGCTCGCGTTCCTTCTTATTATAGAAGCCGTAGAGCACGTAGGCATCTTCGCGTATGGCCTCATAAACATAGAGTTTCACCTCTTTGCGGCCCTGTACGGCGCTGTAAGTGTTCAGCGAAATGTTCAGCGCATAGCCCACGCCGGCAGCTTCGACCGTTGCTAAGGCTGGGGTCAGCTCGGTGAGCTCCCCTCGGATGTATTCTATCATAATGACAAAAAAATTGTGTATATACAATACTTTAAACGCAAACAATGCGAAAATATTGTATATACACAAATAAAGTGTCGTATAGGTTACTTCACCAGATTACCCAGAATGTCGCGCGTCAGCTCCTTGGTAATCGTGCGCGTGGCGGCACTGGTAGCGTTCTTCACCACACGCTCCTTGGCCGAGGTACGCGTCTTGGTCTTCTTGCCGCTGACCTTATTGCTGACCCACGTACCGAGCAGGGCTGCCAGGGTGGAGGTGACGGCAGTAAGAACGGCTTTCCAGACCTTTGCCATGATGCCGGGCTTCTTCTTCTCTTCCTTAGCAGGCTTTCCGGCTTCGGCTGGAACAGGCACTTCTATATTCTTCTCCTGCTCCGCGAGAGCCTGCTCGGCTTCTGCCATGAGGACTTCGAAAGCACTCTGCCTATCGACAGGCGTATCGTACTTGCCATAGATGCTGCTCTGCTTGATGATGTCAAGCCGCTGGCCTTCCGTAACGGCACCAATCTGGCTCAGGGGGAAGAGTATTTTGGCACGTTGCACCATGCTGGGAGCACCTTTCTCGTCGAGGAATGACACAAGGGCTTCGCCGGTCTCCAGGTTCATAATGGCCTCGTCGGTCTTGAAGGCGGGATTGGCGCGGAAAGTGTCGGCAGCCGTCTTGACGGCCTTCTGGTCTTTCGGCGTGTAGGCGCGCAAGGCATGCTGTACGCGGTTACCCAGCTGTCCGAGAATAACCTCGGGAATGTCAGTAGGACTCTGGGTAATGAAGTAAATGCCGACACCCTTTGAACGGATGAGACGGATGACCTGCTCAATCTTGTCTAACAGGGCTTTCGACGTGTCGGTAAAGAGCATGTGTGCTTCGTCAAAGAAGAAGACGAGTTTGGGCTTGTCGAGGTCGCCCACTTCGGGCAGCGTGGTGTAGAGCTCGGAGAGCAGCCACAGCAGGAAGGTGGA
>DGTH01000077.1 GCA_002393705.1 Prevotella sp. UBA4341 | reverse complement strand
CGTAAGGACAAGGATAGCGGCTATGACATCTGGTATGTAGAGTTGATAACCTATGTCGGTCCTAAGTTGGAGAGAAGGACATACTGCATAGGCCGTTTCAATGTGCCGGGCAGAGATCCGATGTGCAGCAAGTATCCGGAAAGTATCATACAGGGCAATCCGATGACGCCCAGCCTTGCAGCCTTCTACTTTGACCAGAAGATAGGCTATGGTATGAGTGAGGCAAGGATTTTGCAGATGTTTGCGCAAATGGGTGGTAACTTTGCGCAGTCAACCCTGAACGGCTGGGCACATGATGTCATGGGCTATCTAAAGGATAGACTGCAAGAGCCAATGAAGGATGCTATTAAGCTTTCTGTTTACACTCATAATGACGGAACTCACATCATTGTCCGTAGTTGGAATGAGGAGAAGGAGTGCTTTGAATACCATGTAGAGTGGATTCATGGCGTGCTTTCTCCTGATATGAAGACGGTCGTTATGCTTTATGAAAATGGCAGTCGCAGTCATACGGTCCAGGAAGAGGAGATTTTCAAAGGCTCCAATATCCAAAGCTTCATTGCAGACCGGGCTCCTCTATATGAGACTATAGTCAAGGACTTGGAGGAATACCATATTGTACGTGCTGCCTGCTGGTTTCATGCCCGCCACAAGTTTGTCAATGCCTATATCAGTGACAAGCGCATGGCTCAGATAATAGATCTTATTAATGGTCTGTTCATGATTGAGCGTCAGGCAAAGGACATGTGCTTCAAGAAACGGAAGGAATTTAGAAGGATACACAGCAGGCCGCTTGTGACGAGGCTGTTCTTCCTCCTTCATAAGATGCGACGGCGTGCAGAAGACTATGGGAAGATGGTTAACGATGCCGTTAATTATATATTAGATGACGAGAAAGCCTTTAAGGCATTCCTTAAAAATGGTAGAATAGAACTCTCAAACAGTGCTGCGGAGCGTATGTTCCGCCACATAGCCATGGGCCGTCGTAACTGGCTGCACTCTGGTAGTCATGATGCTGCCCAGAACATAGCCTTCATGTACTCGCTGTATGAAAGCTGTAAGCTCAATGATCTGAACTTCTTTGATTACATCAATGATGTGCTGACCAGGTTGATGAAGGGTGAGACGGATTACAAGTCTCTCATCCCATGCAATTATAAGCCTCTTCCCAAGGACGATGGTGAAGGGCAAAAAGAGGCGGCCTGACTCTGCCAATCGGGCAATTTTAAAACCCAAGTGATTTTTTCTAAAATTGTATTGTACGTAACTTGCTGACAATCAAGTTTACGTCAAAGTGATAGTTTACATTTGTACCTTTGCCGTCAAAAGACGGCGAAGGTACTCACGCTCAAGAAAACCAAAAAAATTTGGTTTTCTCTTCACTTATTCGTACCTTTGCCCCAATGAAAAGAAGAATTGTACTCTATACCTTATTATATATAATAGGTATTACCACGCTGCAGGCGCAGCAAATGACCTTCGACCGCAACATCAACGGCTTGCAGGTGAGGGCTAACGCGAACTGGCTCGTGCCGCCCGTCATCAACCAGGGCACGGACGACCGGGTGAACATCAGCTTCGACCGCATGGGCCACGACTACCACCCCATGAGCTACCACGTAGAACACTGTGAAGCCGACTGGCAGACGAGCACGGAGCTGTTTGACGTAGATTGGCTCGAAGGCTTCAACGACCTGCCTATTGAGGACTACGCCCCCAGCATGAACACCACGCAACCTTACTACCACTACGAGCTGAGCGTGCCGAACGAACAGACGGGGCTGAAGCTGAGCGGCAACTACCGCGTGCTGATAACCGACGAGGAGACGGGCCAGGCGGTAGCCGAGGTGCGCTTCATGATATGTGAGAACGCGGCCGGGCTGGCACTGACAGCTACCACCAACACGGACACCGACTCGAACCACAGCCACCAGCAGCTGCGCATGGCGCTGAATCACGCGGCCCTCAGCGTGACCAACCCTGAGGAGCAGCTCTACACCGTGGTGACGAAGAACCAGCAGTGGCAGGAGGCCGTGGTGAACCCCAGGCCCGACGCCCTGAGCCTCAGCGAGATGCGCTGGGAGCACTGCCGGAGCCTGATATTTCCGGCCGGCAACGAATACCGGAAGTTTGAGACGCTCGACGTAAGCCACACCACCATGGGGCTTGCGCGCATGATGTGGGATGGCAGGGCCTACAATGCCTATCCCTTTGCCGACGAGGCCCGCAGAAACTACCTGACCGACCCAGACGCCAACGGAGCCTTCGTCATCAGGAACAGCGACAACTGGGAAATCAGCACTACGTGCGACTACGTGCGCGTCAACTACGAACTGAAGATGCCGCCCCTGCCCGCCGGCACAGACGTCGTGGTGAGCGGCCTCTGGGCTACAAGCACCGACCCTGACGCCTACCGCATGACGTACGACGCAGAGGGCGGATGCTACCGGGCTGCCATCTGGCAGAAGCAGGGCTACTACAACTACGAATACCGGCTGAGACACGCCGACGGCACCAGCCTGGCTGCCCCCACGGAGGGCAGCTTCTACCAGACGGAGAATGCCTACCAGGCATACGTCTATTACAAAGGTTCGGGAGAGCGCACGTGGCGCTTAGTGGGCTTCCGGCAGCTAAACTTTATGGGTGCTGGGTGATGGGTGTTGGGTGATGCCTGTACTCTAAGGGCGACACCTTATACATGCGACGGAAGCACACCGCAAAGTAATTGGGCGTAGAGAAACCGCACTCCTCGGCAACGTCCTCAATCAGCTTATCACTCTGACGAAGCATGACGGCTCCCTGCTGCAGACGCAAGCGGCGGGCCAGTTCGTGCGACTTCTTGGCAATGTTCTTCGAGAACAGTTCCAGGAAGCCGACGTAGTTCAGGTTGCAGGCACGGCAAATGTCGCTCACCGAGAGCGAGCCTTCCGGGTATTGCTTCATGTAGGGAATAACCCGCAGCATGACACCCATGAACTCCTCGCTGTGGACACTCGTGGTACTGCCCTCAAACTGGGCGTCGCGCAGCGGCGAGAAGGATTCGCCGGCCAGTCCGTCGCAACGGTGAATGAGAATGCGTAGCTGGCGCAGCACCTCCTGCTCGCTGGCGTTGCGGCGCAGACGGAGCTTGTTGTTACGCAAGAGCCAATAGACATTGACAATGAGCAGAACGAAGGCAATGAGCGCCAACGTAAGATAGACACCCGTGGTGCGCCACCAAGGCTGGCTGACGTTGACCGTCCAGACAAAGGGCTCCTGCACCCACACGTCGGGGTACATGGAGACCTGCATCTCAATGTGGTAAGTACCAGGGTTGAGGGCTGTCAGGGCGAGGTGGAGGAGTCCGTGCTCATCAACCAGCCCGTTAGAGTTAAAGTAGGACAGCACGCGCCACTGCTCATCCAGCTCAGGAACCCGATAGCGGAAGTAGGTCTGCAGAGGCCGGAAGTAGTTGAGGCCTGAGAAGACCAGCGAGAGCGAGTTGTGGCGGTAATCAACGTCGATGTGGTCCGTGCGGGTAATGGCGCGGTCGAGGATGCGCAGTCCGTCAAGCTCGGTGTCGTAGTTGACCAGCGTACCGTTGACCATAAGACGCGTGAGCTTGGGGTAGAAGCGGAAGTCGCGGTAAGCAGTGGGCGAGCGGAAATGGTTGGGGTTGAAGGCTACGATGTGGTCGAGCGACTGCATAATGACGGTGCCGTCGTCGAGCACCATGGCCCGCCCGTTGACGAACGACTCATTGGGCACGTTGTCTGTATGGTTATAGCTGTTGATGGTCTTCAGCTCGCCGTCTTCTATATCAAGGCAGGAAATGCCGTAACTGGTGCTTACCCAGATGTCGTGGTAGTGACTTTCAACCACCGAATGGATGACGTCGTTGAACATGCCGTCGCGGACGGTGAACACCTGCGGTTCCGACTGTCCGGGGCGGTAAAGCCACAAGCCGTTGCGCTTGCCCACCCAGGTCCAGGAGCGGCTGTCGGTAAGCACGCAGTTGACGGCCTCGCCCTTGTACTCCGTAGGCGAAGGTGGCTGCTGCTCTAACAGCTGGTAGTAGCGCCGGGCCTCTGGCGTACTCCAGCCATAGGAGTGGAGGGGCGACGTGTAGGGCTTGGCATAAAGCAGGCCTCGGCGCTCCGTGCCTAACCACATGCCACCCTGACGGTCAAACTCGATGGTGTTGACGTCAGTGAGCAGCGTGCGGCCGTCAGTCAGGACGAGCTGCTCTACGTGCTGCTTCTCGCCAGTCAGCATGTCGTAGGTCCAGTAGCCGTACTCGGTGGCAATGTAAAGCATGTCCTTATGAACCTTCAGGTTGTTCATCTTGTAGGGTAACGTCAGCAGCGTAGTCCAGCGGCGTGTCTTCACGTCGAACTGTAGCAGGACGCTCTCCTTCTGTCCGTCGCGCAGCTGCAGGTACGTATCGTTGTAGCGCTTGACCAGCGACGTGCGGTGGTAGCGCCGGGCCTCGGCAGCACTGTAGGCAGGCACGCGGTAGAGCTGCTTCATAGAAAGGAGGTCGAAGCCAACCACCTCGCCATTGCCGTAGAACAGCAGGAGCTCCTTATCGTCCCACTCGGCCAGGTCCTGCAGCTCCTGCCCCTTCAGCACGGGAACGGCGCGGAGCTTCTCGCTGCTGCGGATGGAGTCAGCGTGCAACATCCAGAGACAGCCGTCGTCATCGACAAACATATCGTCGAGCTTACCCTGCACGCCATAGGAAGCAAACACCGAGTCGATGTTGACGACAAACTGCTCGACGGTCAGGTTGACACACGTCACGGAGTGCTTGTCTTTGAGCCACAGGTGGTGGTACCTGTCGAAGTAAGGGTGGTAATATCCGCTGTAGTTGGGCAGCGGGTACTTCGTCTCCAAGCGCGGATTGACGTGGAAGAACGACATGCCGTCGTAAAAATTAATATGGCCGATGGTGGTAACCACCATGCGGCCAGTCTTTGTGCAGACAATGCTTTGAGCACTGTTGTCCGCCAAACCGTTAGAGGCATTGTAAACGACAAACCGACGTACCGACTCGTCGGCCCTTGCCTGGACGACAAGCAGGAGTAAAAACACACTGAGCAAGCAAATCGGTCTTCTGTTCATAGCCTCTGACTTTTGGGGGGAATGTTCATGTTAATGTGCGGGCACCGGGTGAGCTGCGGCAAAAAGCGCCATGCGCTCGTCGAGCTGCGCGTACTGGTGGTCCTCTATAAACGAGGTACAGACGCGGAGCCCCTCCTGGTGGGAGCCTGTGGTGACAAGGCAAATGGCGCTGACACCGTAGTACATCAGCTCATGGGCCAGCTGTCCGCTGGTAAGGCCCGGATAGCCTATGGTGAAGTAGAAACCATCGGCGATGGGTTCGTCGAGGTCCTTATCATAGACAATGGTGAAGCCGTGACGCAGGAAAATCTCCTTGAGCTTGTGGGCACGCTCACCATAGACGCTGACCTCACGGCGGAAGTCGTAAGTTCCGTCGGACGCCGCCTTGAGCATGGCAGCCAAGGCGTACTGAGCACTGTGGCTGGTTCCGCTGGAGAGCGCATAGAGCATGCGGGTGGAGAACACCAGACCGAAGGGCAGCCCCTCGTAACGACGGGCCAAGGCGTCAAAATGACGATGGAACAAATGGTTGCTGATACACACTACGCCAATGCGCTCGCCGGCATAGCTGAAGGCCTTGCTGCCAGAAATGAGCAACATGTAGTTGTCAGTATAGCGGGCAACGGTGGCCTGATAAGGGGGCTGGAAAGGCGTGCTGAGGTTCTTGCGGAAATCCATGGCGAAGTAGGCCAGATCCTCCATGACGACAGCATCGTACTTCGTAGCCAAGAGACCGATGGCCTGCAGCTCGGCCTCGTTCAGGCAAATCCATGAAGGATTGTTGGGGTTGCTATAGACGATGGCACAAATGTTGCCCTGCCGGAGGTAGCTCTCCAGCTTCGGCCCCAGCTTCTCGCCACGGAAGTCATAGACGTCGAAGGTTTCGTACTTCACGCCCATGACCTGCAGTTGCATCTTCTGTACGGGGAAGCCCGGGTCGATGAAGAGGACGGTATCCTTCTTGGGCTCACACTGCGAGCAGGTAAGGAAGGAGGCAAAAGTGCCTTGCATGGAACCACTGACGGGGACGCAGCACTCGGGAGCCACATCGACACCGATGAAAGCCTGAACGAAGCGGGAGGCCTCCTGCTTCAACAGCGGAGCACCCTGAATGTCTGGATAAGAATGGGCAATGCCATCCTGAAGGGCCTTGATTTGTGCATCGACGCCAACCTGGGCGGCAGGAAGACCGGGAATACCCATTTCCATCTTGATAAACTCTACGCCCGAAGCCTGTTCAGCCTTGGCTGCCACCTGCTTGACCTCACGAATAGTGGCCTTGGCAAAATCAACGATGCCTAACTCGCTGATGAGCCTATCGACTATCTCTTTCTTAATAGGAGCCTTTGACATTTACGATTTACGGATTTACGATTTACGGATTTACGATTTTCGATTGATTCTTCACTATTCATTCTTCACTCTTCACTTTCCCAAGAGCCAGTGCCTTCAGGTTGGCCTCGACCACGGCCTCGCCCTTACGGCCAAAGACGCTGCGAATGGCATCTTCCAGCTTCTCGTACTCTATGCCGAGAGCTTTCTGGGCAGCACCTAACAGAATAACATTGGCAGAGCGAGGCACGCCATTGTCCTTGGCAGACTGCTCAATGTCGAGCATGATAACATGAGGCAACTGCTGCAGATCGGCCTTGATAGTCTCAATGTCGGGATAGTTGGGAATGTTGACGAACGGCGTGCTTGAGGTGATAATCCACCCGTTCTCTGACAAGAAGGGCAGATAACGCAATGCCTCCATAGGCTCCATGGAGATGATAACGTCAGCAGCCCCTAAGGGAATAAGGTCACTCTGAATAGGGGCGGACGAAAGGCGAAGGTTCGACTGTACGTCACCGCCACGCTGCGACATGCCGTGAACCTCGGCCTGCTTGATGTAGAGGCCGTCGTTCATGGCTGCCTCGCCTATAATGGTTGCAATGGAGAGGATGCCCTGGCCCCCTACTCCACACAGGATGATGTCTTTTTTCATTTGAGATTTGAGATTTACGATTTACGATTTGGCTGCTGCCTTCTTCTGCTTCAAATGTCTCTGCAGCGTCTGCATACACTCACGACGCGGAATGATGACACTGACGCCATGATAGTTCAGCTCTTCCTCGATGGTGCGCGTAATCTCGTCCATGTTCTTTGGCAGGGGAACGACGACCTTAAGATGAGCATCCTCAACCCCCAGCCCTCGACAAATGGCCTCAAACTTATTGGTGCCTGCCGAGTCCTGACCGCCCGTCATGGCAGTGGTCAGGTTGTCGCTGATAATGACGGTAATGTCTGCGCCCTCGTTGACGGCATCGAGCAAGCCCGTCATGCCTGAATGGGTAAACGTAGAGTCGCCGATGATGGCTACTGCAGGCCACTGGCCGGCATCGCTGGCTCCCTTGGCCATGGTGATGGAAGCACCCATATCGACACAGGAATGTATGGCCTTATAGGGTGGCAGGAAACCTAACGTATAACAGCCAATATCACCGAACACGCGGGCATTGGGATACTTGAGCAGCACCTGGTTCAGGGCGGCATAGACGTCACGATGGCCACAGCCTTGACACAATGCGGGCGGACGGGGCGTCACGTCCTCGCAGGGGGCGAAGTTTTCTGCAACGGGAAGGTCAAGAGCTTTCTTGATAAGGTCTGGATTCAACTCGCCTGTGCGGGGCAGCTGACCGGTAAGACGGCCACGAATGACGGCATTGCCGGGCATGACGCCACGTACCTGATCCTCGATGAAGGGTTGGCCTTCCTCGCAGACGAGCACCGCCTCGCAGTCGTCGGTCATGCGACGCACCAACTTCTTGGGCAACGGATACTGAGAGACCTTCAGCACGGGGTAAGGGCAACCGTCGGGGAAGCACTCCATCAGGTAGTTGTAGGCTATGCCGCTGGCTATGATGCCTAACTGCCGGTTAGGCGCATCCTGATAAAGGTTAAACGGACTGTCAACAGCCTGCTGCTCCAAGAGCGGCTGCTGAGCTGTGACCACTTCATTACGCTTACGGGCAAAAGCCGGCAGCAGCACCCAGTTGGAAGCCTTGGCATTGTAGTTCAGCTCATTCTGCTGACGAGGAACCTCGACACACTCGACCACGGCACGCGAATGAGCCATGCGCGTAGTAACACGCATGAGGACAGGCAGCTGAAGCTTCTCTGACAGGTCGAAGGCGCAAGCCATCATGTCGTAAGCCTCCTGTTGCGTGCTGGGCTCCAGCGTAGGCACCATGGCAAACTTACCATAGAAGCGGGAGTCCTGCTCATCTTGAGAGGAGTGCATGGAAGGGTCGTCGGCAACGAGAACGACAAGTCCGCCGTTGGTACCCGTCATGGCCGAATTGACGAACGGGTCGGCACAAACGTTCAAGCCCACATGCTTCATGCAAACCAAAGCGCGCTTGCCCATGTAACTCATGCCAAGCGCAGCCTCCATTGCCGTCTTCTCATTGGTTGACCACCTGCTGTGAACCCCTCGCTCCTTGGCGAGGGGTGACAGCTGAATAAACTCTGTGATTTCAGTTGACGGTGTGCCAGGATAGGCATAAACCCCGCTCAGACCCGCGTCAAGGGCTCCTTGAGCTACGGCCTCGTCACCTAATAAAAGTCTTTTCATTCGTATGTTGTTGTATTCTGATGATTCTGCCTTAGAACGTGTAGCCAAGGGTAAGCAACAGCTGGTGGCGCACGTTCTTCACCTTGACCACGTCGGTCAGGATGTTGTCGTCAGGCTCGTTATTGTCAACGTAGTTCATGAAGGGAGAAAACTCACCACTGGTTGAACTGAGCTGATAAGCTGCAGAAAGGGTCAGCTGACCAAACGTGTAGCCAATGCCACAGGTGAAACGGTTGGTTGACTTCCAGTTGGTGTAGTCCGTTGCCGAACTATAGTAGGAACCCTCGGTGTCGAGCGTACCGTCTTTATAGCCATCCTCATGGTACATGGGCGACACGTAGTTGTAACCCACGCGGAGGGCCAACTCGTCAGTAGGCTTGAACTCGGCTCCCAGCTTCAGGGTGGAGACTCCCCTGAGGGTAGTGTCGGTGTGACGGTTCATCGTGTTGTCACTCACGGACTGGTCGCTATACGTGTTTGACCAGTAATCGTAGTAGCCGTCCGTGATGTAACGGGTGTCAAGCGAACCATAGTCAGCATACTCATAAGTGGCTCCTAAGGCAATGTCCTTACCTATGGTATGACCCAGGCTCAGGCCAAACTTCCATGGCGTATAGAGCTTGAACTTGTACGACTCGCCGGCACCGGCAGTGTAGCTTCCGTCTGTCATGTCGAGCTCGTTCTCGGTGGTGAGCTTATAGAAGGTCGGCGTAGCAACAGAGAGACCGACACGGAAGGGCGAATACTCAATGGGACGGAAAATGATACCGAACTTGACGTCAACACCGCCACCGGTGATGCGGCGGTCCTCGTAGGTGCGCAATGTTCCGATATTCTTCAGGTTCTCCGTGTATTCACCATAGTGCTTGTAGTGCACATCGTGGTAACCTACGGTAAGACCAAGATAAACACGATTATTGATGTTTCCGCTTACGTTGAAGTCGTACTCGCCTATGTAGCCGGAATGTGCACGGTCAAGACGATAGTCGGACGCGTTGTCGTAAAGCCAAAGATTCTGACCCTGGTCATAGAGCAGCTCGGTGGTATAGATGTCGTCGAGCTGATTACAGGTAATATAGGGGCGATCCAGATTAGGACGGCCTGAGTTGTCGAGGGGATAGAGAAGCTCATTTTTCGCCTTGACATAAGAAAGCTTATTCTGGGAAGCATTCGTCAGACGGTCAGCAGCAGAAAGAATGTAGTCGAAATTGCGACTCTTGTGGTAGTTGAAGCCAACGTTGACAAAAGACTGGTTCTTTCCGCTGGTATTCGCACTGATGACGAAGCCCGCCTGGTCAAAGGACATATTGAACTTGTCGGCACCGGCCATGCTGGGAGCATCGCCCTGTATGACAGCGCCAAAGCTGACACTGGCATTGGAACGACGGAAAAGCCCGATGCCGGCAGGGTTCGTAGCGATGGTTGAGATGTCGGCCCCGAGGGCATCCATGGCACCACCCATGCCTACATAGCGTGCCGTACCGTTGAGGTCTTCGGCTGCTATCTTGGCATTCTCGTATGTTTCCTGTGCTGCCAGCGGCACTACTGCGACCGCCATGAGTGCAGCGATAAATATTTTCTTCATTGTCATCTTTCCTTTTTATTAGAGTTGGTTTATAAGGGTAAATAGATTGGGATGTTAACGACGATGATGTCCGCCACCGCCGAAGCTACCTCCACCGCCACCACTGCGGGTGCCGCCGCCAAAGCCGCTGCCGCCACCGAAGCTTCCACCTCCGCTGCGACTGCCGCCAAAACCGCTGTGGCTATTCGGTCGGGGGGTGTAGGTGCTCGTATTGGTGTTGGTTCGCGGGGTGTAACCGGAGCGTGTGCCTCCAAACGAGCCACTATTACTGCGGACGCGAGTGCCTCCGAATGTGCCGTGAGAGTAGCTGACCGAGCCACGGTTGCGAATGCCGGCAGGCACACCGTGACGCGTCACATGACCGTGATTATAGGTTCCGCTGTTGCGCACATGACGAACGCCAGTAATATAGTAATAAGGAGTGTAACCATACCAACCGCTGTAGTAAGGACGATACCAGCCACCATAGTAGCCATACCAGCCGTAACGCCAAGGCGAATAATAGCCACCATAATACCAGGGATCGTACCACGGGTCATAGATGGGGTCATACCAGGAGCTGTACCATGGGTAATAATAGCTTCCCCAGACGTGGCTGTAGTAGAAAGGAGAATGCCAGTTTTGCATGCGACCATCGTGGTAACCCAGCCAGTAGTCTGACGAGGGTTGGTAGTCATCGAAACGACTCATGCGGCGCGTATAACGGAAGTCATCCGGCTCGTCCATAAGGGTGGAATCCGGATACACACCGACCACACCATCAAAGCGGATGGTGTCGGAGCCTAAAGAGTCTATCATTTCATAATAACTACCCCGACGATTGTATTCGTCAACACTACGCTGTGAACCGATATAATAGGTATCACGCGGCATACCATATTCACGTGCGGTCTGCTCTTCCAACTCCCGGGTAGGGATAAAATACATGTCGTCTTGAGCCAGCAGGCCAACAGGCATGCATAGAGCAACGATGCATAAAAGGATTAACTTCTTCATAATTCGTCTTCTTTATAGTTTCACGCTACAAAAGTACTCCTAATTTCTTTGCAAAATTACGGAAAAACCCTAAAAAAAGGTAGGCTTTTCCCTATTTTTTTATAATTTTGCCCCCAAATTAACAATTCAGATGAAATATTATAAAGTAAACTTCACTATTTCGTGCCAGCAAACGGCACTTTTGGACGACTGCCGCGACCTCGTGGCTGCTCTGGCTGGAGAGGCCGGATTCGAAACGTTTGAAGAAACAGAGGACGGACTTTGCGGTTACGTTCAGCAAGCACTCTTTGAGCGTGAGACTTTAGACGAGGTGTTAACAGACTTTCCCATCGAAGCTGCAACCATTAGCTACAACGTCAGCGAAGCAGAAGACCAAGACTGGAATGCAACATGGGAAGCTGAAGGGTTTGAACCCATCGTCGTAGGACCGCTGGTCGTCCACGACGGCCGTCATCTTCCAGACCAAACGGAGAACAAGACGCTTATTGAAATCGATGCGCAATTGGCTTTTGGAACAGGAACCCACGAAACCACCCAGCTCATGCTTGGAATGCTGTGTGCGCAACCTTTAGCCAACAAGACAGTACTGGACTGCGGGACAGGGACTGGCATTCTGGCCATTGCCGCCCTCAAACAGGGAGCACAGAAAGTTACAGCCTACGACATTGACGAATGGAGTGTTGATAACGCCCGTCACAATGCCATCATTAACATGGTAGATGAACGTCTTGAAGTACTGCATGGTGACGCTCATATCTTAGACCATATAACCGAGACTTTCGATGTAGCCCTGGCAAACATCAACCGCAACATCCTGCTGGAAGACATGCCTCGATTTGCTAACAAGATGAAAAAGGGTAGCAAATTGATACTCAGCGGATTTTACAAAGAAGACATACCTTTACTGGAAGAAAAGGCAGCCACACTGTTTCTGCAAAAAGACAAGGAGGAAACAAACGGAGAATGGGCGTCGCTTGAGTTTACTCTTCAGGCTCACGCCTGATGCACAATTGCTGAAGTTCACTGACCGAACCCTTAAAGACGTCAAGATCAACATAACCACTGATGCCAGGCAGACGACCTGCGTCGGTATGTTGCCAAAAAAGCCAAGGGCCGTTATACTCCACCTCATCCACGTAGTAATGAGCTATCCAATAGGGATACTGGTTGAAGACACGGTCACCTAAATACTGTGTCTTAAACTTATAATAGGTATATATGATTGGCTTTACCTTATAGTGGTTTTCTACTATACGGAGCCAGGTAAGTACGCTGTCACGAAACTGCTGGTCAGTCAGGTTGGGGTTCTTGTGTTCCACGTCAAGAACCGGTGGCAAGTCACCGTCCTCAAGCCTAACCTTGCTTAGAAAGTATTGGGCCTGCGACGTAGCCCCACTCTTCACACTCCAGAAATGGTATGCTCCACAGATAAACCCCTGATGACGAGCTTCACGGAAGTTCAGATAAAAATTCTCATCAACCAGACTGGAACCTTCAGTGGCCTTCATCACAACAAAACGCACAGGACAGTTATTGATACGGGCGTACTCGGCCAGCGTATCCCACAAAATCTCACCCTGATGGTGAGAGATGTCGATACCGTGAACCTCGTAACCTTCAGGATAGCTGACATCACCATAGAGCGCACGCCAGCGGAAGCCATACGGACTGACAAAGAAATAATAGAAAAACCAGATATAAGCAACGGCAATAAGAACACCGCCCACCCACCAAGCCTTGCCTGGCACATGTTGCAGAAGGCGTACAAAAAAGTTTGGGCGCTTCCGGCGAACTGGCGACGCAATACGGCGCTTGGCGGATGGGCGGCTGTTAGTCATGCTACAAACTTACTTTGCCTGCTCAAGAGCAAGCGTCTTTGTAGGCTGGTCACAGACCTCTGTGGGTCCCCAGTACTGGATGGGGCCGGGATAAATATAAGCTGTTTCACGAGCCCAACGGTCACGCTGAGCAGCAAAACACTTGAAGGGAGCACCGTCAAGTTCGACAAGGGCCTTACGAATAACCGGCTTCATTTCACCGTTACGACGCTCCATGTTCATCATCATCGTGATGGGTACACCACCGGCAATCCACTCGTCGGCAGGAGCTGTCGTGTTCTTCACGATAGCCATGTAGCCTGTCTTGCCATTCGCAATAAGCTGGGCAGCACTCGTACCGAGAGCGTAGCAGTAGTCTGCATCGAAGTTGGAGGGCGCAGCACAACGGCCCTCATAGCCGAAGAAGTGGTGCTGGGTGGCAAACTTGCCCTTATAGGTTCCGGCTTTCTTCATCTTTTCGAGTTTCTGGGCTACCATGGTTGAGAGCAGTTTCTCCGTTTCAATGAGTGATACTTGCACGTTGCCATGAGGGTCACGATCGAGTGCCAACTGGCGGGCAACTCCTACGGGCAGTGAGTTGAACACAGCGAGGTTCTCGTCAGTAAGATGACTCTTGGCGAAATCAACCTGCTCATCACGAGCGATGTCCTTTGCTTCAGGCATTGCAAGTACATCGTTCAGCTGGGCGATGAGTTTCTTAATAGCAGGAATGAACTCAATGACACCTTCGGGGATGATTACAGTACCAAAGTTGTTGCCGTCCTGGGCACGTGCTGCAACAGCCTGGGCAATATATTCAACAATATCAGCAAGGCTCATGCCCTTTTGTTCTATTTCCTCAGACACAAGGCAGATATTCGGCTGAGTCTGAAGGGCGCACTCCAATGCAATGTGACTTGCAGAACGTCCCATGACCTTAATGAAATGCCAATACTTGCGAGCTGAGTTACAGTCGCGCTCTATATTACCAATAAGTTCTGAATAGGTTTTACAAGCCGTGTCGAAACCGAATGATGTCTCAATCTGATCGTTCTTAAGGTCGCCGTCAATGGTCTTCGGACAGCCGATGACCTGTACGCCATACTGCTTGGCAGCATAGTATTCAGCCAAGACGCAAGCATTGGTGTTGGAGTCGTCGCCACCAATAATGACCAAGGCCTTGATGTCAAGCTCACGCAGAATCTGAAGGCCTTTCTCGAACTGGTCTTCTTTTTCAAGTTTTGTACGACCAGATCCAATCATGTCAAAGCCACCCGTATTACGATATTCCTCGATGATGTCAGCCGTCAGCTCCATATAATTATGGTCAACGAAACCGCCAGGTCCCAGAATAAAACCAAACAGACGGTTTTCGGGGTTCAAACGCTTCAACTGGTCAAAGAGTCCAGTGATTACATTGTGTCCACCAGGAGCCTGACCACCGGAAAGAATGACGCCAACATTCATCTTGGCATTCGTCTTAGGCTTTCCGGGAACAAACTCTACGAGCGGCATACCATAGGTATTCGGGAAAAGTTTCTTAATCTCTTCCTGATTATCGACACTCTGCGTGGGGGCACCTTCTTTTACCTCTACTGCACCTTTTAACGCCTTCGGCAACTTGGGCTGATAGGCTGCTCTTGCAATCTGCAATGCACTTTTTTCCATAATTCTTTTTTTGTCTATTTTATGAATAATGAGTATTTTCGAGGTGCAAAAATAATCCTTTTCTCCGAGAAATGAAAAGAAAATGGAGCCAAAAAGTGTTTTTTAAGACTTTTTATTGATGGAACTTTTGTCAATTCAACTTTTTTGCGTAACTTTGACCAAAGATTTTAACCAAACAATTACTTTTAGGAGGATTATACATGGCAAAAAGAAGAACGCTGAAGCGTACTATCAATGAAATTTGTACGGAACTTTTCGCAGAAGGAGTAGCAGCTACGCTTGCTACAAAACATCCTGAAAACGCAGAAGCTCTGCTGAAAGCCATCATTAAGATGGAGAGCCACTACGTATGCAGGGTATCACATGTAGAGGCTGGGATGAAGCCAAGTCTTTATTTTAAAGACCTGATTGAGAAATTCAATGCTCAGGCTATTGAAATTGTGGATCAAATTAACAACTACCACACATGAGAACTATCTGTAGTTGGATTCTTTACCGTCTTATGGGGTGGAAACTTAACGTCACTGAGTCCCACCCCGATAAGTGCATCATGTGTCTGGCTCCCCATACCAGCAACTGGGACTTCATCATCGGGCAGTTGTATGCACGTTCAGAAGGAATGAAAACCAACTTTCTCATGAAGAAAGAATGGTTCTTCTGGCCTCTTGGGCCCATATTCCGAAGCATGGGAGGCATTCCGGTATGGCGTTCAAGACATACCAGCATGACAGACAACTTAGCAGAGACGGCACGCAAACTTGACAAATTCCAACTGTGTATTACACCCGAAGGCACCCGAAAGCCTACGGAGGAATGGAAGAAAGGCTTTTATTTCATTGCACAAAAGGCAGACATTCCCATCCTACTATATGGTGTAGATTATGAGAAAAAACTCATACAGTGCACCAAGACTATCTATGCTGACAGTGACGTGGATACACAAATGAAAGAAATAAAACAATACTATAAAGACTTCAAAGGCAAAAAGCCGAAGAATTTTACAATAGGGAAGATATGAGACACATCGTTGCAGCAGGTTGCCTCATCGCGGCACTTGCGTTGCCCTCAACGGGAGCAGAGGCTCAAACAAAGTTGTGGGGAGACATTGACTACGAAGGAAAACCTTGGGTGGAGAATGTTTCTCTACCTAATAAGATATCGCATGGACTGAAAAACAGACACATTGCTCTTTGGGCCAGTCACGGCCGCTATTACGACAAGGCGAAAGGCGGATGGAAATGGCAACGGCCAAAGCTTTTCGGTACGACAGAAGACCTTTACACCCAGACCATCGTTGTACCCTACCTGATGCCCATGCTGGAAAATGCAGGGGCCATTGTCTTCACACCCAGAGAACGTGACTGGCAACGTAACGAAGTCATTGTTGATAACGACATGGCCAATCCTGGCACTGCCTATATAGAGGTAAACCATAATGGCACATGGCAATATACGAATAAAGATGGCTTTGCCTTACACCCGGGGTACTACCACGACGGCGAGAATCCCTTCCATGCCGGAAGTGCCAGACAGATAAAGGCTACCAAGAAAAAAAAGAACTACAGCCTTGTGTCTTATCAGCCTTATCTACCACAGGCTGGGCGTTATGCTGTCTATGTCAGCTACCAGTCGCTGCCCAAAAGTGTCGATGATGCCCATTACATTGTTTGGCACAAAGGGGAACCTACAGAGTTCCGTGTCAACCAACAGATGGGCGGCGGTACGTGGGTGTATCTTGGAACATTCGAGTTTGACGGGGGCAGCAACGAGTTCAACCGAGTCGTCATCACCAATCAAAGCCATAACAAAAAAGGCATTGTTACTACCGATGCTGTACGTTTTGGCGGCGGTATCGGAAACATTGAGCGTGGCGGTAGAACAAGCGGCGTTCCTCGTGCCTTGGAGGGAGCCCGCTACTATGCTCAATGGGCTGGTATGCCGTACGATGTATATAGTGTCAGGGGAGGAACGGATGATTATGCCGACGACATTAACGTGCGGCCCTTTATGACAAACTACATGGCAGGAGGTTCATGTTATGTACCATCCATTGAAGGCATTGGAGTTCCTCTGGAATTGTCACTTGCCATACATAGTGATGCAGGCTATGCTAAGAACGGGACGGACCTCGTAGGTTCATTGGCTATATATACAACGAACTTTAACGACGGCCGTCTGAACAGTGGCCTGTCGCGCATGATGTCGAAAGTGCTGGCAGAATCCATCCTGGAAAACGCTAAAACCGATATTGAAGCAACTTACGGGCAATGGAATCGGCGTTACCTTTGGGACCGCAACTATGCTGAGACCCGGTTGCCAGAAGTTCCCAGCGCCATCTTTGAGACTCTGTCTCACCAAAACTTTCCAGACATGATTTTAGGGCAAGACCCCAATTTCCGCTTTACGTTAGCGCGAAGCATTTACAAAACCATTCTGCGTTACGTCAACGGCCAACATGGGGAGGCTTCCGTTGTCACCCCGTTGGCACCCGACCACTTCTGCGTAACACTTAAGAAGGATGAAGCGCGCCTAACGTGGAGCCCCGTGGAAGACCCTTTAGAACCCAGCGCAAAAGCTACGGGCTACATTGTCTATACGGCTGTAGGGGATGCAGACTTCGATAACGGCACTTACGTAAAGTCGCCAAAGTTCGAAATTGACCTGGAACCCAACCTCCTTTACAGTTTCAAAGTGGCCGCCGTCAACAAGGGTGGAAAAAGTTTCACCACCGAAGTCTTGTCAGCTCTCTATAACCCTGCCGCAGAAGAAACCGTCATGATAGTCAACGGTTTTTACCGGCTTTCCTCTCCTGCTATCCGCAACAACACGAGCGAGCAAGGCTTCGATTTCGACAGCGATCCAGGCATTACCTATGGCCGCACGGCAGGCTGGATTGGCAAGCAGATTGTGTTCAATCGCTCACGAATGGGCAACGAAAGTTCCAGCGGATTAGGCTATACCGACGACCAGTTCTTTGGCAGTTTCATTGCCGGTAATGATTTCGACTATGTACGTACCCACGCCGATGCCATAGCCTCAGCAGGACGATACAATATAGCAAGTTGTTCCAGTCAGGTGCTGGAGAAAGCCCGTCTTCACTTAGACACCTATCCCCTCATCGACCTGGTGCTCGGCCTTGAGTGCAACGACGGTCACAGTCTGAAGCCCTATAAAGCCTTCAGCACTCAGATGCAAAACCAGCTCAGAGGATATACCCGTAACGGAGGCAACCTGCTGATAAGTGGTGCTTTCGTTGGTAGGGACATGCGGCAGCCTTCTGAACAGCAGTGGCTGGCCGACGTATTAAAATGCTTGCCATTTAATACTTACCGCGCACTGAATGACTCCATCAACGGACTTGGCACAACGTTTACATATTACAACCAACTGAACGAGAACCACTATGCTGCCACCTCTTCCGACGTCTTGCAACCTGTTGCTCCAGCTTTTGCTGCCATGATCTATGGTGACGGGCAAGAGGCCTGTGTGGCTTATCAAGGTAGCGACTACCATAGCATCACCATGGGTTTCCCCTTTGAGTGCATCAGAGAGAGGGAGAAGCGCCATGCCATCATGCAAGGACTACTCAAGTTTCTTTTACAATAATAACTAAAAACCAATTAACACTATGGCAAAAATTCAAACCAATTCTTCTGGAACCAGAAGCATCGACATCAGTGACAAACATCTGGAAACAATCGAGAAATACCAGTTGTTCCGTGACCTTATTGACTCGAACGGCTACGTTGACGAGCAAGTTTTAGAGAAACTGAAGCTCAACATCCGTTCCCTGCTTGAAACGGAAAGCGGACGCGACAAAGACCTCATTGACCTTTGCCTTGACGTCATCTACCATCCTAACATGAAGGCTTATGGGCTGCAACAGCTGGTTCTGCTGTTCATCAACTGGAAAAACAGCGCCAATGCTAATCTCGGGATGACCAAACGGGCATTTCAGGGAACACCATTTAATTGATTTGAGAGTTGAGATTTAAGAGTTGAGAGTTATGAGAGGCCAGGACAACAGGAGAAACCATCCATCTCAGTTTGGGGTACAGGAAAAACCTCAAACCTCAAACCTCAAACCTCAAATCCAACTCACTGATTTCCTTCCTACGACAAGGAAGGAGATGGAACTGCGCGGCTGGGAAGAGGTTGACATCATCCTCTTCTCAGCTGACGCATACGTTGACCACCCCTCGTTTGGAGCTGCCGTTATCGGTCGGACGCTTGAGGCAGCAGGCTACCGCGTCGCCATAGTGCCCCAGCCAGACTGGCACGGCGACTTCCGCGATTTCAAGAAGCTGGGACGTCCAAGGCTGTTTTTCGGCATAGCCCCTGGGTGCATGGATTCAATGGTCAACAAATACACGGCCAACCGCCGACTACGCTCCGAAGACGCCTACAGCCCAGACGGTCGCCACGACCTGCGGCCCGAATACCCCACCATTGTTTATTCCCGCATCCTGCGCCAGTTGTTTCCCGACGTGCCCATCATTTTAGGAGGCATTGAGGCTTCGCTGCGCCGACTCTCCCACTACGACTACTGGCAAGACCGCCTGCGCCCCAGCATTCTTTGTGATGCTCCCGCAGACCTTATTATATATGGTATGGGCGAGAAACCTATTGTGGAACTGGCCCGCCGATTAAGTGAAGGGGGCTCTCTGACAACCATCCCGCAGACGGTGTTCCTGTCTGAAAAGGACGACATACCGGGAGGCATACGCGAAGACGACATCATACTCCACAGCCATGAAGAATGCCTACGCAACAAGCGTGCACAGGCAGAAAACTTCCGGCACATAGAGGAGGAATCGAACAAGATGCACGCACAAAGGCTTTTGCAGCAAGTAGCGGGCAAGTTCGTTGTGGTCAATGCCCCCTACCCTCCTATGACGACGGAAGAGCTGGACGCGTCGTACGATCTGCCTTATACGCGCGTTCCTCATCTTAAGTATAAGGGCAAACGCATTCCTGCCTACGAAATGATCAAGCATTCGGTCAACATTCACCGAGGCTGCTTCGGCGGGTGTGCTTTTTGTACCATTTCTGCCCACCAGGGAAAGTTCATTACCTGCCGCTCTAAAGAGAGTATCTTACGAGAGGTTCGGCAGATAGTGAAGATGCCCGACTTCAAAGGCTATCTCAGCGACCTCGGAGGTCCGTCAGCCAACATGTACGGCATGAGCGGGCGCAACAAGAACCTGTGCGAGAAATGCAAGCGGCCAAGCTGCATTCATCCGCAAATATGCCCCAATCTTAACACCAGCCATCAAGCACTGCTGGACATCTATCATGCTGTCGATGCGCTTCCTGAAGTGAAAAAGAGCTTCATAGGCAGTGGCGTACGCTACGACCTACTGCTTTACCGCTCGAAGGACGAAGCGGCTAACCGCTCTGCAGAGGAATATACGCGAGAGCTCATTTGCCACCATGTCAGCGGTAGGCTGAAAGTAGCTCCCGAGCACACCTCCGACCGGGTACTGCGCCTCATGCGCAAGCCTTCGTTCCAACAGTTCTATGACTTCAAACGCATCTTCGACCGCATCAACCGCGAGGAGCATCTCAATCAGCAAATCATCCCCTACTTCATCTCTTCACACCCTGGCTGCCACGAAGAGGACATGGCCGAACTGGCTGTCAAGACTAAACGTTTGGATTTCCAGCTGGAGCAGGTTCAGGACTTTACGCCCACGCCGATGACCGTCAGTACGGAAACCTGGTACACCGGCATCGACCCCTATACGCTGGAGCCTGTTTTCTCTGCCAAGAGCCAAAAGGATAAACTTGCCCAACGACAGTTCTTCTTCTGGTACAAGCCTGAAGAGCGCCGGGGCATAGAGCAAAGCCTGCGCCGCATTGGCCGGGCCGATCTTATTAACCAACTGTATGATCATACTCGAACAAGCCCTCGTGGCGAAAAGCCCGAAGAAAAAGAGCGAGGACGGAATCGTCGTAAACGATGACTTCGTAGCCGTCATCGATGGAAGTACCTCAAAGAGCAGCATGCAGCACAGTCTTTTCCGCTCAAACGGGCGCTACTGCATGCAACTCGTCAGTCGCTACCTTCGCCATGCACCCAAAGACATTACCTGCCGGCAATTTTGTTCTGGCGTAACCGCTTATGTACGAAAGCACTACCGGAAATCCCGGCTCTTGCGGCTGTCGCTTCAGCCGGCAGAGCGCATGTGCGCCTCGGCGGTTATCTTCTCACGCGTCAATCGTGAAGTGTGGCTCATCGGCGACTGCCAATGTCTGATCAACGGAGAGCTCTTCGAGAACCCGAAACCCTACGAGCAACGCCTGGCTGAGGAGAGAGCAGCCATCATCCGGCAGATGGCCGACACATCCGGACTCTCCATTCACGACACCGCCCGCGACCAGATTATTCCCCACATGAAGGAAGCCATGAACCGGCAGAACATCGACTATGCCGTCATTGACGGTTTCCCTATTCCCTCAGAGCACGTCAAGATCATCACGCTCGATTTCCGTCCGTGGGAGCTGGTGCTCGCCTCTGACGGCTACCCCTTTCTCTGTTCCACCCTTCAAGAGTCAGAAGAGCGGCTCGCCCGGCAGCTTGCCGACGACCCGCTCAACATTGGTCAGTTCAAGGCTACCAAAGCCCTGATGCAAGGTAATGTCTCGTTCGATGACCGTGCCTACATCCGCCTTCAGGTATAGCCTACAGTGCTTCACACTCCTGCAGCCAAACGGCGCTTGACGCATCGCTGGGCATACGCCAGTCGCCCCGTGGCGAGAGCGATATGCTACCCACCTTGGGACCGTCAGGCAGACAGGAACGCTTGAACTGCTGGTTAAAGAAACGTCGGCAGAAGGTGGTTAGCCATTTCTTGATGGTCTCGTCGTCATAGACTCCTGCAAAAGCATTCTGCGCCATCATGAATATCTTTTGCGGACGGAAGCCAAAGCGCAACATGTAGTACATAAAGAAGTCGTGCAGCTCGTAGGGACCTACCAGGTCCTCCGTCTTTTGCTGTATCGTTCCGTCAGCATTAGCCGGTATGAGTTCTGGCGAGATGGGCGTGTCTATAATGTCGAGCAGCGTCATCTTCGAGGTGGCGTCCACCTCGTTCATGGCCATGTAGGTTACGAGATACTTGATGAGCGTCTTGGGCACGCCGCAGTTCACGCCGTACATTGACATGTGGTCGCCGTTGTAAGTTGCCCAGCCTAAGGCCAGTTCCGACAGGTCGCCCGTTCCGACGACCAGTCCTCCCAGCTGGTTCGACAGGTCCATGAGTATCTGCGTACGCTCGCGTGCCTGCGAGTTTTCGTACGTCACGTCGTGCTGCGACGCATCGTGTCCTATGTCTTCAAAGTGTTGGGTCACAGCCTTTGAGATGTTGATTTCCAAGTCGGTCACCCCTAAAGAGTGCATCAGGCTGAGAGCATTGTCGTGGGTACGGTCGGTCGTTCCAAATCCGGGCATGGTCACCCCGACGATGCCTTTCCGGTCAAGTCCTAACTTGTCGAAAGTCTTCACACACACCAGCAACGCCAGCGTGGAGTCAAGTCCACCGCTGATGCCCAATATGACGCGCTTCGAGTTCGTATGGACCAAGCGCTTGGCAAGTCCTGCTGCCTGGATATTCAAAATCTCTTCGCACGACTCCTTCATCGAGTCGGCCTTCGGAACGAACGGGTGCGGGTCAAACTGCCTGAGGAGTCTGAACAGCTGTGGCTCATCCTGCGGCGGCTGACAGGCCACGAGCTGTGCCGTTGCATGGCGCTGAGCATTGATGAAGGTGGTATTCTTGCGCCGTTCCGAGCGTAGCCTTTCCACGTCAATCTGCTGTATGCGCAGCTGGGGCTTGAAGGAGAATCGCTCGCCCTCGGCGAGCAGCTGGCCGTTCTCGTATATCAGGGCATTGCCGCCATAGACCACGTCCTGCGTACTCTCGCCGAACCCGCTGCTGGCATAGACGTAGCCGCTAATGGTGCGCGCACTTTGCTGAGCGAGCAACGAACACAGGTAGGCATGCTTCCCTGCCAGCTCGTCGCTGGCCGAGAGGTTGAAGATGATGTCGGCTCCGGCCAGCGACAACTTGTTGCTCGGCGGAATGGGCGCCCAAACGTCTTCACATATCTCTACGCCAAACTTTACGCCGTCCGCAGTCTGGAACACTTTTGGCGCGGCTGACACCGTGACAGGACTACCGGCCAGATAGATGGTCCGGTCTGTCAAGTCCTGGGCCGAGGCAAACCAGCGTTTCTCGTAAAACTCTGAGTAGTTGGGCAGATAAGTCTTCGGCACAAGGCCCAAGACGACTCCATGCTGAATAACAGCCGCACAGTTGAGCAACAAGCCGTCAACCACCACCGGCAGTCCCACGATGCTGATGATGTCCAGCTTGCGCGTCTCAACCAGTAGTGCCACCAGGGCCTGTTCCGCCTGGTCAATAAGCAACTGCTGGGTAAACAGGTCCTGACAGGTGTAAGCCGTCAGGTTCAGTTCGGGGAAGCAGATAATTTCAGCTCCTTGGGCGTCGGCCTCCACGATGAGCCGCTTGGCTTCTGCAGCATTAAACATGGTGTCGGCCACCTTCACTTCAGGCACAGCTGCTGCCACACTGATAAATCCGTACTTCATATATATCTTTCGTTCTTCTTTTTATTGTTCACGTATTACTTGATAGACCAGGGCATCCTGCTCGAAGAAATCGTTTTCCACAAACGTATGCAGCTTGTAGAACTTCACTCCGTCTATGCGCAGCTGGACGTCAGTCGCGGGTTTCCTTACAAAGGTCTTGTCACGCTTATAGGCCAGCAGCTGCACGTTGACATGCTCCAGTTCGTTCAGGTCTTCGCGCCCAAACTCCTCAAGAAACAGTTTCGTATTGGGTTCCACCTCGCCCGTCGAGCGCAGTCGCCATTGGCGCCCGTCAGCCGATAGCAGCGCATAGTGCAGGTAGTAGTTACTGTCGTTGACCAGATAACTCTCAAACCTCGTGTTCGAGAGTTGCCTTGGGTCAATGGGCACAAAGGCCAGGTAGGCTGCCAGCTGGTCGCCACCCGGGCGCTCTTCTACTGGTGCCTTGAAGGTGATGGGCCTGTCGGCTGGTTCCAGCTCCGGTTCCTCTTCGCCTTCAGCCTTTGACCTTTGCCCTTCGACCATTGACCTTCCTTCCACCACACGCGTGGTGCTGTAGTCTTCGTCGTCCACTACGACCACATCTGCTATCTGCATGGGAATCTGGAATCCGTCGGCATCTTCCACCAGGACAATGTTTTTTCCCTGGAAGCCGGCCACGAT
>DGTH01000134.1:7825-10890 GCA_002393705.1 Prevotella sp. UBA4341 | reverse complement strand
CACCTAAATTGACGCAGAACCGAAATATGTTGAATAATTACCAAAAACTGACGCACTTTAGTTAAAGTCATTGTCTTATAGCGTGTTAGGCCGCGTCAGTTTGCTTTTTTCAGAGGTGTAAACTGACGCGGTGAAAAAGTGATATGTTTAGAGGTCGTAAGTGGCATATTTAGAAGTGGAAAACCATAGGTTTAGCAGCAGAAAGTGGCATGTTTGTTCTTGAAAAATGACACTTTAACAGGAGAGAAGTGCTACTTCTTCACCAGAGAAGTGCCGTTTCTCCATGAGAGAAGTGCCGTTTCTCCGTGAGAGAAGTCGCGTTTCTCTCTGCGTCAGTTTGCTTTTTTAAATAATAGAAACCGACGCGGTCTAAACATCTATGATACAATAAAATAGAAATTTTGCGTCAGTATTTGTGAATTTTCTGACTTTTTCACGTTGTCAGTATTGTCTGTATCGACAGGGGGCTGTACGGCGATGAGAGAAAAAATCCCTCTTTCTTTTTACCGTTATTTCGCGGAAATTCCGTAACTTTGCAAACCTAAAGCGAATGAAGGTTGAAAGCGGTGCATTTCCGCCTCGTTCATGTTCTAAAAAAGTGATTACATAATGACAGTCAAGGAAGTGTTCGACCTGCGGAAGCAAGGCAGGATAGAGGAGGCCTACGAGGCCATACGTCCGATGTATGCCGTACACAAGGGCAAGTACACCACGCTGTGCATGTTCTGGACAGCGAGCGACATTCTGAAGAAGCGTGTCCGAGAGGGGAGGCTTGACGAGGCCGAGAAGATTTTCGAGGCGCTGCTGCGCATCCTTCCCAATATAGAGGATAAAGGCGGGCGGGCGCTGAGCAGCATTCTCTACGAGGCCGTGACCCTTGACAAGGAAATCAAGACCTTCAGAATGCTCGACTTCGTGGCCCGGTTGCAGGTTGAACAGCTGAGCGAAAAGGACTGGGAAATCATCGCAGCCCCCGCCGTGGCAGGTACTCCCAGCCATCCTATACCCTCCGTTGCGCAGCAGCTGCTCACCTGTGCGTTCCATGAGATACAGGAGGAACCGACTGTAGATAATGCGCTGAAGGTGATGCCGTTGTTGCAGGAGGCTGTGCGCCGCTATCCGCGCAACAAGAACAGCCAGCGCTACATGGCTGTGGTCTATCGCATCATGGGTGAACGCGAAAAGGCTGCC
This sequence comes from Prevotella sp. UBA4341, assembly GCA_002393705.1. Classification (GTDB taxonomy): domain Bacteria; phylum Bacteroidota; class Bacteroidia; order Bacteroidales; family Bacteroidaceae; genus Prevotella. Next base: position 9,699 of record DGTH01000134.1, on the reverse strand, counting down.
GGCATCTATCAGCAGTTGCTGAAGCGTAATCACGACAGCTATCTCTATGCAGAACTGGCGGAATTGACCGACGATGTAGGTCAGAAGGCAGCCTTGTACTGCAAGGCCATCCTGAACCAGCGACAAGAAAAGTTTCGTACGGGTTATCGCCTTGAACTGGCCCGTCTGCTCACCCGTCGCGACAAGCCCAAAGCTGCCTACGAGCTACAGAAATGCATCGCTACTCGTAAGGCACTGGGTTTTGGTGTTACCCGCGAGATGCAGCAGTTGCTCCAACAGCTATCAGGCGTTCAGCCTGCGCCTGATGCCGAGCAGCAGGAGTTCTACAAGAAGATGATAGAAAAGTATAACTGTTCAGGGAGCGGTCAGGGGGTTGCTTGAGAAAGACATCATCACCCACGATTTGGGAACCTATAGCGTTTACGACCATTTCTTCGCTATGTGGCTGATGCAGCAATAGCATGAAAGACTATCCCGACAAGATGACGTCCGAGCAGGCCCGCCGCATAAAAAAGCCGCTGTCTCCTGGATGCAGGAAACAGCGGTTCTTTGTGGTATTGGGAAAAAATGTTGCGCCGCGCTATTGGGAATGAGCGAAAGCGCACACACCGTTCTGCTTAGTCCTCGACGATGGGCTTGTACTTCGGCACGAGGGTCTTCATGATAATCCAGCCGATGAGGTAGGCTACGGCGCAGAAGCAGAAGACGATCATGTAGGCACCGGGCTTGCCCTCGTAGCCCATGAAGGTGAACTGCGCGCCCATGCCCTCGGCATAGGTGAAGAGCTTACCTGAGCAGTAGTTGATGAGCATGGAGCCCAGGCCGCCGGCCATGGCACCGATGCCGGTAATGGTGGCTATGGCTGCCTTGGGGAACATGTCGCCCACGGTAGAGAAGATGTTAGCCGACCAGGCCTGATGGCCTGCACCTGCCAGACCGATGATGATGGCGGGCCACCAGGCGGGGTCGATGGGCGACTCCTGCCACATGGCCAATGGCTGTGCAAAGAGTGCGAACAGGGGGAAGAAGGCGAAGATGAGCATGGCGAGCATGCGGCCTGCATAGGGGTTCATGCCGCGCTTCTCGACGAAAAGCTTGGGCAGGTAACCGCCGAAGATGCTGACCACGGTGACGATGGCGTAGAGCGTGAAGATGAGCAGCTGGCCCATGCCGCTGGAGGTCTTGTAGTGGAACTGGTCAGAGAAATAGGCCGGTGCCCAGAACAGGTAGAACCACCACACGCCGTCGGTCATGAACTTGCCGACGATGAACGACCAGGTCTGCTTGTAGGTGAAGGCCTTGGCGTAGCTCATCTGCCGGCCTTCGTCGTTGGCATCCTTCGGGTCGCTGTCGGTTTCCACGTCCTGGTTGATATAGGTGAGCTCGGCGGCATTGACGTGCTTCGACTTGTTGGGCTTGTCGTAGATGAACACCCAGAGGCCCATCCAGACGAAGCCGAGGGCACCGATGATGATGAAGGCCATCTCCCAGCCGAAGGCCTCGGCCAGGGGCGGAATGCTGACGGGGGCTGCCAGTGCGCCGACGGAGGCTCCGGCGTTGAAGAGCGAGGTGGCGAAGGCACGGTCTTTCTTGGGGAAGTACTCGGCTGTCACCTTGATGGCGGCAGGGAAGTTGCCGGCCTCGCCCAAGGCGAGCACCGAGCGGCAGAACAGGAAGAGATAGACACTGACGGTGGCAATGGAGAGGGCAGTCATGCTGCCAGCCTCGACGGCCTTCAGCGCCTCTACGCCCTGAATGCCCTCAATCTGCATGGTGACCCAGCCGCACAGGGCGTGCAGGCAGGCGCCGAGCGACCACACGAAGATGGCCCAGAGGTAGCCCCGCTTGGTGCCCATCCAGTCGATGAACTTACC
>DGTH01000134.1:0-7772 GCA_002393705.1 Prevotella sp. UBA4341 | reverse complement strand
TGAACTTACCGGCAAAGAGGCAGAAAATGGCATAGAGGATGGAGAACACGGAGGTAATGACACCGTAGTTCTCGTCGGTCCAGTGGAACTCGGGGGCTATGAAGTCTTTCCACGTCAGCGAGAGTACCTGACGGTCCATGTAGTTGACGGTTGTTGCAAAGAACAACATCGCGCAGATAACCCAACGGTAGTTGGTCATTTTGGTTGTTTGTACAGCACTCATTTTTCTTTCTTGTTTTAGTAGTTGCTTGCAAAGGTACGAATATTTTTTATATTTCCTTACGCATTCTGCTGAGTTTTTTATGAAAACGTTTACTTTAATCCTGGAAATAGACTTTCTTGACGCGGCTGCTTACTGAGGTGAGCACCTCGTAGGGAATGGTCTGGAGCACGTCGCTCAGCACGGTGGCGGGCAGCGAGCGGCCAAAGATTTCCACCTGGTCGCCTTCGCTGACGTCGGGAATGTCGGTCACGTCGATCATGGCCACGTCCATGCAGATGTTGCCTACGTAGGGAGCCGGCTTCCCGTGAACCAGGCAGTAGCCTGCTCCGCACCCCAGGTGGCGGTTCAGTCCGTCGGCATAGCCTATGGGGATGGCGGCAATGAGGGAGTCGCGCGTCAGGACGCCTCGTCTTGAGTAGCCCACCGTCTCGTCCTTCGGCACTTGGCGCAGCTGCAGGATGGTGGTCTTGAGGGTGCTGACGGGGCATAAGCCCCCTAAGTTAGGACCCATGGGGTCATAGCCATAAAGGCCGATGCCGAGGCGGCACATGTCGAGTTGGCGCTCGGGGAAGTGCTCTATGCCCGCCGAGTTGTCCATGTGGCGCAGAATCTTGTGGTCGAAGGCTGCCTGCAGCTGCCGGCTGGCACGGTCGAAACGCTCGAACTGCAGGCGCGAGAAGTTGTCGAAGTCAATGCTGTCGCTGCCCACGAAGTGGGAGAACACGGAGCGCGGAATGACGGCGGTCTGGCTCTTCAGCCGCCGTATGAGCTCGGCTATCTCCTCGTCGTGGTTGGCATTGAAGCCCAGACGGTGCATGCCCGTGTCGAGCTTGATGTGAACGGGCCACCCGGTAATGCCCTCCTTGCCGGCGGCGCGGACAAGGGCGTCGAGCAGGCGGAAGGAATAGACCTCTGGCTCCAGGTCGTAGTCGAACATGGTCTTGAAGGCTGTCATCTCGGGGTTCATGACCATGATGTTCTGCGTAATGCCGTGGCGGCGCAGCTCCACGCCCTCGTCGGCCACGGCCACGGCCAAGTAGTCAACCCGGTGGTCCTGCAGCGTCTTGGCCACCTCTACGGCTCCGGCTCCGTAGGCATCTGCCTTCACCATGCAGACCAGCTTGGTCTCGGGCTTGAGGAACGAGCGGTAGTGGTTCAGGTTGTTCACCAAAGCATTCAGATCGACCTCAAGGATGGTCTCGTGCACCTTCTGCTCCAGCAGCTCCGTAATGCGGTCGAAACCGAAGGGGCGTGCGCCCTTGATGAGGATGACCTCGTCGTGCAACTCACGGAAGGCCTGGCTATTTAGGAAGTCTTCGGTAGTAGCGAAGAAGGATTTTTCGCTCACCATGAAGAGGGAATGCTGGCTGCTGATGCAGGGGCCTATACCGATGAGCTTGTCGATGCCACGCTTCAGACACAGGTCGTTGACCTCGCTATAGAGTTCTTCCTGTGACAGTCCGCTCTGCTGTATATCGCTTAGTATAAGCGTATTCTTTGTTCCCCCTCCTTGGGAGGGGGGGTGGGGGAGGCTCCTTCTTCTTTGCATGAAGTCGAGCGCAATGTCAAGTGAGTTGATGTCGGAGTTGTAGGAGTCGTTGATGAGCGTACAGCCGTGCTGACCTTCCTTTACCTCCAAGCGCATGGCCACTGGTTCGAGGTGTTCCATGCGCTCACGGAGCTCGTTGGGCTTGACGCCCAGATAGAGTGCTGTGGCAGCCACGGCCAACGAGCACTCAATGCTGGCCTTATTCGAGCAGGGAGGAAGGAGCAGGGAGGAAGAAGAAGTGTTAAGCGTCAGTTTGACTCCCCCGTTTGTCAGCTCCTTGTGCCAGCCTATGCGCTCTGCTTTGAAGCCGGAGCGGCGTATGCAGCGGCTGACAAGGTCGTCGTCGGCATTGTAGATGATGGCCTTGGCGTCACGAAACAGCTGCAGTTTCTCCATACACTTCTCTTCCATGGAGCGGAAGTTCTCCTGATGGGGAGCTCCGATGCTGGTGAGCACGCCGATGGTGGGCTGGATGATGTCGGCCAGCGACGACATTTCGCCGGGCTGGCTAATGCCGGCCTCGATGAGGGCCACATCGGTATGTTCGTTCATCAGCCATACGCTGAGCGGCACGCCAATCTGCGAGTTGTAGCTCTTTGGCGAGCGGGTTACCGTCATTTGCGGCGACAGCACCTGGTAGAGCCACTCCTTGACCATGGTCTTTCCGTTACTGCCCGTAATGCCTACTACAGGAATATTGAACTCGTCGCGATGACGCTCGGCCAGACGCTGCAATGCAGCCAAGGGCGAGGGGACGACGAGGAAGTTGGCGTGGGGGTATTTACTATTTACCGATTTTCGATTTTCGATTTCCATGGCCACCACAAAGTTTCTTACTCCGCGCCGATACAATTCTTCAATGTACCGATGGCCATCGCCCCGGGTAGTCTTAAGCGCAAAAAACAATGTTTCTTCTGGAAAGCAAAGCGAGCGGCTGTCAGTGAGCAGCCAGTTAATCTGTGCATCGGCTGTGCCGACGCGGCGCGCTCCAATGAGCGTCGCAATCTTTTCTATAGAGTATTTCACCTTGACAAACGTTACTGTTTACTGATTATCTATTGATAGGTTATTTTTTAGGAATGCAAAGGTAGAATATTTTTTCCGTAACGCTTCCACTTTTAACATAGTTTTATCCATGAACGCCCGATATTCATTGCTATCGGCATTGAAAGGCCGGTGCATCAGGGCCTGCTTTACGGGCCGCCAGTCATTGAGCCACTCCTTGGCACGCTGACTGAAGTAGGTTTCCACCAGCCGCTGCCAGATAAAATCAACTGCCAGGTCGGAAGGGTGCAGCATGTCAGCAGCATAGAAGCGGTAGTCGCGCAGCTCGTCCATCAGGATTTCGTAAGCAGGGAAATAGTTGAGGGTTGAGGGTTGAGAATTGAGAATTGAGAGTTGAGAATTGAGAGAAGTGCGGATGACTTTCTCTACGGCCATGAGCAACGTAGCTTTCGAGAGCTGGCTCTCGTGGTAGCCGTACTTGCGGTAGCGTATGGGGCTGACCGTCAGCACCACCTGTACGTTAGGGTTGTAGGTGCGCAGGCGGCTGACGGCTTGCTGCAGGTAGTCGGCACACTGCTCCACGCTGAGCAGCTCCTCGCGGAACTCGGCGGGGGGGCGCTTCTGGCAGTTATCGACTATCTGCCCCGTCTGGCGGTCTATATAGACATGGTTCGTCCCGAGGGTGATAAAGGCCACGCGGGGAGCCTTTCTTCCTCCTTGACAGATGGTTTGGGGGAGGCGTTCTATGGTGTGCAGTACGCTGGCGGGGTTATACATGGTGCCAAAGGGGTTGACCATGGTGGGAAACTGTTCCTGCTGGAAGCGGCGGCCTATGCTGTCGGCAAAGCACGAGCCCACGAAGAGCACCTCGTCGTGTGGTTCTATCTGCCACTCAGACCGTGGTATGTCAACGATTGTTCTGAATTCCATTCAACAAACTTAGACGAAAGAGGTACGAGAAACAAAACGATTCTCGTACCTCGTAGCTCGAATAATAAATACTACTTATCAAAGCAGGTTGTCCTTTTCTATGTCCTTGAAGTATTTGTAGGTTCCAACCTTCAGTTCGTCAGTGGCAGGCTCGTCGCAGACGATGATGCCGTGCTGGTGCGTCTGCAGGGCAGAGATGGTCCACTCGTGACTGACAGCTCCCTCGATGGCAGCTTTCAGGGCACGTGCCTTATGGTGGCCGTTGACCAGAATCATGACCTCCTTGGCATCCATGACGGTGCCTACGCCAACGGTCAGGGCCAGCTTGGGCACTTTGTTCACGTCGCCCCCAAAGAAGCGCGAGTTGGCAATGATGGTGTCGGTGGTCAGCGTCTTGACACGGGTGCGGCTGGTCAGGCTGGAGTAGGGCTCGTTGAAGGCAATGTGGCCGTCGGGGCCTATGCCTCCGAGGAAGAGGTCAATGCCTCCGGCCTCCTGAATCATTTCCTCGTAGTGCCGGCACTCGGTCTCCAGGTCGGCAGCGTTGCCGTTAAGGATATGAATGTTCTCCTTCGGACAGTCAATGTGGTTGAAGAGGTTGCGGGCCATAAACGAGTGGTAGCTCTCGGGGTGTTCTTCGGGCAGCCCGACATATTCGTCCATGTTGAAGGTCAGGACGTGCTTGAACGAAACGCGTCCTTCTTTGTTTGCTTTTACAAGGCAGGCGTACATCCCCTCGGGTGAAGAACCGGTTGGGAGACCCAGTACAAAAGGTTTCTCGGGAGTAGGGTTAGCTTCGTTAATTCGGCGGATAACATGCTCTGCCGCCCACTGCGACATTCGTTGGTAGTCTGGTTCAATAATTACTCTCATAATCTTAATTGAATGTGTTGTTAATTAAAAATCGGGTGCAAAGATAAGAAAAAGTAAAAAAGTAAAAAAGAAAAAAGTAAAAAAGTAAAAGACTCAGTAAGCCAAAAAAAGTTAAAGAAGTTGATGGAGCCTGTAAATTCTTCATTCTTCATTCTTCATTCTTCATTAAATTATTGTACCTTTGCCCCCCGAGTTACACAAAATACCTTTTGAATTATGGAGACTTACAGACAACTAACACAAACTGAAATTGAGATTCTTGAGAACAATGTGTGCTGGGCAGAGGACTGGCAGCGCGTCTTAGTAGCCGAAGGCTTTAAACCTTATAACTTTCATCGTGTCATGTTCTATGGTGACATTCGCCTGGGGGAGTTTGAGAAGCAGGTGGAGGTGACTAAAGGCTTCTTCAAACACTCTGGCATCAACGACTGCACGCTGCGTAACGTGACAGTAGGTAACGACTGCCTCATTGAGAAGGTGGGCAACTACATCAATAACTACTCCATTGGCAACGACTGCTACATCTCTAATATATCGACCCTCGAAACGACTGACGATGCTACCTTCGGCGAAGGTTCAACCATCTCAGTACTCAACGAGATGGGCGACGGAAACGTGGTCATTTTCCGTGACTTGAACTCGCAGTTGGCGGCATTCATGGTGAAGCACGCTCAGGACAAGGTGCTCAAGCAGCGACTCCAACAGCTTATTGAGGACGAGCTGCGCGTGGAACGCCCTGAGCGCGGGCTCATTGGCAACAACGTCAAGATAGTCAATACGAAAGACATTACCAATACGGTCATTGTGGGCGACTGCGAGGTGAACGGTGCGGCCCGCCTGCAGGAGTGTACCATCATGTCGTCGCGCGACGCTTCGGTATATATAGGTACGGGTGTCATTTGTGAGAACTCCATCATTTGCGACGGCTGCTCCATCAACAACTCCGTGAAGATGCAGGACTGCTTCGTGGGCGAGGCCTGCCAGATTACCAACGGCTTCACGGCGGAGGCCAGCCTCTTCTTTGCCAACTCGTACATGGCCAACGGCGAGGCCTGTGCCGCATTCTGCGGACCCTTCTCGGCCAGCCACCACAAGTCAAGCCTGCTCATTGGCGGACAGTTCTCGTTCTACAATGCCGGTTCGAACACGAACTTCTCGAACCACGCCTACAAGATGGGACCCCTGCATTACGGTACGCTGGAGCGTGGCACGAAGACGGCCTCGGGAGCCTACGTGCTGATGCCGGCCACGATAGGAGCCTTCTCCGTCTGCTTCGGCAAACTGATGAATCACCCTGATATGCGCAACTTGCCCTTCTCGTACCTGATGGCTTACGGTGAGACCATGTACATCGTGCCAGGACGTAACATCACGACCGTGGGGCTCTACCGTGACATTAAGAAATGGCCAAAGCGTGACAAGCGCTCCAAGCAGTCGAAGAAGTCTATCATCAACTTCGATTGGCTCTCACCTTTCACCGTGGGTGAAATCATGGAGGGCATTAAGATTCTGGAGAGCCTGCGTCAGGCTTCGGGTGACAATGTGTCGAGCTACAACTTCCACGAGTACGTTATCAACGCCTCTTCGCTGCGTAAGGGCTTGAAGTATTACGACATTGCCTTGCGTATCTACATGGGGGCCGTTCTGAAGCGTGCCCAGAAGGAGCAAGACCAGGAGGGCTGCCCCCTGCCGCCGGCACCTGACGCTGTGGGTAAAGGCCGGTGGGTCGATCTGAGCGGGCTGCTCATGCCCGAGAGCGAAGAGCTGCGCATCATTGAAGACATAAAGAATGGCAAGATAGACAATATTCAGGAACTGCTCGACCGCTTTGCCTACATTAACGACCACTACAGCGAATACCGTTGGGCATGGTCGTACCAGCTTATACTGGACTACTACCATCTGGAGCAGCTAACGCCTGCCGACGTGGAACGCATACGTCAGGACTACGTTTATGCCCGTCGTGCCTGGATAGCCGAAATCCGGAAGGATGCCGAGAAGGAGTTCTCCATGGGCGACGTAGAGCAGGATGTCTATGAAGACTTCCTCTCGAAACTCGACCACGAGGTGGATTATGAGAACTGAAAAGCCTTGCACCTCGCACCTCTCCCAGAGAGTGGGGTGTTTTCGAGGTACGAGGTGCGAGGTACGAGGTACGAGATTACCTTGCACGCCCTCCTCTGCCACGTAGCATTTCTCGCACCTCGCACCTCGTACCTCGTATCTCGAAGATGAGCACCTCGCACCTCGATTCGTACCAAGTTGTATTTTAACGATTATTAAAACATAAAAGAACATATGAAGAAGATTTTTGGTTGGGTAAAGTTTTTACCTTTTTACCTTTTTACCTTTTTACCTTTAACCGTAAGTGCACAGCAGTACAAGTACGAGACGGTGGCTGGTGACCCCATGCAGTCTCGTATCTACACTTTAGCTAACGGCTTGAAAGTCTATCTGAGCGTCTATAAGGAACAGCCGCGCATACAGACGTATATCGCTGTCCGTACGGGCGGAAAGAACGACCCGGCAGAGACGACAGGTCTGGCGCACTATCTGGAACACCTCATGTTCAAAGGTACGAGACAGTTTGGCACCAACGACCCCGTGGCTGAGGCTCCGTTGCTTAACGAGATTGAGCAGCGCTTCGAGGCCTACCGTAAGCTGACCGACCCGGCAGCGCGCAAGCAGGCCTACCACGAGATTGACTCCGTGAGCCAGCTGGCTGCACAGTACTTCATCCCCAATGAGTATGACAAGCTGATGTCGGCCATAGGCGCAGAAGGTACGAATGCCTATACTTCAAACGATGTCACCTGCTATACGGAGGATATTCCGTCAAATGAGGTGGAGAACTGGGCGAAGATTCAGTCAGACCGTTTCCAGAACATGGTTATTCGTGGCTTCCACACCGAGTTGGAGGCTGTCTATGAGGAGAAGAACATCAACCTCACCCGCGATGCCCGTAAGATGTACGAGGCACTGCTGGCCAAGCTCTTCCCCAGCCATCCGTACGGACAGCAGAGCGTCATCGGTACGCAGGAGCACCTGAAGAACCCCTCCATTACCAACATCAAGGCTTACTTTAATAAGTGGTACGTGCCCAACAACACCGCCATTTGTATGTCGGGCGATTTCGACCCCGATAAGGTTATCCGCATCATCGACAAGTATTTCGGCTCGTGGAAGGCCAAG
>DGTH01000118.1:6187-12685 GCA_002393705.1 Prevotella sp. UBA4341 | reverse complement strand
CTGCCGGCCGCCCGGAGGCGTTCACCACGCGGTGGCAGGGTAGGGCGGCCGCCTCGGGGGTGTAGCGCAGTGTGCGGCCCACCATCCGCGCATGGCTGGGCCATCCTGCCAGAAGGGCGATGGTGCCGTAGGTGGTGACGCTGCCTGCCGGAATCTGCGCAACAATGTTGAGCACAGCCCTGCGGAAGGTCTGTGCCTCCTCGGCATCCATGGAGTCGGCGTAGTCTTTATATGGGGGTGTAGGCATGTGTTTATTTAGTATTCATAATGTTCTATTTCCTCTCTGTAGGCCGGTTTCCGCGGATTGTCGCGAAGAATCTTTGCTGCCAGCCGGCGGGCATCCAGTTGTCCCTTTTCGCACGTCTTGCTGAGCAGGTGCAGTCCCCGCGCCACTCGTGCATAGTCGTCGCGTGTGTTGGCATATGCCGCCACGTGTTGTATTTCTTTGAAGATAACTGTTTCTATTTCGTTGCACTGTAATTTCGAGAGCAGCTCTTTGGTTTCTTTGTCCATCGTTTCTTATTCGGGTTGTTGGTGATCGAGCTCATACTCGAGCAAGTTGTTTCTGATTTTCTTAAAGTTCGGCAGTCTCACTTTTCCTGCTTCAAACAGCTTGACGTGGTCGGCCATCGTTCTTGTAGAGCGGTTGGGGTAGGTGCCATGTCCGTCGATGAGCTGAATGTAATTCGTGGTTTTATCGCTATACGTGCCCGATCGTTCGAGCAGGATGGCGTGTCGCCAGGCAGGCTTGCCCGCTTTCAGAATGTTGAAAGATGCCGTGTTGCCTTTCTTTTTTACGACTTCGGCCAATGTGTAGAGTTCGGCATCAATGTCGTTGTAGGAGTCGTCTTTTGTCACAAACGTGTAGTGCTCGGTGCAGTCCTTACGTCCGAAGGCTATCATGATGAGGTTGGCAAACGCATCAAGGTAGATGTTGGAGGGCACTTGCAGTGTGCGCTCCACCATCTCGGGCGCATCAAGCAGCTCCATCCTCACCGTGTAGCGACTGCACATTGTGGAGTTGTCGTATATTTCTTCCTCTGGCAGCTGCTTGTCTTCGTCTTGTTCATCGCCTATCCCGAAGTCGCCATAGGGCATCAAGCGATAGTCATTGGCATCCACCTCGTCTTTCAGGTCGAGCAGGTAGTCGTTCAGCTTGTCATGGCTGATGAGGAAAGGCTCGCTTTCATCGTTCATGATTCTCTCAAAATCATCGATTCCATCGTATTCAACGCATGGGACGTCAATCTCCTCAAACAGCTTCTTCAGCAGGGGCATGGCTTCATGCAGATGAGCCGTTGCCAGGATGTGGGCATACTGTTCTATGTTGGCCGGACTGGCTCCCTGCTGGCATATTGTGAGACAATGGTTGAGGTATTTGTTTATGATGGCCATCGCCTTCATCCGCTGTTGCGGTTGTCTGATGGCTGTCAGTGCCAAAGCACAGAAAACGATAGGTTTGATGGTGGGTATGAGTCCGTCTTCATAGAGCATACCCTCCAGCATGTTGAGCTGCTTGTGGCCCAGCTGGTAGACCACGGCCACCATAAACTGCTCTACGCCCTCCACGTAAGTTGCCAGGAAATGGGCATCCTGCCTCAATACTTCCAGCACCACGTCGAGGCTGTGTTCCATGTCATATTTCTCCATGAGCCAAAGAGGCCCATAAAGCTGCCATTCGTTCTTGTAAGCTTCTTTGTCGAAATACTCAAAGAGCAGGTAGAGATAGTTTCTCAGGTCTTCTTTCTTTTGGGGCTGGGAGAGTTCGCCCCCGTCTTCATCCACAAATCCGCAGAGCGACAATTTGTTATCGTCGTGCTCCACATTCCAGAAGGGAGCCAGCCACAGGGCCAGTCGAGCTCCTTTCTTGCTGTAGTCGGGTCTATGGTAGCGATAGAATTGCTCATTCATCATGTCGTTCCAGTCGGTCTTGCCCGAGAGGATGTCTCTCAGCCTTTCCTTCTGCTCGTTGTCCAGTTGGCCAGCCTTTTTCTGGAGTTCTTCGAAAATGTCGAGAATCTTGTCGCTGGCAGCGTCTTGGGCTTCTTCCTTCTTCTTCTTGTTTGTCTTTGTCTTTCTTCTGGGCTTCAGCTGGCCGTCTTTCGAGCAAAGTTCATCCGTGCTGTAGCCCCTCAGCCTCCATTGTGGCGTCTTATTCAGATAGTCGTCAATGATGGGTTTTGCATCGTCCCAATTATCCACGAGCCTTTCTATGTGCTCCATCACTTCTTCTTTGTTCTGAAGGAGCTGTGCAAGTAGCCAGATGGTGTGTTGTAAACAGTCTACATCAAGTTTATCCAAAGAACTGTTCTCCATCAGGAAATCCGCTAATCTGTCTTTTTCGTTGTTGGGAATGATGGGGATTGGCGATAATCCTGCATTCATGACCGTTTCTAAGTCGAACGGTTTCAATGCCGCCAATTCGGGGTGCAGCTGGCGCTCTTCGAGAATCTGGTCGATGTGGGCAAAAGGCGATGCAAACCACCATTTCTCTTCGTCTTCCACTTCGTAGCAGCACAGTTGCACGGCAGCCGACTGCGACATCATCCTATCCAGAACTCCGCTGCCGTCGTCTGTCTGCTGCAACAGCCTTTTGAGTTGTGCTTTCAGTTCACTCTCTTTGCAGCATCCATAGAGATTCAGCAGACCCAAGATGATGGTTTCGTAATGCAGACGGAAACGATTGTCAACGTTTTTCTTCGCCTTGCCGATGTGGGGCTCCAGTGCTTTGCTCAGGTCTTCAGTCATGAAGAATTTGTTCTTTTTTTCTTTCATGTCTTCTTCGCAGCCAATGAGTCCCAATGTTACTGCCGGAGGGATGGACCCTGTCATTTCGCCGTATAAACACATTCCGCTGCCAGTATCTATGAGTTGTTCCATGATGAAGTAGTCTTCTTCCGACAAGTGGTTGAGCACCTGAACGGGGTTATCCAAAATCTTCCGAACAAGATAGCGACGCATTTCATAGGTCTTCATTTTGCTCATCTCTTCCTGCTCGTTGAACTGCAGAATATTAGCCGTATTCAACAAATACTCTGCTCCCATGCTCAGCATGAGATCTTCTAACGAAGATGGTTGTTTTCTCTTCATTTTCCTTTAGCACATTTGTTTGTGCAAATATAAAGAATTTTCTCCATCCATTCAACTATTCTGCCAATAAAGAATAGATATAGCCGTCATCATCCGGTATTATCCTCTGCCCACGTCCTAATAGGCTTCCCGTCATGCCCAATCAAGGCACTTACATTCTGCCCCATTGCAATAAAAAGAGGCCTTTTTCTGCAATGGGGTGATGTTTTTAATGGCAAATGTGCTATCTTTGCAGCAAAAAGGAGTCCATGATGAACAAAATGACAGGGCCTACCACTGAGAAGCAGCGCTATCAGATACTCGACCTCTTGCGTGGTTTTTCTCTCATTGGCATAGCCCTTGCCAACTTCCCCGAGTTTGCACTTTGGTCTTTTCTCTCGCCCGCCGAACAGGCAGCCATGCCTACGGCTGCCGTAGACCGTGTGGCGCGTTTCGTGCAATATCTGCTGGTCGACGGAAAGTTCTATACCATTTTCTCCCTGCTCTTCGGTGTGGGCTTCTCTCTCATCCTGGCCCGTCATGGCCGTCGGCTATTCGTTCGGCGCATGCTTTTGCTCATGGTCATTGGGTTTCTGCATCTGATGTTCATCTGGAGTGGCGACATATTGCTGCTCTACGCCGTAGGCGGACTGTTGCTCACTTTGTTTGTGGGTTTCACCGACCGTCAGCTGGCCATGCTCTTCCGCCGCCATCAGCATCTTGTGCTGTTCCGCTGGCTGGCAGCGCCCGGCCGCATGGCGCTCTCCAACTACATCTCGCAGTCGCTCCTGGGCGTAGCGCTTTTCTATGGCCTTGGCCTTGGCCTTGGCACCTCGTTTGGCTTTGTCCACGCCGAGATGACAACCCTGGCTTGTTTTGTCGTTCAAACGGTTTGTAGCCTTGTCTGGCTGCGCTTCTTCCTGTTCGGACCTTTGGAGTGGCTATGGCGCATGCTCACCTATGGCCGCTATTTCCCCATCAAACGACCCTCAAAATGACAGAATGACATGACTACGGCAAACCAGATTATCAGCTACATGGAGTCGCAGCGCAATGAGGTGCAGCGCGAAGTGTTGATGCGTTTCTTCAAGACGGCCCCCGGCCAGTATGGCCATGGCGACGAGTTTCTGGGCCTGAAAGTGCCACAGACGCGCCAGGTGGTGGCTCAGCTGCCGCGCGATTTTCCCCTTGCCGAGGTGCCCGAATTGCTGCTGTGCCGATGGCACGAGGTGCGCCTGTGCGGTTTCCTCATTCTGGTGGCCCGGTTTGAGCGGCTGGCCACCAAGCGGCTTGAAAACCATCTGCCCGCCATTCAGGCCCGCGACGCCATCCTCTCGCTCTATCTGGAGTATGCGCGCCAGGCCAACAACTGGGATCTGGTCGACCTCTCCGTGCACAAGCTTTTAGGCCATTGGCTCCTCTTGCCCACGCTTCTTGGCGATGAAACGGGCCAAAAGGCCGCCCTCTATACCCATTTCAAGCGCGACTTGCTCGACCGCCTGGCCCAAAGTCCCTGCCTCTGGGAGCAGCGCATGAGCATGGTGTGCACCTGGAAAACCTCTCAGCAGGGCGACCCCTCGTGGTGCCTGCGCTATGCCGAGATACACCTGAACCACCCGCACGACCTGATGCACAAGGCCGTGGGCTGGATGCTGCGCGAAATGGGAAAGCGTGTGTCGATGGACCTGCTGCGCGACTTTCTCCGCCAGCATGTCCACCAGATGTCGCGCACCACGCTACGCTATGCCATCGAGAAAATGGCCGAGACGGAACGCAAAGAGTGGCTTCGCTCTACAGTACAAACCCAAGGTTGAAGACAAACAGCGGGGCATTGAAATCAAAGTGTACGAAATTCCTGTAAATGTAATTGGCTGTCAAGGCTACGCGATGCGTGCCCACGCCGACTTCAGCTCCTGCACCTACATAGAAACCTGCGCTCACCGTGTTCGTTCCGATAAACTTCGCGGAATTACCATAGTAGCCATTCATGTTCTCCGTCTTATAGCCAAACAGGTAGTTCAGCGAAAGGCCACCACGGACAATCGGCGTGAAACGACGCTCCGGCATGAAGCGATATAAGCCTCCTAACTGCAGGCTAAGGTCGTGGAACTCCATTTTACGACTCTGCGCTAATCCATAAGCTGTGCTCTGGCCGTCTGCCTTGTTCGGACTGTAGTAAAGCATGGCCTGCACTACTAAACTCTTGCTGAAACGCGGAAAGAGAATGTCCGCCCCTACACCTACGACGGGGGCCGTTCCTGTCAGGTCCATATCTTCAACAGTCTCGTGGGGCGTCATCACCATCCGAAGCAGGCCCAGGCCGGCCTCTACACGAAGACGCACATTCATGCTGGTGGTTACCTTGCTGTCATACTGAAAAGTCACACATTCGCCTGCCTCCGTACAGTACTCCATGTTGTATTCGCGCGTCAGGCGTGTCAGCTCCTTCGGCTTCACTTCCGACATCTCCCACAGCTGCCGCTGCGCCTTCTGGCTTTGCATGAGCATCTGGCTCGCCCTCAGCATCTTTTCCTGCTGAGCCTGACGGCGGTCTTCCGTTGCCAGGTAAAGGTTGTGCGTCTCACAGATGGGAGCAATCTGCCCGTCCGCATCTACCAGGAAATAATAGTCTGTGCTATATTCCTGATAATGATACAAGCTGATGCCGCCCTGAATCATGAATTCGGCGAAGACCGTTTTCTCTTCCCCGCCTATTGGGAAGGTCCGCGTAACGTAGTATATGCCGTTTTCCGACAGCCTGTAGCCGCTGATGTCGCCCGGACGGTATTCCTTATATGAAGCAGACCCCTCGGCCTTGAAGTTGCACACTTCAGCGTTGCGCATGTTGGTCCGGTAGTCTATGGTACCATACACCGTGTCGTTCTCGTTCGTAATGATGTAACCCGCCTTCGGGTTCACCTGTGCGTGGCCGCTTAACGAGGCAAAAGCCAGCAACATGAAAATCAATGCCTTTCTCATTATTCTATATCTCTTAGTTGTTAAACACACTCATGGTGCAATACGTTCGCGCCGCAAAGATAAAGATTATTTCCGAAACGGGCAAGGAAAATCAAGAAAAAGAGTTAAGCGAAAGTTAAGTAAAAGTTCAGCAAGCTATCATACTGATAATCAACCATTTCCTTCAGAAAAACTTTACGTCATGTAACATGATGGTGTAATCTTGGTGTAAAAAAAGTGTACAATGTGTACTCCCGATGTTACATACGGTAAAGTTTTTTAGGTCTCCGCCTTGGCTTTTCATGCTCGTTGGACCTTGTTCAGCCGCCGAGCGACAAATGCCGATGAACAGAGGCCGAACAGATGACGCTGAAAGACTGTGACGGTAGAACAGGCACACCCCCCATAACAAACGGGGAGTTTAGCCCCAGAAAACTGGTGGTTTACGGCAGGGAAACGGGTAGTTTCCCG
>DGTH01000118.1:0-6104 GCA_002393705.1 Prevotella sp. UBA4341 | reverse complement strand
TTGAGCGTCCGCTGAAAAGTATTTGAACGCCCGCTGAAAACCTTAAAACCTACAAACCCTTTGTTTTTTTACTTCTTTATGACCAAAGATGGATTAGTTGCAAAGGTACAACATTTTTGGCGGAAATGCAAGCTTTTGAACATGTTTTTTCCTTTATAGACCGAGGGGCCTTCAAAGAAACAAATCGTGCCCGTGGCATCCACTTAAACGCTCGTAGGTGCAGCAGCAGCTCCAATATGTCGTAGCTGACCTTCGTCAGATTGTTCTCGTACCCACGGAACTCTCTCGAGTGTTCATTGTACTACCTATACTATCTTGCCATACTCCATTTCGTGCAAAAGGTATTCATAATTGTAGAGTGGGCTCTGATAATACAGTCCGGTTGAAAGATCGGTCAACTTCTCGTATAGCTGCGAGTAATACACTGTCTGCAGTGCATCGCGCAGCGTGAGATTTTTGTCACGCATCAACCTTTTGGCCATTTCCTTTACAATATTGTCTATTAACTGTTGTGCTTCGAATGTCATAGCTTGTGAAGTTTAGATATTGCCCGTTCTGTTCCAAAGAAATATTGCGTGTTCAGTCTTCTGTACGTAAGCTGCTCAACCAACTGATCTTCAGAAATCGCATGATTAAGGAAAAGGTTGAGTTGAAACACCACGCCGTCGTCAGCGACAGGACCTATGACGACATCATAATCATGCTTGAATCCAGAATCGCTGGCCATTCTGTTGTTCAATATAAACAATGCCCATTCACGACTTGGTTCATTAAACCGAAGCACCTTCAACTCCCCACTTTCCAATAGCCGTTCGTCGAACTCATATCTGAGTATGGTTGGAGAGCCATCCCCTGCAATACGGACACGTCTCTGAGCCATCTCTAAGGCTTGCCTTTCAATATCCGTCAGATAAAAGCCCTGGCCGAAATCCTTATTCGCCTTACTTTGCCGAAGGTCTATTCGGTCAAATTCAACGTTTGTCCCATGATATAATATCATACGCCAATCCTCCCACCGTTACGTTTACATATAACTGTCATGTCGTCTATGGCATCTTGCAAAGAGAGGGTATGTTCAGCCTCGTAACATTCATCCAGGAAGGCCAGCCCTTCATAACGGTTAAGATAGGCGAATGCCTGTTTTCCTGTCAGCTTGTTCTGACGGGCAAACTCACTGATACATAATACGATGTACTGTATCTTATAATCCATTTCCTTATCCTTCATCATGCTTTCAAACTAAATATTCGTTATTGTCTTTCCACTCTTGTCATACCACGTCCCTTGCTCGGGCTGACCCTTAGAGAAAGTTCCTTTAAAGTAGCTGCCATCGGCCGTAGTATAGGTGCCGTTGAAGAACTGGTCGTTACGCATCTCGCCTTCAAAGAGGTCACCTGACTTGAAGATATAGCGAGCATTCACGCCCTCCATTACCCCCTGCTTGAAAGGACCTTCGTAGCTGTCGCCATTGGAGAACACAGCCTTACCCGTCCCATCCGGGCGTTCCTGACTGTCAACCGATCCGGTGTACGTGTAGGTACCCATGCCGTCCTTGACGGGCGAAGTAAACGACTGGTTGGTTACCTGCCTGACTGTCGTCTGCTCAATGTTGTCGGCGGGGGCATTCACTATCGACGGGCCTTTCAGTAGGAATAGCGTCACCACAATGGCAGCCACGACGGCGGCAGCAATGCCGACACCGATGCCTATCCACATCTTACTGCTACCCGACGACGGTTGCGGCTCATAGACCGGCTGCGGTTTGGGCTGAGGCTTGGGCTGAGGCTTGGGTTGAGGCTGAGGCTTCTCAATCAGTTCCGTTTCCTCCGATACAGAGTCTTCCTTAACGATTTGCGTTGACTCATCTGCCGACTGAGAACCTGTCAGGAAATGCCGGACGTCGGCCACGCTCTGCGGACGTTCGTCGAGGCGGGGCTTCATCAGCCAATTGATGAGCTGCTGCGTCTTGGCGCTGACGGGGGTGGGAAACGGCAAGGGCGTGGCCATCATTAGGATTTCGCTGGCCGACGGGGGTGTCTGGTTGGTGAGCAGCTTGTAGAGCGTAGCACCAAGGGCGTAGAGGTCGGTCCAGGGGCCAAAGGCCTTCAGGTTCTGCTCGGTCTGCTCCAGGGGTGCATAGCCGGGCGTGAAGGCCAGGGCCGACGAGGTGCTGACGCTGTAGCCGTCGTTTTGCGACATCTGCTTGGAGGCTCCGAAGTCGATGAGCAATGCCCTACCCTGCCCGTCAACCATGATGTTGGCGGGCTTCAGGTCGAGGTGGTAAAGGCCCTGGGCGTGCACCACCTGCAAGGCATCGAGCACTTGGTCGAGAACGTGCAGTGCCTCCTGCTCTGCGAGCGGCAGGCCCGTACGCTTCAGCCGTTCCGAGAGCGACTCGCCCTTGATGAGGTCCATCTCGTAGTAGGCCGTGCCGTTCTCCTCGAAGAGGTCGTGGACGGCCACGATGTGCGGGTTGCGCAGCTTGCGCAGGCGGCGAGCCTCCTTGCGGAACTTCTCCTTCTGGGCCGAGAACTGCGTGACGTTGTCCTTGTTGCTCACGCTGACGGTGACGGAGTCGCCCTGGCGCTCGCTGACGCCGCGCATGAAGAACTCCTTGATGGCTACCTGCTCCTCGAACTCGGTGTTCGTGGCCACGTAGGTATTGCCGAAGCCTCCCGACGAAAGGTAGCGGTCTATGCGGTACTTGCCGCCCTGCAGCCGCGTACCCACGGGGAGCATGGATTCACGGTTAATCGTTACTGTATCTTCTGTCATGTCGTTGTATTCTTTTTTCGGTTAGTCGGTGCAAAGTTACGATTTAGCGAGAACAAAACAAAGAAAAACCTTTTTTTTTGACGGAAAGTCACGGGAATGGTCGCATCATCATAGGCATGGGAGGGGTGTCGATGGAAGGCTGGCCCCAAATGGCTTGCCTGATGAGGGGACCCAGCGGAAGCTCGATTTTCGCACCATTGTCAAACTTATAATAAGGTGTAACAATGGGTTCCGTCTGCCAACGGCCATTCAAGGGGTTCACGTAGCTCTGTGCACCCAGGTTGGCCCCCCAGTGGTCACTGAAGCGTATGTCAGCATAGCCACCGAAGGACGTGCTGTAGGCATAAGGACTGACGGCAGGCGACGTACGCAGGTCAGTAAAATAGTAATTGCCAAAGGCGTGAAGCGACACGCTCTCACTGACATCGAAACTAAGATGGCCGCCCAGTCCGTACTGCGAGGTGAGCACACTCTGCATGGGCAGCCAGTACTTATTGGCATTGGCGGAGAGCGTCAGGTGAAAGCGGCCAAAGTCCTGGTGCAAAGCCAGACGTCCGGTGCTGATGTCCACGAGGCCCGGCATGTGGTCGTTAGCCCCATAGACCGCTACTGCCCCACCCTTCCACAAAGGTAGCACGCCCGCACTCTGACGCGAGGCAGGAATATCGTAACCCACGCGTTGCGAGGGCATCTCGCGGGTCTGGGAAGGCACGTTGAAAACCGGGTCTATGCTCAGACGCAGCGAGTCGCTGGCCAGTGCGGCGTACGACGGCGGCTTAGCCGCCGTCAGTTGCGGAGGAGCTATAGTGCGCTCCTCCTCTTGTGCTTGAGCTACTGTTAGGGGCAACAGCAGCAACATGACAACACCGGCGATACTTCGGCAAATATGCATAGGGCAATTTCGATTCATCACTGAGCCTTTATTGTCAGACTCTTAGAGAGTCCTCTGGCAGCATCGGTAACGGTCAGGGTGATGTCGCCAGCCGACTTTGCGGCACGTACAATGACGACGAGCTGACCGCTGAAGAGCTTCATCTGCGGCTCGGTGAACGGCTCAAGGCTCGTGGCATCACCATTACAAGCGGCCTGGAAGGTGCCGGCACCGGAGACGCTGAACGAGAGCTGGTCGGTAGCCGTGGGGCAGAAGATACCGCCAGCATCGGCCAGTGAGACGGTAACGAAGGCCATGTCGTCGCCGTCGGCCTTGAGCTGCATGCGGTCGGCCTGCATGACAATCTGCGCGGGCTCTCCGGCTGTCACCTGACGCGAGCGGGCAGCCTCGCGGCCTTCAGCGTCGTAGGCTACGACCTCGATGGTGCCGGGCTCGTAGCGCACGTCGTTCCAGCGCAGACGATAACGGTCCAGTCGCCCCATGTCCTGGGTAGAGGGTTCTGTAGAGGTAGGCAGTGCGCTGCCTGGTTGTTTCTTTCTGCGCCCCTGACTCTTGCCGTTGACGAAGAGCTCTGCTTCAGGATAGTCGGTATAGACATAGACAGGCGTCACCTCTCCTTCGCGTCCGGGCCACGTCCAGTGGGGCAGCATGTGGAGGGTGTGCTCGCGGGTGTTCCACCGACTGCGATACAGGTAGTAGCGGTCCTTGGGCAGACCAGCCAGGTCGCAGATGCCGAAATAGCTGCTGCGGCTGGGCCAGTACTCGTCGTAGGGCGTAGGCTCGCCCAAGTAGTCGTAACCCGTCCAGACAAACTCACCGATGACCCACGGCCGGTCGTCCTGCCACACCCAGTCGTCGTCGGGCAGGTTCGACCACGAGCACCACTCCACGTCGTAGCTGGAGCACTGTCCGTCGGCACGCGAAAGTGCCGTCGGGTCGTAGTTGGGCGAATACGAGGCAAACTGGGAATTGTCGGTCAGCACGACGGGGAACTTATAGACGCCACGCGAGCTGACGGTAGAGGCGGTCTCGCTGCCAAGCAGGAAGCCTTTAGGCAGCTGGCTCAGGTTACGCTCGTACTTATAGACGCGGTAGTTGAAGCCCGGCACGTCCATGACCTGGGCGAAGCCGCTCTTGAGTGCATCTTCGGCACGGTCCATGCCCTGCGTGACAGGGCGCGTGGGGTCCAAGCTGTGGCAGATGTCCTGCAGGTGACGGGCTATCTCGCGGCCTTCGTCGCTCCATTGTTCGGGTATCTCGTTGCCAATGCTCCACATGACGATGCTGGGGTGGTTGCGGTTGCGAAGTACAAGGTTCTCGATGTCGCGGTCGGCCCACTCCTTGAAGAAACGGGCATAGCCGTTCTTGCACTTGGGGTAGAGCCACATGTCGAACGACTCGGCCATGACCATCATGCCCAAAGAGTCGCAGATGTCCATCTGCCACTGGCTCGGCATGTTGTGAGCCGTGCGGATGGCGTCGGCCCCCATCGCCTTCATGGTTTCTATCTGGCGAATGAGCGCTGCTTTGTTGATGGCAGCCCCCAAGGGGCCTAAGTCGTGGTGCAGGCAGACGCCTTTCAGTTTGCGTGAGATGCCGTTCAGCTGGAAGCCACCCTCCTTCGACACGGTGACGGTGCGTATGCCGAAGCGTGTCACAGTCTCGTCCATACCAGACAACGAGAGTCGGGCAGTATAGAGCGACGGCGTCTCGGGGGTCCACAGCTGCGGGCGTTCTATCTCGACGACATAGACCACGTCGCCCTGTGGCTGAACAGCCACCTGCTGCTGCTTGAGCACGCGGCCGTCGGGAGCGGCCAGCGTGAGCTGAAGCTGCTGGCCAGGCTGCGGATTGCTGACCTTGGCCGAGATGCATACGGTCGCTTTACCATTACTTATAGACAATGTACGCGCGAAGGTCTGCCACGTGTCGATATGAGTCTGTGACGTAGTAACAAGTTCTACCGGGCGATAGAGTCCACCGCCGGGATACCAGCGTGAACTCTCCTCCACGTTCTTCAAGTCAACCTCGATGGTGTTCTGGCCTGCCTGCAGAAAAGACGTGACGTCGAGCCGGAAGGCATTGTAGCCGTAAGCCCAATAGCCGGCCTTGCGCCCATTGACCTTCACGGTGGGTTCGCTCATGGCACCGTCGAAGACGAGTTCGGCGTGGGCCGGAAGGTTCTGTAGGGTAACGGTGGTACGATAGTGTCCCTCGCCTATCCAAGGCAGTGCTCCGCTACGTCCGCTCTTCTCGGTGGCTTCGGTCTCACCATTCTGCTCGATGGCCACCATCTGCAGGTCCCACTTCTTATCGAAAGGCCCGCTGATGGCCCAGTCGTGGGGTATGGCGACCTGTTGCCAGGTCTGGGTGTCGCGTGAGAACTGCCACTGGCGCAGGTCGGTGGTATGACGTTGTGCCACGGCGGGAAGGGCAA
>DGTH01000111.1:650-3184 GCA_002393705.1 Prevotella sp. UBA4341 | reverse complement strand
TCTTGGACAAGCCAAGCGGCAAAGCTGAGCGAGGAGGTTGGGGCTCTGAACAAAATAAAAGAAGATATGAAGGATTTGAAGATAATAAAAGTGGGTCGTTCAGACCCCCAACCCCCTAACTTAGGGGGCTCTGAAAGAGATTTCGCGTTTGACCGCATCAACTTCATTCTGCTGGCCGTTGGCATGGTGGTGGTGGTGGCAGGCTTTCTGCTTATGAGCGGTAGTGGCTCGACGGCCGAGGCGTACAACCCCGATATTTTCAGTACGATGCGCATCAAGGTGGCCCCCGTGGTGTGTTTCGTCGGCTTCGTTTCAATGATTTATGCTATTATGCGTAAGCCGAAAGACACACAACAGGATAAAAAGGAGGACGTGACCGCATGACCTGGTTGGAAACAATTATTATAGCTATTGTAGAGGGACTGACGGAGTTTCTGCCCGTATCCTCTACAGGCCACATGATTATAACGCAGAACCTGCTGGGCATACCTCAAGGCGACCCCTTTGTCCATGCCTTTACGTTCATCATTCAGTTTGGGGCCATTCTCTCGGTAGTATGCCTTTACTGGAAGCGCTTCTTTCAGTTTGACCACACGCCGGCTCCCATAGGCAGCTCGTTGTTCGGGCGACTCAAGCATCGTTACCGCTTCTATTGGCTCCTATTGGTGGGCGTGCTGCCTGCGGTGGTTATCGGCTTGTTAGCCAAGAAGTCAGGACTGCTCGACTGGCTGTTGGACAGCGTAGAGGTTGTAGCCGTCATGTTGGTCTTGGGCGGCATCTTCATGCTGTTCTGCGACCGTTTGTTCAACAAGGGCTCAGACACCAACAAACTGACTGAGAAGCGGGCCTTCTTCATTGGTCTTTATCAGTGCATATCGGTCATCCCCGGGGTGTCGCGTTCCATGGCAACCATTGTGGGCGGCATGGCACAGGGGCTGACGCGCAAGCGTGCAGCCGAGTTCTCGTTCTTTCTTGCCGTACCCACCATGGCCGGTGCCACGCTGCTTGACCTGCTTGACCTCTTGAAGGAGGACGCTGCCTGGGCCACTACTCACAACATCATGATGCTCATTCTGGGCTGCGTGGTAGCCTTCATCGTAGCGCTGCTGGCCATGAAGTGGTTTGTGGCGTTTCTCACGAAGTACGGCTTCAAGGCCTTCGGTATCTATCGTATCATTGTCGGCGGCATCATCATCGTGCTTTTACTGACAGGACACTCACTTGTAATGGTTGACTAATGAACTTTACAGAAGGAGCATTCATATACATCAACAAGCCCTACCGCATGACATCGTTTGGAGCGCTGGCTTTTGTCCGCACCAGGCTGTCGCGCCGCATAGGCGTGAGGCGGGTAAAGATTGGCCACGCCGGCACGCTCGACCCGCTGGCCACTGGAGTGCTCATTCTCTGTACGGGTAAGAAGACCAAAGACATAGAACGCCTGCAGCAGCACATCAAGGAATATACCGCCACACTACAGTTAGGGGCCACCACCCCGAGCTACGACATGGAGCACGAGGTCAACGCCCACTACTCGACGGACCACATTAGCCGCGAGCTGATAGACCGTGTGCTTACCCGTTTCGTCGGCGATATAGAGCAGGTGCCCCCGTCGTACAGTGCTTGCAAAATTAACGGCGACCGCGCCTACGACCTGAAGCGCAAGGGGCAGGCTGTGGAGCTGAAGCCCAAGACGGTGCATGTCGATGAGATAGAAGTTACGGGCTTCGACACCGAGAAGATGCTTTTGAGCCTACGCGTGGTGTGTGGCAAGGGAACCTATATCCGCTCGCTGGCCCGCGACATAGGGCGCGCCTTGGGAAGCGGTGCCTACCTGACGGCACTTTGCCGTACGCAGTCGGGCGACGTCCGCATCGAAGACTGCATCAAGCTTGACGACTTTCCTGCATGGCTGGAGCAGCAGGAGGTGGAAGACGCAATAGGTAAATCGAAAATCGAAAATCAGTAAATCGAAAATCGAAAACAGGTAAATCGAAAATCGAAAATCAGTAAATCGAAAATCGAAAACAGGTAAATCGAAAATCGAAAATCAGTAAATCGAAAATACAATAGATGAAGTTATCGCAATTTAAATTCAGACTGCCCGACGAGCTCGTGGCCCTCGAACCTCCTTTCCGAGCCTTCGAAAACGAAGACGGAACGGTCGATAAGATTTATCGGCGCGACGAATGCCGCCTGATGATTGTCCACCGTAAGAGTCAGACCATCGACCTGTTTAAGAAAGATGCTGACGGAAAGGATACAGAGGAGCCGCTCATGTTCCGTGATGTGGTCAACTACTTCGACGAGGGCGACACCTTTGTGTTCAACGATACCAAGGTGTTTCCTGCCCGCCTGTTTGGCACCAAGGAAAAGACCGACGCCAAGATAGAAGTGTTCTTGCTGCGCGAACTCAACGAGGAACTCCGCCTGTGGGACGTGCTGGTTGAGCCCGCCCGCAAGATTCGCATCGGCAACAAGCTCTTCTTCGACGACGACGGCCCCATGGTGGCAGAGGTCATCGACAATACCAC
>DGTH01000111.1:442-568 GCA_002393705.1 Prevotella sp. UBA4341 | reverse complement strand
CGTTTCCTCTACGACTGTCCGCACGCTGAGTTTAAGCGCGAGCTCTATGCCCTGGGTTCTGCCCCGCTGCCCCGTTACATCATTGACAGACGCGAGGCCACGCCGGACGACATGGAGAACTTCCAG
>DGTH01000111.1:0-330 GCA_002393705.1 Prevotella sp. UBA4341 | reverse complement strand
ACTTCAGCCGCGAAATGCTGAAGCGTTTAGAGATACGGGGTGTCAACTTTGCCTTTATCACTGTACATTGCAGCTTGGGCAACTTTGAGAGCATTGAAGTGGAAGACCTGACCAAGCACAAGATGAGCTCTGAACAGATGATCATCAACCGCGAGGCTTGCGACGTGGTCAATGAAGCCAAGCAGACCGGCCACCACATCTGTGCAGTTGGCGTCAGCACCGCCCGTGCTACGGAGACTGCCGTAGGCACTGACGGACTCCTTGAGGAGTATGACGGCTGGACCAATAAGTTCATCTTCCCACCCTACGACTTCGGCATGGCTGACTCGC
>DGTH01000047.1:9152-9331 GCA_002393705.1 Prevotella sp. UBA4341 | reverse complement strand
CCGAACTCGTTGCCCATGAAGTTGAGATAGCCTCCGTTGATGGCACCGGCCGTCACGAGGCGTATCATCTTGTGCAGGGCTATGCCGCGCTGGACCAGGTCGTTGATGGCATTCTTGGCGAAGTGCCAGTACATGTCGGCATCGATAAGACGGAAAATAATGGTCTTGTCACCCACCAA
>DGTH01000047.1:5667-9055 GCA_002393705.1 Prevotella sp. UBA4341 | reverse complement strand
ATGGTCTTCTCGTCGGGGCGGCGGTTCTTCACCTCCCAGAAGATGGAGGTCACGTTGATGTCCTCGTCGCGTACCTCTTTTATAGTCTTTATCCAGTAGTCGGGAATGTTCATCGCCATGCGGTAGTCGAAGCCGTAGCCGCCGTCCTCGAAGGGTGCTGCCAGTCCGGGCATGCCGCTGACCTCCTCGGCTATGGTGATGGCGTTGGGGTTCACCTCGTGGATGAGGCAGTTGGCCAGCGTGAGGTAGCAGATGGCGTTGTCGTCCTCGTGGCCGTTGAAGTAGTCACCGTAGCCGCCGAAGGCCTCGCCCAGTCCGTGCGAGTAGTAGAGCATCGAGGTAACACCGTCGAAGCGGAAGCCGTCGAAGTGGAACTCCTCAATCCAGTACTTGCAGTTAGAGAGCAGGAAGTGGATGACGTCGTCCTTGCCGTAGTCGAAGCAGAGCGAGTCCCAGGCCGGGTGTTCGTGGCGGTCGCCGGGGTAGAAGAACTGGTTGGGGTCGCCACAGAGGTTGCCCAGGCCCTCTACTTCGTTTTTCACGGCGTGTGAGTGTACGATGTCCATGATGACGGCGATGCCCAGCTTGTGGGCCGTGTCAATCATCTCCTTCAGCTCCTCGGGGGTGCCGAAGCGGCTGGAGGGAGCAAAGAAACTGCTGACGTGGTAGCCGAAGGAGCCGTAGTAGGGATGTTCCTGGATGGCCATGACCTGAATGGCGTTGTAGCCGTCCTTCTTGACGCGCGGCAGCACGTTCTCGGTAAACTCCTTGTAGGTGCCTACCTTCTCAGCATCCTGAGCCATGCCGACGTGGCACTCGTAGATGAGCAGCGGGTCCTTCTTGGGCTTGAAGTTCTTCTTCTTCCACTCGTAGGGCTTCTCCGGATTCCACACCTGAGCCGAGAATATCTTGGTCTGGTCGTCCTGTACCACGCGGCGGCACCAGGCCGGAATACGCTCGCCCTCGCCGCCGTTCCACTTGACCTTCATCTTGTAGAGCTGGCCGTGCTTCAGGGCTTTCTCGGAGAGTTTCAGCTCCCAGTTGCCTGTGCCCTCTATGCGCTTGCAGCGGTATTTCTCGTCCTCCTGCCAGTTGTTGAAGTCGCCAATGAGGTAAATATCGGTGGCGTTAGGTGCCCACTCGCGGAACACCCAGCCGCGCGTCAGCTTGTGCAGTCCGAAGTAAAGGTGGCCGGTGGCAAAGTCGGAGAGTTTCTTCTTGCCGTTCTGCGTCAGCTGGCCAATCTTCCAGAGGGCGTGGTCGTGACGGCCGCGAATGGCTCCCTCGAAGGGCTCCAGCCAGGGGTCGTTACGTACCAGGCCGATATGCGGGTTTTCCTCTGCCACCACCTTCTTGGCGGCGGTCTTCTTGGGTTTCGTTGTTGTCTTTTTTGTCGTTGCCATGTTGCTATGCTTTAACTTTAAAAATCGCTTTCTTTATTTCGGGTTCGTAGGAAATGCAGGGTGCATGACCGTCCTGCGGGAAGAAGATGGCGAACATGCCGGGGTGGCAGGTAATGTAGCTCTCGGCCCCCAGGTCGCCAAACTTGGTGATGTCCTTCTCAGCATTATAGGGTTCGTCGGGCAAGTTCCTGGCAGGCGTGTAGCCGTAAGTCTCGTCGCCGGAGAGCGGTATCTGGATGTCAATCATCTTGACGTGGGTCTCCAGCACGGCCTCGTCGGGAGCCTTGCCTTTTGCCGTGGTGATGTTTACAAAGAGGTCTTTTCCGACAATTTCATGCTTGCCAGCCTCCAGCTTGTTGAGGTCGTTCGACTTCAGGAAGTCAACAACCTTGGCGAACAACGGGTTCATGGCCACGTAGTCGCTCAGATGATCTAAGGTGTCAATAATCATAAGCGTTATATAAACTTGAGTTTTTAAGAGTTTTGTCAGTCTTTCTTCTTACGGCCGCGAATGTAGGTGCCATGCTCGACGATGTTGCCATTACGGTCGCGCTCAATGTAGCGTCCGTCACGTCGGTCATCGACGTAGTTGCCCTCGAATCGGCGCCCGTCCTTGTCCTCCTCGATGGCCGGCCCGTTGCGCCGTCCGTTCTTGAAGGTTCCCTTGAACTTCGAGCCGTCGGCATAGCGTGCCACGCCTTCGCCGTCGATGTTGCCGTCGCGGAAGTCACCCTCGAAGACGTCGCCGCTCTTGGTGGTCAGCTTGCCGTGGCCGTTGGGCTTGTCGTGCTGCCATTGGCCGGTATAGGTGTTGCCGTTCTTGAAGACGATGGTGCCTTGGCCCGACTTGTCGCCTGCCAGGAACTGGCCTGTGTATTTATCGCCGTTGGCATAGGTGAAGATGCCCATGCCCGTGCGTGCACCTTCTACGTATTCGCCCTCGTAGATGTCGCCGTTCTGAAACTTGTAGATACCCTTGCCGTGCTGCAGGTCGGACTTCCACTGGCCTACATAGACGTCGCCGTCGGCATAGCGGAAGGTGCCGCGACCGTTGCGCTGGTTCTCCAACCACTCGCCCTCGTAGGACGAGCCGTCGGGCCAGAGGTACTTGCCCTGTCCGCTCTTCATGTCGTTAAGCCATTGGCCCTCGTAGTAAGCACCGTTGGTGAAGGTGTATTTGCCTTGGCCGTGGCGGCGGTCGTTCTCCCACTGGCCGTCGTATATGTCGCCGTTGTAGTAGTACATGATGCCGTGGCCCTGCTGTACGTCAATGTACCACTCGCCCACGTACTTGTTGTTGTTCAGGAAGTAGTAGGTGCCCGTTCCGTGCTGGTGGTCCTTGTACCAGGCTCCGTCGTAGCGCTCGCCGTCGAAGAAGGTAAACACGCCGACACCGTGACGAAGACCCTTGAAGTAGTCGCCCTCATAAACGTTTCCGTCAGGAAACACCGTCTTACCCTTGCCGTTGGGCTTGCCGCCCTCCATTTCGCCGTTGTATTGTCCTCCGTCGTGCGTCTCGCAGGTGCCAAGGGTAATTTTCTGCGCACCGGCTATCAGGGGGATTGTTAATAATATGGTGGTTATAATATGTCTTGTCTTCATGCTCAAAATGCTGTTTAACTTCACAAAGGTAGAAAATAATTCATAATTCGTAATTCATAATTCATAATTTTTTATACCTTTGCCGAAAATTTAGTATTTATTATGAAGTTTATTGCTATTATACCTGCACGCTACGCCTCTACGCGCTTCCCCGGCAAGCCGCTGGCCATGCTGGGAGGCAAGCCCGTCGTAGAGCGCGTCTATGAGCAGGCGAAGAAGGTGATAGCCGACGTCTATGTGGCTACCGACGACGAGCGTATTTTTCAGGTTGTCAACGATTTCGGGGGTTGTGCCGTCATGACGCGCAGCGACCACAAGAGCGGTACCGACCGCATAGAGGAAGCTGTAGAAATCATCACCCATCACCCATCACCCAACCCCCA
>DGTH01000047.1:0-5590 GCA_002393705.1 Prevotella sp. UBA4341 | reverse complement strand
CCCAACCCCCATCACCCATCACCCATCACCCACCACCCAACAGCCATCACCCACCACCCAACCACCCCCGATGTCATCATCAACATTCAGGGCGACGAGCCTTTCGTGCAACCGGAGCAGATAGAGACGCTCTGCCGCCTCTTCGATGACGAGGAGACGCAGATTGGCACGCTGGGGAAACCCTTCGAGAGCATGGAGGCCGTCATGAACCCCAACTCGCCGAAGATTGTCTGCGACCGCAGGGGCTTCGCCCTCTACTTCAGCCGTTCGGTCATTCCCCATGTGCGCGGAAAGGAGCAGCAGGAGTGGCTGCTGCACTACCCCTACCTGAAACACTTGGGTATGTATGCCTACCGGCGCGAAGTGCTCCGCGAGATTACGCAGCTGCCGCAGTCACCCTTAGAGCTGGCAGAGAGCTTGGAGCAGCTGAGGTGGTTAGAGAATGGCTACCGCATCCGCGTAGGCCATACCGACACGGAGACGGTGGGCATTGACACTCCAGCCGACCTGCAACGTGCCGAAGAATTCCTAAAGAGCCTGTAGGTACTCGGCGCAACGCTCCGCACAGCGTTCACCATCGACACCTGCCGAAACGATGCCTCCGGCATAGCCGGCCCCCTCACCACACGGGAAGAGGCCTTCTATGCGCACATGCATCATCGTTTCGATATTGCGGCTGATGCGTACAGGGCTGGACGTCCTGGTCTCGACGGCTATCAAGACGGCTTCGTTGGTAAGGAAACCGTGAGCCTGGCGGCCGAAGGTCTTGAAGCCCGCCTGCAGCCGTGAGGTAACCATCTTGGGAAGCCAGAAATGCAGCGGCGACGAAATCAGCCCGGGCGCATAGCTGGAACGGGGAAGGTCGTAGCTGAGCCGGCCTTTGACGAAGTCGGCCATGCGCTGGGCGGGAGCTGTCTGGCGCCGGTTGCCTTGCTGCCAGCAGTCGCGTTCCATCTGTTCCTGAAAGTGCATGATTCGCAAAGCGTCAGTACCCTCCACGTCGTCAGGACGCACCTCGACCACCATGCCCGAGTTAGACCATTTGCCGGCCCGGTTAGCGGGCGACATGCCGTTGACCACTATCTGCTCGCGGTCAGTGGCAGCAGGTATGACAAAACCACCCGGACACATGCAGAAGCTATAGACCCCACGTCCATAGGCCTGAGTCACAAAGCTGTATTCCGCTGCTGGCAAGTACTTTCCGCGACCTTGCTTTGAGTGATACTGTATTTGGTCTATGAGTAGCGAGGGGTGCTCCAGTCGCACGCCCACGGCGATGCCTTTGGCTTCGAGTTCTATGTGTTCCCCGGCCAGGTAGCGATAGACGTCGCGTGCGGAGTGGCCCGTAGCCAGGATGACGGGTCCCATGAAGCGTTGAGCGTTGAGGGTTGAGCGTTGAGCGTTGAGCGTTGAGAGTGTCTCTACGCCAACTACTGTCCTATCAGCATCAAAGATGAGGCGGGTCATCTTGGTCTGAAAGTGCACCTCGCCACCCGAGCGCAGGATGGTGTTGCGCATGTTCTCAATGACGCGCGGCAGTCGGTCGGTGCCGATGTGCGGGTGCGCATCAGCCAGAATGGCCGTCGAGGCGCCGTGCTGGCAGAAGACGTTGAGAATCTTTTCCGTGTCGCCTCGCTTCTTGCTGCGCGTATAGAGCTTGCCGTCGCTGTAGGCTCCTGCCCCACCCTCGCCGAAGCAGTAGTTGCTCTCGGGATCGACCTGCTGGTTTTGTCGGATAAGAGCCAGGTCCTTCTTGCGTTCGTGCACGTCCTTGCCACGCTCGATGACTACTGGACGAAACCCTAACTCTATGAGGCGCAGGGCCGCAAAGAGTCCGCCAGGGCCTGCCCCCACGACGATGACCTGCGGACGCTGGCTGACGTCGGGGTAGAAGGTGCGTTGGAAGATGTCGTCCTCGGGTTGTTCGTTGATGTAGGCCCGCAGCTTCAGGTTGACAAAAATGGTGGGCCGACGGGCGTCTATGCTCCGCTTGAGTGTACGGACGGCAGTGAGCGTACGTTCGTCGAAACCATACTCCTCGGCCAGATAGTGCCGAAGGTTCTGCTCGTTGGCTGCTATGTGGGGTTGAACCCTAACTTGGTATTCTTGTATCATAAGTGGGTACAAAAGTACAAAATTTTCTTGAAAAGCCAAGCTTTTCTTTTGCATTTCTCTCGTTTATTCGTACCTTTGCCCCCATGATACTTTATTTTTCAGGAACAGGCAACACCAAGTGGGCAGCGCAGACGCTGGCCCAGGCAACGGGCGAGGAACTCGTCTATATTCCCGATGCCATCAAGAAAGGCATGAAAAGCATCAACATTGCCGAAGGCGAACGCCTCGGCTTCTGCTTTCCTACCCACGGATGGCAGCCCCCTACGCTGGTGCGCGAATTCATCAGGCAAATCACGTTCAACGTCCAGCCCTCCACCTACATCTACGCCTTGACCACCTGCGGCGACAACATGGGCGAACTGATGTCCATTCTCCGCAAGGACTTAGAGGCCAAGGGCCTGTGGTTAGACAGCACGTTTGCCGTGGTGATGCCTGAGTCGAACGTGTGCTTCTCGTTTCTACATCTGGACACCAAGGAAAAGGAACGCGAGAAGATACGCCAGGCGACACAGCGCATGGAGCACATCTGCGAGGTGGTGAAGAACCGGCGGCGCGGCGTGCATGAGCTGGTGAAGGGAGCCATACCGCGTACTTACTCCTACGTGCTTGGCGGCTACTACGTCAAGCACCTCATCACCGACGCGAAGTTCTGGGTCGATGAGAAGGCCTGCATCGGCTGCGGGCTGTGCGGGAAGCTGTGTCCTGTCGATGACATAAAAGGTACACCGCCCGAGTGGATGCACAACGGACGGTGTACGAATTGTCTTGCCTGTTATCACCATTGTCCGCGTCATGCCATACATTGGGGCACGATGAAGCGCGGACAATACGTCTTCAAGTCAGAGTAGGCCGTCAGTAGATGCGTGGGCCGAAGATGGCGGTGCCTACGCGTACCATGGTGCTGCCGCACTCTACGGCGATGCGGTAGTCGTGGCTCATGCCCCAGGAGCGTTCGCAGAAAGCCTCGTCCTGGGCAAAGTACTGCGCTTTCACCTCGTCAAAGAACCGACGGGCCGTCATCATCTCCTGACGTATCTGCTCTTCGTCATCCACGTTGGATGCCATCATCATCAGCCCGCATATCTGCACGTGCTGCAGGCTGCGCCACTCGCCCCCCGCCAGCAGTTGGCGGCAGTCGTCGAGCGTCAGCCCGTACTTGGTTTCTTCTTCGGCTATGTGCAGCTCCAGCAGCACCTTGATGGTACGCCCCTGCTTGGCAGCCTGCTTGTCAATCTCGCGGAGCAGTTTCAGCGAATCGACTGCCTCCACCATCGAAATGTAAGGTGCGATATACTTCACCTTGTTGGTCTGCAGGTGGCCAATGAAGTGCCACTCAATGTCCCCCGGCAGCGACTCCACCTTCAGACGCAGCTCCTGCTCGTGGCTCTCGCCGAAGAGGCGCTGGCCCTCAGCGTAGGCGGCCTCTATGTACTCATTAGGGTGATACTTGCTGATGGCCACTAAGCGCACGCCTTCTGGCAGGTCAGAGAGCACCTTTCGAAGATTTCCTTTAACGTCGTAGTCCATTACTGCTCAAACTCCGGTTTGTCGTCCTGCTTGGTCTTGGCCTGGTGCTCAAAGACATCCATGAACTTCGTTTCGCTGATGTTGGAGATGACGTAGTCAATCATCGTGCCGCCCATTACCTCGTCGATGTTCTTCACGGCACCGTTCAGCGTGGCGGCCTGCACCAGGTAGCTCACGCTGGAGCGTTTCTCCTTCTCGGTCTTCTCGTCGATGGTGATGAACTGGAGCTTGGCCTTGTACCAGCGGTCGTCGTTGTCGTTCTCGCTGAAGAATATCTCGTGGTAGGCAGCCGGCGTGATGTTCTTTACCTCAAACTCGCCGCTGATGTAGGCCGACATCTCCTCTGTGATGGTTTCTTCGGCCTCGCCAAAGCTCAGCGCATCTACCACGTAGTACTCAATTACTTTCTTTGTCATGCCATCCTCCATGGTCTTGTCGTAGCGGATGGCGGTCTCATACCAATTTGCTGTTCTGCTTCTCATTGTTATCTTTATGTTTAATATTTAATGTTTCATCTACTTCTGTACGCCATAGTACTTCAGGCCCTTCTTCTTCTGCTCGGTCAGCGTCTCCACTATTTCGGAGGCAATAAGCTGACTGCGGGCAGAGCTGAGGCCGGCCTCGCTGCCTAACTCCTCCTGCAGGCGGAGCAGCTCCTCGTTGACACTCGACATCTGGGACATAAACTGCTTCTCGCTGCTGCTCATGTGCTCGTTGTTGTATATCTTCGAGAGCACGCGGTCGGCTTCGGCCGTATAGCGCTTACGGAATATCTGCTCAGCCTTTGCCTCGTACTCCGCCTGGTTACGGCGCTCCTCGGCGGTCATGATGAGCGTGTCGCCGCTCACCACCCCCAGTTCGGCAGGGTCGAAGCCGTCTTCTAATAGGTCGTCGGTGGCCTGGCGGGGAGCCGGTTTAACATAATCGACGTTGACCGTCTCGGGCATCAGTTCAAAGTACAGTCCTATCAGCAGCAGGGCGATGACTACGGCAGCCACCAGCGCCAGCACCGACTTGCGGGTTTCGCGTTTGGTCCTTAGGGCCTTGCGCAGCTCGTCGGCCGTCTGGTATCGCTCCTCGGGCTTTTCGCAGAGGCAGCGCTGCATGACCTTTTTATATTCGTAGGGCATGTCGCCCATCTGGAAGAGCCACTCCATGAGCTTGCCTAACGAGTAGAAGTCGCAACGCCCATCCACGTCGCTGCCGATGCTTACCTCGGGGGCCACAAAGTCCTCCATGCCTTTATAGAGCAGCATGCGTTCGGACATGCCCATGTAGAAGGAGCCGTGGGTGAGCAGCAGCGGCGCATTGTCGCCCTTGCGTACAAAGATGTTGCGGGGCGCGTAGCATACGTGCCAGACGTTCTGGCCGTGCAGGTATTCTGTCACGTCGAGCAGCTGGCTTATCAGGGAGTCCACAAACTTCCTGTCGGCCACGATGGCCGGATGGTCGTGCAGCAGCTGTTCGAGCGTCTGGTAGTTGCCCGACTCTAAGCGCAGCACCTTGATTTCGCCGTCGCGCTGCTGTGCGTCGAAGTGCATCAGGTTCTTGTGCTTCAACTCCGCATTACGCGCACACTCGGCTTTCAGTCCTTCAGCAAACTTCACGTTGTTGTTCAGCTCGCTGTCTATGTCTATGATGTTGTAGTATTTGCCCTCTACCTGTCGGCGGTTGTAAAGTCCGATGGGTAGCCGTATGCCCAGGTCTTTCTTTGCGGCTCTGGACTCTATGAGTTCTTCGTAGTTCATCTTGTTATATTTTCGATTTACGGATTTTCGATTTACACTTTAATTGTTTTGGAAATCCGCAAATCATTAACCGACCGCTAATCAATCGAAATTAGTAAATCGAAAATAGCATGAAAGTATTAGTAGCAACAGAGAAGCCTTTCGCAGCAGCAGCTGTCGAAGGTATTCGCAAGGAAGTAGAGGCCGCAGGCAATGAGCTG
>DGTH01000093.1:7917-26642 GCA_002393705.1 Prevotella sp. UBA4341 | reverse complement strand
TCTGGCGACACCAGAAGAACTGGCGGCGTCCGGGCGTGAACCTGCAAGTGACGTGGAACTTCGGCAACATGACGACGAAGAAGCCTGGACGTGACGGCGAAGGCGAGGGTGGCACCGAGGAGGTGACTCCGACTTACGACAACAGCTCGACGGAGTTTTAGGTGCGAGGTGCGAGGTGCGAGGTACGAGGTGCGCGAGTGCGAGGTACGAGGTACGAGGTGCGAGGTACGAGATTACATCATATAACATAACATAAACATACAAGACGATGAAGAAAATAGTGATTGTCAATGGTCCGAACCTGAACCTGCTGGGACGCCGGGAACCCGGCATCTACGGGCGGCAGTCGTTCGAAGAATACCTGCCGAAGCTACAGGCACAATACCCGGAAGTGGAAATCAGCTACTACCAGAGCAACGTGGAGGGCGAGCTCATCGACAAGCTGCAGGAAGTAGGCTTCGAGGCTGACGGCATCGTGCTGAACGCCGGTGCCTACACCCACACCAGCGTGGCACTGCAAGACTGCATACGGGCGCTGAAGAGTCCGGTGGTAGAAGTACACATATCGAACGTTCACCAACGCGAGGAGTTTCGCCACAAGTCGCTCATTGCGTGTGCCTGCCGAGGCGTCATCTGTGGCTTCGGACTGGACAGCTACCGACTGGCCGTGGAGGCCCTGCTGAAGGCATGACGACGCTGGACGAGTACATCGTGCAGCACATAGACCCGGAGCCAGACTACCTGTACAGGCTCTGGCGTGCCACGAACATACACCTGCTGCACGGGCGCATGGCGAGCGGCCACCTGCAAGGGCGGCTGCTGAAGATGCTGGTCAGGATGGTAAGGCCTCAGAACATCCTGGAGGTAGGCACGTTCAGTGGCTACTCTGCCCTCTCGATGGCAGAAGGGCTGGAGCCCGGCGGCCACCTATACACCTACGAAATCAACGACGAGCAGGAAGACTTTACGCGACCGTGGATAGAAGGGTCGCCATGGGCGGACCGCATCAGCTTCATCATAGGCGACGCCATCGAGGAAGCCCCGAAACTGGGCATCACGTTCGACCTGGCCTTCATAGACGGTGACAAGCGAACCTACCGCGAGACGTACGAAATGGCGCTCGGCGTAGTGAGAACGGGTGGTTTCCTGGTGGCCGACAACACGCTGTGGGACGGCCACGTAGTTGACCCAGCCTACAGCCGCGACCAGCAGACACAGGGCATAGAGACGTTTAACGACTACGTGAAAGCCGACGACCGCGTGGAGAAAGTCATGTTGCCCCTGCGCGACGGCCTGACACTCATCAGGAAAAAATAATTGGCTACAGGCCATGTGTTTTTCGTAATTATTTTGTACCTTTGTCCCCCGAAAGACAAAGGAGATAAAAGTATGCAAGAAACAAGACAGAACAAAATAGCCCGTCTGCTGCAGAAGGAGCTGAGCATCATCTTCCAGCAGCAGACACGCGGCATGCACGGCACGATGGTCAGCGTGACGCGCGTGAAGATATCGCCCGACCTGAGCGTGTGTACCGCCTACCTGAGCATTTTTCCGAGCGAGAAAGGCGACCAGATGCTGCGTAACATCACGGCCAACGAGAAGCAGATACGCTACGAGTTAGGAACGCGCGTGCGCTACCAGCTGCGCATTATTCCGGAACTGCGCTTCTTCATAGACGACTCCTTGGACTACATAGAGCGCATTGACGAGTTGCTGAAGAAATGAACTTTCCCTTTTTCATAGCCCGTCGCTACCTCTTCTCGAAGAAATCGACACACGCCATCAACATCATCAGTGGCGTGAGCGTTGTTGGCGTGGCCGTGGCTACCATGGCCTTGGTGGTGACGCTGAGCGTGTTCAACGGTTTTCACGACTTGGTAGCCTCCTTCTTTACAGCCTTTGACCCGCAGCTGAAGGTCATGCCGGCCAAAGGCAAGACGGCTGCCACCGACGACCCCATTCTGACGAAGATAAGACAGCTGCCCGAAGTGGCCGTAGCCATGGAGAGTGTGGAAGACCAGGCGCTGGCCGTCTATAACCAACACCAGGCCATGGTGACGGTGAAGGGCGTGGAAGACAACTTCGACGAGCTGACCCACATTGTGGAAATACTGGAGGATGGCGACACACTGGTGGCTAACAACCGCGAGAAGTACCAGCTGCACGCCGCCGACCTGCACTACGGCATAGTGGGCATCCGCATAGCCGAGCAGTTAGGCATGGGCTACAGCTTTCCGGGCACCATGCAGATTTATGCCCCCGTGCGTGAAGGTCAGCTGAACATGGCCGACCCCTCGCAGGGTTTCACCACCGACGAGCTGTACTCGCCGGGAGCACTGTTCTGCGTACGGCAGGCCAAGTACGACGGAAAGTACATTCTGACCAGCATTGACTTTGCCCGGCGCCTCTTCGGACTGGACGACAGGCTCTCGGCCTTAGAGCTGAGACTGAAGCCCGGCAGCGACTTTGAGAGGGTGAAGAGCCACATCAAGGAGCTCTGCGGTGACCGCTACACCGTGCAGGACCGCTACGAGCAGCAGGACGACACGTTTAAAATCATGAAGATAGAGAAATTCATGGCATTCCTGTTCTTGACGTTTATACTGATTGTGGCCTCGTTCAACATCATTGGCAGTCTGTCGATGCTCATCATAGACAAGAAAGACGACGTGGTGACACTGCGCAACTTAGGAGCCAGCGACAAGCAGATAACGCGCATCTTCCTCTTTGAGGGAAGGCTCATCGCCGTGACAGGCGCTATGATAGGCATTGTGCTCGGGCTGCTGCTCTGCTGGATACAGCAGACCTACGGCGTGGTGGCATTAGGCTCGTCGAGTGAATCGTTTGTGGTGAATGCCTACCCCGTGAGCGTGCATCCCTGGGACATCGTGCTCATCTTCCTGACGGTCATTGCCGTAGGATTTGCGAGTGTGTGGTATCCCTGTCGCTACTTTGCCCGCAGGCTACTCAACTAATTCTTTTTTAATTTAAGCATGAAAGGCAGCTCTTCGGCCTGCTTGTAGAGCATGTCGGCCAACACGGCGTTGCTTTCCTGCTCACCGTTAAGGGTGTCGAAGATGGCCTTCAGACCCAGGACTCCGAGGCCGCTCTTGAGCACATAGACATAGCAGAGGTTCTGCAGACCCACGGTCTCTGAGAGAATATCGAGGTCGGTCACGGCCAGCTGGACAAGTGCCAGCTGGTAGGCATCGTCGGAGTGTTCGTCAATGAGTTGCTGCACGTCGGCCAGCGTCTCAAACTTCAGCAGGAGCAAGACGGGCAAATAGGCTAAGAGCGAAGCCGGATAGATTTCGGCTTGGTTGACGGCGGCGATGCGCTGGTTGAGTCGCTGGAAGGGCTTATGCTCCAGGAAGCTGCGGAAGGAGTCAGTAGAAAGCGGCACCTCGCTGAGCTTGCCCGACTTGACGAGCGCCTGAATCTGACGTCGGTAGTTGGTCATGCTAATGCGCAGTCGGCTGAATTCATCGTCGGCCAGTTCCAGCATGCCGGCCAGGCGACTGAACTGGCGACGGTACTCACCCGGCAGTTTGACAATGCCTTTATAGCCAATGTCGTGCTCGATGGCCGACCAGACATGCTGCAGGGCGGTGCGCATCTGCAGCTCGAAGGCCATGCTGCCCTCCTTGAGGTGGCAGATGTAGTGCAGCGAGTTATAGCCGAAGCTGGTCATTTCGTGCTGCTTGCGCTTATCGACGGAGTTGTTCCAGTCAATGTCGAACAGGTTCTTGGCTATGGCGGCCACCTTGTCAACGTCGTCGGTATAGAAGGTGACCACCCTAATGCCCACCAGGTCAGTGATATCGTCTAACCTCGAGTACTTATAGCCTTTGCGCTCGAGTTTGCCAATGAGCGACTGCTCAGTTTTGACACGACACTCAATGGCATTAAGCTCGACGCCCTGCTCCTTGAGTTTCGTCTTGAGCATGGTATTGACGCGCTGGGCCAAAGCTTCCATTTGGGGCTTTCGTTCACGGTACTCCTCGACAATGAACTCGGCCTGAGGGCTGAGTGAAATCATATAAACTCGAAGAGATTGGTGAAACCAGTCAAAGCAAAGACGTTACGCAACTCGTTGTTGATGTTGCGGATAAAAACCTTGCTGCCTTTCGACTTGGCATTCTTCAGGATGTTCAGGAAGATGCGCAGTCCGCTTGACGAGATGTACTCCATGTCATTGCAGTCCAAGATGATGTCGTGTCCGGCGCACTCCTTGAGGGGTTCCATTTCACGTTCTGTCTGCGGTGCAGCAGCAGTGTCGAGACGCCCATCGAAATACATGACGTAATTGCCATTTTCTTCTTTGAATGTTGTTTTCATTGCGATATTTGTTTTGTTTCTTATTTTATAAACTTGGATAATGTCAGAATGTTCATGTCGTCACGCCGCTCGTAGCTTACAGTGTCCATGAGCTGACGGACCAAATGAATGCCCAACCCGCCGATTTGCCGCTCTTCGGCAGAGAGCGTTGTGTCGGCAGGTTTCTGCAGGGTAGGATTGAAAGGAATGCCCTTGTCGGAGATGACGAACGTCAGCGTGTCGTCGGACAGACGGGCTGTCAACAGGATGCCGCCTTTGGTACCCTTGGGGTAGGCATAGTTCATGACGTTGACCACAGCCTCCTCGATGGCGAGGTTCAGCTGCATGGTCAGCGCTGGGGTGGCGCCTGCCTCATCGCATATGGCATCGACGAAAGTGTTAAGCAGTGGAACCTGCTGCACGTCGTTAGTTAATTCCAAGCGGTACTTATCTTGTCTCCGGTCCATAGGCTTTCGGGTGAAAAAATTACTTGACTTCCCAGATGTCGTTGGTCTCCAGGAGCTCGGTGAAGTTATGGTACTTCTTCTGAGCCGACACGTCCTGAATCTGCTGGTTGACGGCCTCATCGTAGGTAGGCGCCTGAACGTCACGAATGACGCCGAGGGCGATGGGGAAGCCGTCTTCGTTCTGCATCATGGCCAGCTTGAGCTGCAGGGTGTTGTCTTCGCAGTGAGCGTCGTGTACCAGCACGTCGTCGAGCGTATAGCCATCCTTGCCTATCTCGACCACCTTCAGGCCGAAGCCTTCCTGTACGAGCCCGAACTCCTGATTCTCGCCGAAGACGAGTTTCTCGCCGTGGCGCACGTAGATGGCATTCTTCTTACGTCCCTCCTTGTTATAGACGCTGTCGTGGCAACCATCGTTGAAGATGACGCAGTTCTGCAGAATCTCGCAGACGCTGGCGCCCTTATGCAGGTAGGCGGCTTTCAGAATGGCCTGTGTCTCAGGCGCATCGGTAGCCACGGAGCGTGCAAAGAAGTGGCCGCGCGCACCAAAGCAGAGTTCGGCAGGACGGAAGGGATCCTCCACCGTGCCATAAGGACTCGACTTACTGACGAAGCCCCGGGGGCTGGTGGGAGAGTACTGCCCCTTGGTAAGCCCGTAGATACGGTTGTTCAGCAGAATCATGTTCAGGTCGATGTTACGGCGCATGGCGTGGATGAAGTGGTTGCCGCCAATGGCCAGTCCGTCGCCGTCGCCACTGACCTGCCAGATGCAGAGTTTCGGATTGGTAACCTTGGCACCCGTGGCAATGGCAGCTGCACGACCATGAATGGTCTGCATGGCATAGGTATTGACATAATAAGGCAGGCGGCTGGAGCAGCCAATGCCCGAAATGACGGCCATATCGTGAGGAGCCACGCCTACCTCGGCCATGGCTTTATGCAGCGAGGCCAGGAAGAAGTGGTCGCCACAACCCGGACACCAACGAGGCTGTCCTTTCTTATAATCGTTAAACGTATATTCGCTCATAATGCTTTACTTCTTTAAAATGTCCTGAAATGCTTTTACCAACTCACTGACGACGAAGGGCTGCCCCTTCACCTCGTTAAACTGACAGGGCACGAAGCCATCGACACTGGCCCGCAGCCAGGCAGCCAGCTGTCCGAGGTTCTGCTCGGCCACGACGACCTTCTTGTACCTCAAGAGCACCTCGCTGGTGTTCTTGGGCAGGGGGTTCAGGTACTTAAACTGTGCCAGTGCCACCTTGTGGCCCTGCCGGCGCAGCTCGTCCATGGCAGCATGCAGGTGACCGTAAGTAGAGCCGAAGCCCACGATGAGCAGGTCGGCCGATGCTGCGTCGCCCTCTACCTGAAGGTCTGGCACAGGAATCCTGGCCACTTTTTCGGCGCGGAGGTGACACATCAGGTTATGATTTTCAGGGTCGGTGCTGATGGCTCCCGTCTTACCGTCCTTCTCCAGTCCGCCCAGGATGTGAGTATAGCCCTCCTGACCGGGGATGGCCCAGTAGCGCACCTTCGTCTCTTCGTCGCGGAAGTAGGGTGTGTAGTTGCCCTTCATGTCAGGCGTGGCATAGTGTGGCTGAATGGCTGGCAGCTCGTCAATCTTTGGCAGCTTCCAGGCAGCCGAGCCATTGGCGACAAAGGCATCGGTGAGCAGGATGACCGGCGTAAGATGCTCCAAGGCTATCTTGGAAGCCTCATAGACGGCATCGAAGCAGTCAGTAGGACTCAACGCAGCAATGACGGGCATGGGGCTTTCGCCGTTACGTCCGAAGAGCGCCTGCAGAAGGTCTGTCTGCTCAGACTTCGTGGGCAGTCCGGTAGAAGGACCGCCACGCTGCACATCGATGACGACCAGCGGCAACTCGTCGATGACGGCGAGGTTGATGGCTTCCGACTTCAGGCAGATGCCGGGTCCAGAGGTAGAGGTGGCAGCCAGTGCTCCGGCGAACGAAGCGCCAACGGCTGATGCAGCACCGCTAATCTCGTCTTCACACTGAACAGTGATGACGCCACACGACTTATGCTTGGAAAGCTCGTGCAGGATGTCGGTAGCCGGCGTGATGGGGTAAGAGCCCAGATAAAGTCGGAGCCCGGCTTTCTCGGCAGCGGCAATGAGACCGTAGGCCGTAGCCTTGTTGCCCGTGATGTCCATGTAGCGCCCGGGCTGTTTCTCCTTCGACTCGATGCGATAGGTGGCGGGCACGCTGGAGTGCGTGTTATGACCATAGTCGAAACCAGCCTGTACCACCTTGATGTTATTCTCGGCAATCTGCGGTTTCTTGGCAAACTTCTCGCGCAGGAAGTTGTTGACCAACTCCAGGTCGCGGTTGAAGAGCCAGCAGACCAGTCCGAGAGCAAACATGTTACGACACTTCAGAATGGCCTTATTGTCCATGCCGCTATCAGCCAGACAGTCCTTCACCATCTGCGTCAGCGGACACTGAATAACGCGGTCGGGGTCGATGCCCAGCTCGCCCAGATAGTCGGACGTCTTAAACTGCGCCTTCTCCAGGTCCTTCGGCCCGAAGGAGTCGGTATCTATAATGATGGTAGCCTGCGGCTTGCTATACTTGAGCTGAGTCTTGAGTGCGGCGGCATTCATAGCCACCAGCACGTCACAAAGGTCGCCCGGAGTATAGACCTTGCCAGCGCCAATGTGGACCTGAAATCCTGAAACGCCCGTCAGTGAACCTTGCGGGGCACGAATGTCGGCGGGGTAGTCGGGAAACGTAGAAATGCCGTTGCCCACCGTAGCCGACACAGTAGAAAAAATGTTGCCGGCCAACTGCATACCGTCGCCCGAGTCACCTGAGAAGCGGACCACAACCTGTTCCAGCTCCTTTACTTCTAATTGTTCCGTCATCATTTAATTTTATTCTTAGTCTAAGACCGTTGGATGTAAAAAAATTCGTTTGCAAAGGTACGAATAAGTGAAGAGAAAACAAAACAAAAAAGCCATTAAAAGCAAAATAATAACATTTTTCTTCGTAACTTTGCGGCCAAATGAAGAAAAAAACGCAAAATATAAGGTGTAGCGTCGTCGATTGGGACGAGCAGACGCTACACGTCAGCAACGAAAAGGGCAAGCTACTGAACCTAAGTCTTGACACAGAACAGCGGGCCTACCTGAAGTCCCTGCTGCAAGAAGGCATGCAGCTCAACGTGCTGGGAGTCAGCACCGAAGAACAGGTGAGCGACGAAGCCCTCATCGTCGTAGAACCCGACTTCCTGATTGACATCTCGGCACTGGCGGCCCTGTTTACCGACTATGGTCACCACCCGTTGCTCTACACCGTGGGGCGCATGCAGCCACGTGCCAACAGCCAGGCCATCCTGTTGGGAAACTTTGCCGGCAGAGCCCTTGACGACATCATTAACCACGAGCAGTACTCGTTTGCCCAGACGCTGAGCGCGTCGTTCCGCGAGCAGGCCCTGCAGTTCTGCACGTGTACTGACTTCTCGCCTATTACGTTCAAGGCCGACGCGCTGGAGCAGGTAAAGAACCTGCAAGAGGTGGTTGAGATGCTCTTTGCGCGCTACGAACGAGAGAAGGCCATCCTGGAACCCTCGTTCGTCTGCGAGAGCCTGGGACTGCAGGGACGCGTCGATCTGATGACCACCGACATGCGGCTACTTGTGGAGCAGAAGTCGGGCAAGCTCTGGGGCCGCGAGCTGCAGAGCCGTTTGCAGCACTACGTGCAGCTGCTGCTGTACTACGGCGTGCTACGCTACAACTTCGGCGTGGGTGAAGAAGACATCACGATGCACCTGTTATACAGCCACTACAGAGCAGCCGAAGGACTCAGGGCCGAACACTTCAGCAGCAAGATGTTTCGTGAGGCCATCAAGCTGCGCAACCAAGTAGTGGCGCAGGAACTCAGCATCGCCCGCGAAGGCTTTGGCAGCGTCATTCCGCACCTCAACGTCAAGGAACTGTACCAGGCCAACGACTCCACCTTCTTTACCCGCTACATAGCGCCGAGGGTGGTGAGGCTTACGGAACAGATAGCAGCGCTGAATGAAGCGGAGCGCCGCTACGTGGAGGAGCAACTGACATTTGTCTATCGGGAACAGCTGTGCTCGAAGTTAGGCAGCGGAAGGCCGGAAGGCCACGCCGTGGCAGACCTCTGGCGCATGACGTTAGCAGAGAAACGCGAGGCGGGCAACATCTTTACCGGACTGAACATGGTAAAGAAAGAACAGTCGGACGAGGGTAGCGGCTACGACCTGCTGACCTTAGAGGCAGCGGAAGACGAGATGAGTGGCGGAGCCTCGTTTCGACGGGGCGACATGGTACAACTTTATGCTTACGAAGGAGTGCCTGACGTACGTAGGAGTCTGCTGTTTCGTGGCCGGCTACTGAAGATAGAACCCCAAAGACTTGTCGTCAAGCTGAACGACGGGCAACAAAACCCCAACGTCTTCCAGCTCAAACCATCCGCCTTCTACACCATTGAGCGTGACGCCTCGGACATAGGGACCAACAGTGGCATACGCTCCATCATGGCTTTTGCCACCGCCACACAGGCCAAGCGGCAACTGCTGTTAGGCCAGCGCACGCCCAGGGCCGACACCACCCTACAGCTTACGCGCAGCTACCACGCCGACTACGACGACATTGTACTGAGACAGAAGCAGGCTCTCGACTACTTCCTGCTGGTAGGACCGCCGGGAACAGGCAAGACATCGATGGCCATGCGCTTCATGGTTGAGGAAGAGCTGGCCACGCCGTCAGCCCTTCTGCTCATGTCATATACCAACCGTGCGGTAGATGAGATATGTGACATGCTACAGGAGGCAGGCATCGACTTCCTCCGGCTGGGCAACGAAGCCTCGTGCGACCCACGGTTTGCGCCCTACCTGTTAGACAAAGCGCTGGGCGAGAGGCCCCGCTTGCAGGACATACGCCAGCGGCTGCAACAGACGCGCGTCGTGGTGAGCACCACGGCCACCATGCAGTCGCGCCCCTTCCTGTTTGAGCTGAAGCAGTTTTCACTCTCGATTGTCGATGAAGCATCACAGATTCTGGAACCCGACATCATCGGGTTGCTGGCCAGCGACGCCGTGAAGCGCTTCGTCCTAATAGGCGACCACAAGCAGTTGCCGGCCGTTGTTCAGCAGCCCGGGCGCCACGTCTCGCTCTTCGAACGCCTGCTGCAATGGGAGCGCAGTCAGCACAGGACGCAGTTTACGGGCACCCTGCGCAAGCAAGGGCGCATGCACCCC
Organism: Prevotella sp. UBA4341; assembly: GCA_002393705.1. Lineage (GTDB taxonomy): Bacteria > Bacteroidota > Bacteroidia > Bacteroidales > Bacteroidaceae > Prevotella. The sequence continues at coordinate 16,611 of DGTH01000093.1, read as the reverse complement.
GACGTGGCAGCCTTTGCGAACGAGATGTTCTACCAGGAAGAGCAGTTACAACCCGTACCCGTAGCCCACCAGCTCGAGGAGCATCTGCACTACGAGGAGCCAGCCCTCGACGCGCTGGACCAAGTGCTCAAGGAGCGACGCGTGGTGTTCTTAGACAGTGGGGGGGATGGGGCCAATTCCCCCTACTCTCCCAAGACCAACCCCACGGAGGCCCGCATGGTGGCCGACTTGCTGAGGCGCATCTACCGACAATACGGAGCGGAGCATTTTGACAGCGACAAGACAGTAGGCGTCATCGTGCCCTACCGCAACCAGATAGGCATGATACGCCAGGAGATAGAGCGATTAGGCATACCCGAGCTGCTGGCCGTGAGCATTGATACTGTAGAGCGCTACCAAGGTTCACAGCGCGACGTCATCATCTACTCGTTTACCGTGACACAGCTGTACCAGCTCGACTTCCTCTGCAGCAACTGCTTTGAGGAGAACGGCCACACCATAGACCGCAAACTCAACGTGGCCATGACGCGAGCCCGCAAGCAGCTACTATTAACGGGTTGCGCTGCCATTCTGCAACACAACCCGCTATTCAGAGAGCTCATCAAGCGTTACCTTATCTGACTCCGCCGCCAGAGCCGCCGCCGGAGAAGCCGCCTCCGCCGCCAGAGGACGACCATCCGCCTCCGCCAAAGGAAGACCATCCGTCAGAGCTGGACTCCTTCGTGGCAGTTCTGATGCCCGACCATGCGGCCGCCGTGACTGCCGTGAGCAGAGTGTTGTTGTCGTCGTTGAGTTCGCGTAGCACCTCGTCCATGCGCAGGTACTCGGGGTTTATCTGCTTCATATCCTTGCGCACCTGCTTGGCAATGCCGAACATTTCGGCAAAAATCAGGTAGTCCTTCCACAGCCTCACTTCAGTAGCATGACGCTCGTTAGCCAGGGTGAAGTCTTCCAGAAAGAGCTTCATGCCCAGCACCTCGCGCACTCGCTCCAGGTCTTTGTCGCACTGCCGTATGGAACGCTTCTTCTTGACCTTCTCCATGAACTTCGAGACGGTATTAGGATGGCCAATCATCCAGCTCTTCAGCTCGTCCGGCTGCAGCACCAGGTCGTCGCCCGATGCCCTAAGGAACATGTCGTGCAACTTCTCCAGCAGGGACCCGTCTGGTTGCTTTTTCATGTCGTCAGTCAGCGGCTTGACGGCTATGAGCTGCATCAGCTTGGCATTTCCTCCTATTAGCTTCTTCAGTCCGGTGGGCTGCACGTAGTGCTGTTCAATAGCCAGCGCACCTATACTGAGAAGCTTCAGCACCAAGGCACTCACCAGGTTCTTCGGGTCGTGCGACAGCCAGGAGTAGGCATTCACCACGTCGTAGCTTTTCTTCAGGCTGCCGCCGTAGGGAGGGTCGCGGAACCAGAGCAGGTCTTTCATGGCCCGGCGACGGTAGTACCACACCATGACGAAATAGGCAATGACAAAAATGGGCGCACCAATGACGACGAGCAGAATGGCGAGGATTTCTTCGAAGTCCATACCGCTGAATATTCCTTCATCAGTCTCATAGTCGCTGCCCTCGAAGGCTCGCTCTTTCAGCTCCTCAAAGCTGCCCGCCACGCTTCGTTGCGGGTGCAGGAATTCCTTTTCGAACCGCAGCATCACAATCATGGACTGTTCGCCCTCCATGGGGCTGGACGTCTCGGCTACCACGGTGCCGTTGCTCCAGTGAATTTCGCCATCGTAGCGGAAGGCCCACATCTTGACGAGCTGCTGTGGAATCTCCTTGCCGCCTTCGCCAGTAAAAGTAATGCGTGCATGGCGGGCTGCCGGCTTGATGTTCTGGGCTACAAACATGAAGTTGAAGCCGTCGGCGTCGTCGTAACTGCGCACCAGTTCCGTCACCGTGTAGCTCACGGTGTAGGTATGCTCGCCCTCAGGGCCCAGCCCCCAGCACAGCTCGTAACCGTCGCTCTTGGTGACGATGCCACACTTGCCGGCCTTGCGGCTACGACTGGCATTTACGTCCCACTTGCCAATGTTCTCGTAGGGTCCCGTCTCGTCGCTTACCTGCAGGTCTCTGACGGTACTGCCGTTCATGAAGCCCATGACAATGTAGCACTCCGTACCCACATCGTCAATCGACATGCGCCTGACCTCGGTAATGTGGCAGTCGCCATTGTCGAGCACCTCCACCGTCATGTCCAGGTCGTTCAGGACGGGGTCGCCCCATACGGGCACCACTGCCAGCAGCAGCGTCAGCAGCAGCAGGGGCGTACGACCTGCGCTCTTCAGTAGTTTATTTAAATGCGGCATCGATGTCAGGATAAGCTGTTTTCTTCTCTTCGTCCACCTTCAAGTACTCCTTCTCTGCGAAGTGCAACATGCTGGCCACCATCGACGAGGGCCACTGGCGCACCAGGCGGTTCATCTTCGTGGCCGTGTCGTTATACACCATACGGCTCATACGAACGTTCTCCTCATAGCCCCTCATGTCGTCCATGGCTTTCATGAAGAGGCCGTCGGCCTTCAGCGGGGGGTACGCCTCGCTGACAGCCATGAGGCGCCCCATCACCTCGCCCAGGGCACTCTGCTGCTCGTTAATCTGAGCGGCCCCCTGCACATTGCTTACTCGGCGGGCGTTGATGGTCTGGATCATGGTCTCCGACTCATGCTTTGCGTACTTGGCCACCATCTTCACGGCAGCCGTCACAGCATCCCAGCGGCTGTTCAGCTGCACGGCAATCTGTCCTAACGCATTCTTGCAGAACTCATCCATGCTGACCAGCTCGCGCTGTGTCTTTACGAAATAAAACGCCAGCGCAACGGCGATTAAGACTATTCCTCCGATGAGTACAAGAAGAATCAATACAATAGCTGTTCCCATAATTTCGGTAATTTTAATTGGTTAGTAAATGATTTTGGTGCAAAGATAAACAATAAATATGAATAAGCCAAATAATATTTGGTTTTCTCTTCACTTATTCGTACCATTGACTTTGTCGAAGGTACTTTCGCTCGAAAATGAAAAGAAAAACAAGTTTTCCTTTTGCATTTTGCTCACTTATTCGTACCTTTGACTTCATCGAAGGTACTTTCGTTCGAAAATGAAAAGAAAAACAAGTTTTCCTTTTGCATTTTGCTCACTTATTCGTACCTTTGTGCCAATTATGACGCAAACAGACTCTATTCGCTTAGACCGTCTCACCATAGGTTACCGGTCGAAAGGTAGCGTGAAACGCGTAGCCGAAAACATTACTGCCAGCATTCTGCAGGGTGAACTGACCTGCCTGTTAGGTCAGAACGGCATAGGAAAATCGACCCTTCTGCGCACGCTCTCTGCCTTTCAGCCACCCCTGGGGGGCGATATTCTTATAGGCCGAAAGCCTATAGGCACTTTTACCGACCGCGAGCTGAGCCGCCACATTGGCGTGGTGCTCACGGAGAAACCCGACTTGCACAACATGACCGTACGAGAACTCGTAGAACTGGGTCGTTCGCCCTACACCGGATTCTGGGGCCGACTCAGCGAAGACGACGAGCAAGTGGTCAGCGAAGCCATCAGACAGGTAGGCATAGAGCCGCTGGCTCCACGACTGGTGCATACACTTAGCGACGGCGAGCGCCAGAAGGTAATGATAGCCAAGGCGTTGGCACAGCAGACGGAAGTCATCTTCCTGGATGAGCCGACGGCCTTTCTGGACTTTCCCAGCAAGGTAGAAATCATGCAGCTGCTGGGCAGGCTGGCCCATGGGCAGCAGAAGACGGTATTCCTCTCGACCCACGACGTAGAACTGGCTCTTCAGCTTTCGGACCGCATCTGGCTGATGGAGGCAGGAGTCATTTCCATAGACACGCCCCAGCGTCTGGCCGAGGCTGGCATATTGAGTCACTTCATCGAGCGTAGCGGCATACGTTTCGATGCTGAAAAGCTGACCATCCATGTCAGTCGTCCAGAAGCCTAACATCATAGATGTTGTGTTCTAAGAACTTACGGCGGATGTGTTAAGAAAACAAAAAATGCTATATATAAATAAGGTGTAACCAAAACTTTTCTCTACTTTTGCAGCCCACAAAAAAGTTAAACGGCATAAAAAAGGAAAAAGATATGCAGAAGAATTTGGTTATTGTAGAGTCGCCTGCCAAGGCGAAGACCATCGAGAAGTTTTTGGGAAAAGACTTCAAGGTCATGTCGAGCTATGGTCACATCCGTGACTTGAAGAAGCACGAAATGAGCATTGACACCGACACGTTGGAGCCGGAATACGAGATACCCGAAGAGAAGCAAAAACTGGTCAAGGACCTGAAGGCAAGCGCCAAGAAAGCCGAGAAGGTTTGGCTGGCAAGCGATGAAGACCGCGAGGGAGAAGCCATTTCGTGGCACCTCTGCGAGGTTCTGGGCCTCGACGAGGAGAAGACCAGCCGCATCGTGTTCCACGAAATTACCAAGCCGGCCATTCTGGAGGCCATTGAGCATCCGCGCCATGTCGATATGAACCTGGTAAATGCCCAGCAGGCCCGCCGCGTGTTGGACCGCCTGGTAGGTTTCAAGCTCTCGCCCGTACTCTGGCGCAAGGTGAAGCCCGCCCTCTCGGCTGGTCGCGTGCAGAGTGTGGCTGTGCGCCTCATCGTGGAGCGAGAGCGTGAGATACAGGCCTTCAGCAGTGAGCCGTTCTACAACGTAACGGCCATCTTTGCCTTTACGCAAGCCGACGGTTCGCAGGCCGAAGTGAAAGCACAGCTCGACAAGCGTCTGAAGACCCACGAAGAAGTGACACAATTTCTGGAAGAGTGCAAGAACGCCACGTTCACAGTGAACGCCATCGTCAAGAAACCTCTGAAGCGCACACCGGCACCCCCCTTCACCACCTCGACGCTACAGCAGGAAGCCGCCCGCAAGTTAGGCTTCACCGTCAGCCAGACCATGATGGTGGCGCAGCGACTCTACGAGAGCGGACGCATCACCTACATGCGTACCGACTCTGTCAACCTGTCGAAGGTGTGTCTAAGTGCCAGCAAGGAGGCCATTACACAGCTCTACGGCGCAGAATACAGCAAGACGCGCCAGTACCACACCAACGCCAAGGGAGCCCAGGAGGCTCACGAGGCCATACGTCCTACCTACATGGACGTCACGGAGATAGAAGGCACGTCGCAGGAGCGCCGGCTCTACGACCTCATCTGGAAGCGTACCATAGCCTGCCAGATGGCTGACGCCGAACTGGAGAAGACAACCATTGACATCAAAATAACACCCGACACCCAACACCCAACACCCAACACCCAACACCCAACACCCGACACCCAACACCCAACACCCGACAGCTTCATAGCCCAGGGAGAAGTCGTCAAGTTTGACGGTTTCCTGAAGGTATATAGAGAATCGACCGACGACGACGACGCTCAAGGCGAGGACAGCCACCTGCTGCCACCGCTGCATGAGGGTGAGTCCTTAGAGCGCCGCGAGATAGTAGCCACCGAACGCTTCAGCCAGGGTCCACAGCGATACACTGAGGCATCGCTCGTACACAAGCTCGAGGAGCTGGGCATTGGCCGTCCTTCGACGTACGCCCCCACCATTTCGACCATTCAGCAGCGTGAGTACGTACAGAAGGGCGACAAGAAAGGCCAGGAGCGTACATACACCATCGACACGCTGAAGGGCAAGCAGGTGACGCAGAAGACGCGCAAGGAGATGGCCGGCTCAGAGAAGGGCAAGCTGATGCCTTCGGACGTAGGCATCGTGGTCAACGACTTCCTGATGCAGTACTTCCCCAACATCATGGACTACAACTTCACAGCCAAGGTGGAACAAGACTTCGACCGCATAGCAGAAGGCAAGGAGCAGTGGAACGACATGATAGAAGGCTTCTACAAAGGCTTCGAGAAAGAGGTCGATAAGACCCTCAAGGTGCGCCAGGAGCACAAGGTGGGCGAGCGTCAGTTAGGCATAGACCCCAAGAGCGGGCGTCCCATGTTTGTGAAGATAGGACGCTTTGGTCCCGTGGTACAGATAGGACAGGCCGACGACAAGCAGAAGCCGCAGTTTGCACAGATACCCAAGGACAAGAGCATGGAGAACATCACGCTGGAGGAGGCCCTCGAACTCTTCCGTCTGCCCCGCGAGGTAGGCACCTTCGAAGGCACACCCGTCACCATTGGAACCGGACGCTTCGGTCCCTACGCCTTGCACAACGGCAAGTATGCCTCGCTGCCCAAAGACAGCGACCCGCTGACCATCACGCTCGACGAGGCCATTGAGCTCATCAAGGAGAAGCGCACGCAAGACGCCAAGCGCCACCTGAAACTCTTTGCAGAAGACGACAAGCTCGAAGTGCTGAACGGACGCTTCGGCCCCTACATAGCCTACGACGGCAAGAACTACCGACTGCCCAAGGCCCTGCAGGAGCGTGCCATTGATTTGACCTACGACGAGTGCATGGCAATAGTGAAGAAATAAGGAGCGATGCGTAGAATCATTCTGATAGGCTACATGGGGTCGGGCAAGACCACCGTAGGACGGGCGCTGGCCAAGGACTTAGGCATGCAGTTCTACGACTTGGACTGGTACATAGAAAACCGTCGCCGGAAGACGGTGGCACAGATTTTTGCCGAACGTGGCGAGGAGGGCTTTCGCCAGATAGAGTACAACATGCTGCACGAAGTGGCAGAGTTTGAGGACATCGTGCTGAGCTGTGGCGGTGGCACGCCGTGCTTCTTTGACAACATGGACTATCTGAACCAACAGGGTGACGTCATCTGGCTCAAGGCCGACGCCGAAGTGCTGTACCGCCACCTGCTGATGGGCAAGACCGAACGGCCCCTGCTGAAGGGCAAGACGCCTGAAGAGCTCATCAGCTTCATACGTCAGCAGCTCCAACAGCGCGAGCCTCACTACCAGAAGGCACGCCACGTGCTTGACGTGAGCCTCATGGATACTTACGAGAAAATCAACATATCAGTAAACCAAGCTAAACAACTCTTGCAGTTATGAAGAAATGGACCATTGAAGACTCTAAGGAGCTCTACAACATCAATGGCTGGGGAACCAGCTATTTTGGCATCAACGAACGCGGCAACGTCTTCGTCACGCCCTGTAAGGACGGTACCGAGATAGACCTGCGTGACGTCATGGACGAGCTGTCGCTGCGCGACGTACAGTCGCCTGTGCTACTGCGTTTTCCCGACATTCTTGACAACCGTATTGAGAAGACGTGGAGCTGCTTCAAGAAGGCTGCCGAGGAGTACGACTACAAGGGTGAGAACTACGTGGTCTATCCCATCAAGGTGAACCAGATGCAGCCCGTCGTCGAGGAGATTATCTCGCACGGCCGCAAGTTCAACCTCGGTGTAGAGGCCGGTTCGAAGCCTGAGTTGCATGCCGTCATTGCTGTGCAATGCCAGAGTGACTCCATCATCATCTGCAATGGTTATAAGGACCAGTCGTACATCGAACTGGCCCTGCTGGCCCAGAAGATGGGCAAACAGATATTCATCGTCGTCGAGAAGCCCAACGAGCTGGAACTCATAGCCCGCGAGGCCAAGAAAATCGGCGTCAGGCCCAACATCGGCATCCGCATCAAACTCGCCTCTTCAGGCTCCGGCAAGTGGGAGGAAAGTGGCGGTGACGCCTCGAAGTTCGGACTGACCAGCGCCGAGCTACTGGAAGCCTTAGAGCTGCTCGACCGGAAGGACATGCGCGACTGTCTGCGACTCATCCACTTCCACATAGGAAGCCAGATTACGAAGATACGCCGCATTCAGACCGCCCTGCGCGAGGCCTCACAGTTCTACGTGCAACTGCACAAAATGGGCTACAACGTTGATTTCGTTGACTGTGGCGGCGGACTGGGCGTCGATTATGACGGCACGCGCTCTCCCAGCAGCGAGAGCTCCGTCAACTACTCTATCCAGGAGTATGTCAACGACTGCATCTACACCTTTGTCGAGGTGGCCAACAAGAACGGCATACCCCACCCCAACCTCATCACCGAGAGCGGTCGCTCACTGGCCGCCCACCACTCGGTGCTCGTCATTGACGTACTGGAGACAGCTTCGCTGCCGGAAATGCCCGAAGAATTCGAACCCGACCCAGACTCACACCAGCTGGTGAAGGACCTCTACGAGATATGGGACAACCTCTCGCCACGCAACGTGCTGGAAGACTGGCACGACGCGGAGCAGATACGCGAAGAAGTGCTCGACCTCTTTACGCACGGCATTGTCGATTTGAAGACACGTGCCGAGGTAGAAGCCATGTACTGGAGTGTCTGCCACGAAATACACGCCCTGGCCAAGAACCTGAAGCACATTCCCGAGGAACTGATGAACATTGACAAGCTGCTGGCAGACAAGTACTTCTGCAACTTCTCGCTGTTCCAGAGCCTGCCCGACTCGTGGGCCATCGACCAGCTCTTCCCCATCATGCCCATACAGCGGCTCGACGAGCGTCCCACGCGCAACGCCACGCTACAGGACATAACCTGCGACTCTGACGGCAAGATAGCCCAGTTTGTCACCAATCGCCATAACTCGCACGCCCTGCCCGTACACTCGCTGCGCCGCAACGACAAGTACTACCTCGGCGTGTTCCTCGTGGGAGCCTACCAGGAGATTCTCGGCGACATGCACAACCTCTTCGGCGACACCACGGCCGTACACATATCGGTCAAGGACGGGCAGTACCACATAGACCAGAT
>DGTH01000093.1:4803-7718 GCA_002393705.1 Prevotella sp. UBA4341 | reverse complement strand
CTCTCCAACTACCGTTCGGGCCTCTATGGCTATACCTACCTGGAATAGCTTGCCCGGCACAGCTTTCTCGAGAGATGGATAAACGAAAAATATACTACGTGCTGAACAGCGGCAAGAACAGTCGGTGGAAGTACTACGTGAAGAGCTATCTTCGCCAGTCGATGCCTTGGACTTTCTGGCAGCTGCAGCTGAAGGGCAAGTTGGCCAAGCTGGAGCAGAGAAAGGACAAGGAGTACATCCTGGAACGCGTTAACTACTACAACCGGCTGACGAAGCAGAGCCCCATCAGCCACACGCTATGGCAGCAACAGGCCGTAACGCTGAAGCAGCAGCAGGTGACGAGGCAGAAGACCTACTACTTCGACGCCATGGAGTACGCACGCTACTTTGACGACAGCCTCAAGTGGCTGTTGCTGCATGGCGACATTACCTACGTGCCCAAGCTGCCCACGGTGCTGAAGAGCCGTCCGTTGGGCGTGAACAACCTCAACTCGGTACTGCTGAACCTGGACAAGGTGCGCCACTTCCTCTTCGTCAACGACGAGAAACCGTGGCGCCAGAAGCAGGACCGCGCCATCTTCCGGGGCGACCTGGGTGAAAAGAAAGAGAACCGCAACGTCTTCATGCGCCGCTTTGCCGGAGGACAGTCGGACATGGTAGATGCAGCCTCGACAAACTGCTGGCCCGAACACCCCGAGTGGCAGCAGCAGAAGCTGACCATCAGGGAACATCTGGACTACAAGTTCATCATGTCGCTCGAAGGTAACGACGTAGCCTCAAACCTCAAGTGGGTCATGTCGTCGAACTCCATAGCCGTCACGCCAAGACTGACCTGTGAGACATGGTTTATGGAAGGTACGCTGAAGCCCAACTACCACTACATCGAGGTGAAGGAGGACTTCTCCGACCTGGAGGAAAGACTGCACTACTACCTTGACCACCCCGAGGAGGCAGAAGCCATCATCCGTCATGCCCACGAGTACGTGGCCCAGTTCCGTGACCAGGAGCGTGAAGACCTCACCAGCCTGCTGGTGCTGAAGAAGTATTTTGAGATAACCAACGACATCAGCCTATGATATTTGCGCGCGACAAGAGTCAGATGTGTAACAACCTGCTGCAGTACGGCCACGTCTATGCCTGGGGCCGCGAGCACGGGCGGCGTGTCATCTCCATGCGCTTCAGCTACAAGTACCAGTACTTCCACATCTGCCACACCCGGCTGACGGGTTTCGGCTGGTATCTGCTGGCCAAGTATGCAGCTGCCCTCGGGCTGCTGCCGACGGCGAGTTTCAAGAGCAGCGATTGCGACCGTGAGGCTCTGGAACAGAAGATGCTGCGCCACAAGCACATCGTGGTGAGCGGATGGAACGTCAGGTTCTACGACCTCTTCCTAAAGTACCGAAGCGAGATTGTCGAACTGTTCCGCATTGACGAACGCTACACACAGCCCGTCAGGGAAAAAATGATGGTCGAAGGTCAAAGGTCAATTCTCAATTCTCAATTCTCAATTCTCAATTCTCAAACCACCCTTGGCGTTCACATCAGGCGGGGCGACTATGCCCAGTGGCAAGAGGGACGCTACCTGTTCAGCGACGAGACCTATGCCGCCTACATCAACCGCTTTGCAGAGCTGCACGAGGGGGAGTCCGTTGACGTGTATCTCTCAACCAACGACCCCAAGGTCAGTGCCCAACACTACGCAACACTGTGTCCCCACGTCAACATACACCACCTGAAAGGCTCGCCCCCAGAGGACCTGTTCATGCTCTCCGAATGTGACTATCTTGTAGGGCCCCCCAGCACATTCTCGCTGGTGGCTGCCATGTACCGCGACGTGCCGCTGTACCGCATGGAGAACAGCCAGGCAGAAGAGATGACCGACGAAGGGTTCCGCAAGTTTGACTATTGGTTTAGAAGAATCATATAATGAGTCAGTTACGCAAGATAAGATACCGCCTCATGGCCTGGCGACGGTTCCCGCCGCTGCAGCCTGCCAAGGAGAACATCGACGTGGTGATACCCATCGTCAAGAAAGACCTGGCCGTCCTGCCGCTCTGCCTGGAGGGCGTACGCCGCCAGGTGCAGCACCCCATTAAGAATATCTATATAGTAGCCCCGAACGAGCAGGAGATTGTTGACTTCTGCTCGCGCAACCAGCTGACGTTTATCGACGAGCTGACCGTATTCGGCTTCTCCCCAAAGAGCCTCAACATCCGCGTCACGGAGAAGAACGGCCTGGAGCGCGACCGCAGCGGCTGGCTCTTCCAGCAGCTGGTAAAGCTGAGCGGATGCGTGGGTACGGAGCGCTACTACCTCACGATCGATGCCGACCACGTGCTCATCAGGCCCCACGTCTTTCTGACGGAAAGCCGGCAAACCGTATGCTACATGAGCTACGAGGAGCACCAGCCCTACTACGACAACATCAGGAAGCTCATGCCCGGCCTCAGGCTCGACAAGCTGTCCTATGTTGACCACAAGATGCTCTTCGACAAGCAGCAGCTCCAGAAGCTACACAAGGAGCTGACCAGACGATTCGGCTACTCCTGGACCGAAGCCATCGTGCAGAACTACGACCGCAGCAGCTTTGCCGGTTTCTCGGAGTTTGAGCTCTACGGAAACTTCTTGACAAATAAAGTGCAGCGCCCCTGGCTGCAGAAGCGGCTCAGATACAAACAACTGACCGACTACGCAACACTCTGCAAGCAGTGGCAGCGCAGCCGGTGGTCACTGACATTCCCCGACTATATCAATGGATGACAGGTGGTGGGGGTACCAGAGTTTTTTATTTTTCTTGCAAAAATGCCACACTTGCAACACACGTTGAAAGTCAGAGAGTTGCGCGTGGCATTATGGTGGCAAGTGTGGCAAGAAACTTGCAAATGTGGCACTTTTGTGTCAGCAAATGTAGCACT
>DGTH01000093.1:0-4765 GCA_002393705.1 Prevotella sp. UBA4341 | reverse complement strand
GCACTCTCGGTTCTGCAATGGCACACTTAGGGTCGGTAATGTGGCGCCTTTAGGAATGTTCCACCCCATGGAACAAGTCGTTCCACCCCATGGAACAAACTGTTCCACCCCATGGAATTTTCTCAGATGTGCCATTTCAGATAGACCGATACGGGCAATTCGCCCGTAAACTTGATGGTGTACATACCCCTACCCAAGACATTGTTTGAACAGGTCGTCCACGTCCTTTGCCTCATACACGCGCCCTTCTTCCAAGTCGCGCAGGGAACGCTCGTATGCCGAGATGCGCTTGCGGCGGGGCAGTGTGACGGTTTCCACCCCCTTTACCATGCTGATGGCCTTCCTGATGTCCTTCATCATCGACATGTCGCTGACTTTTACCAGTAACATTCCCTCCTGGGGATAAGTCATTGTTCTTGCTTCCATCTTCTTGCGTTATTTTGGATTTGACGGTGCAAATATACAACAATTTTCCGATATTCCTGCGCTTTCTGTGGATTTTTTAATGCGGCGGAGCGTGAGAGGATGAAAAAGAAAAGGCGGCCGTCCGCTCGCCGTGGCTTTCGGGGCCGTCCTCCTCTGTGGTTCACTTTGTCTGTCTGGCTTGTGCCTTTGGCTCACGTCTGGTGTCCCAGAAAGCGGCAATGTAGAGGGCATCGCCTTTGACATAATAGACAATCTTGTTGAGCCGACGTACTATGATGCTTCGGTAGCATTGTTTACGATGGGCGAAAAGAGGGTCTATCTTGCCCATCGTGGGCATGTCGGCCAAGGCATGCGTAGCCTGTTCAACCTCGTCCATGAATTCCTGACGGATGCGCTCGCCAAAATCGCGCAGGACATATTCCTCTACCTGATGCAACTGGGCGGCGGCTCGCTTGTGCCAGTGAATCTTCATACGCTTACTTTTTCCTTGTGGTGGAACACTTCGTCGTTAGTCAGGTACTCACCGGCCTCAAAGGCGGCTTCTGCCTCGTCAAGCATTTCGTCAATCTCCTGCATCGTGTAGGGGCGTAACTGCTCGTTTTCTTCTTTCTTTGCTTGCTCTATGAGATGTTCCCCCACCCAGCGCATATTGTTCGGCGAGAGTGTGCCATAGAGATAGTCAAGAAGACTTGTTAGTGTCGCTGTACTCATAACATTTCCTTTATGTTAATTGGTTTCGATGGTGCAAAGATACACTTTTTTCCCGACATTCCTGCGGTTTCTGCGGATTTTTTAATGCGGCGGAGCGTGAGAGGATGAAAAAGAAAGGGAGGGCGGCCGTCCGTGCGCCGTGGCTTTCGGGGCCGCCCTCCTTGTTAATCATGGGGAGGTGCCGTGCTATAGGCAATAAACAGGGATTATGGGGACAGGTTGTTTGAAGTGAATTCAACGAATTCATTCAAAATCTGTCCCCATGATCTACGCGCCGCAAGATAACTTACCAGTCTTCTTCGTCCTCCTCGTAGTCCTCATAGCCGTTTTGGCCTTTGCCGCCATGATATGTGGGAGCATCGCCCTCGCCTTCCCACCAGGGTACATTCGTGGTGGGGTCGCCGCTGCCAGCCAGTATCTGGCATTTGTGCTGTAGTTCGATTACTCTTACAGATGGCTTCTCATATTTCTTTTTCATTGCTATGTCCTCCTTTACTTTACAATTACCTTTTTACCGTTGTTAATATACAATCCCTTCTTCGAGGGCTTGCCGCTCAGACGCACACCGTCGAGCGTGTACCATGCCTCGCTGTCGAACGAGAGTTCGCCCGTCTTGGTGTCAATCTCGCCGATGGCGGTAGTCTCGCCGCTGCGGCTGACGAGGCGCACGGTGATGCTCTGGGGCAGGTCGTCGGTGGCTGCTGCGCGTGTCAAGCCGAGTGCCGGGGCTGGGGCTGATGTGCCGACGTACGACAGATAGCAGCGCATGGGCTTGATGAAGGCACCTGTAGTGAAGCGGACGAACTGACCGGCCACCACTTCCTCACCGTGAGCAGCGGTGCCGCCATGGGCTGCAAAGCCGTAGTCATCGCTCAGCCCTGTCCACGTCTTCCCTTTGTACGTGCCGTGGAAATTCCAGGCTGCATCCGTCGTGGCACCGCCATAGAGACCATCGTTGGCCGTCGTGGTCTGCAGCGTCACGACTCCGCCCGTCATGCTCTCAATGTTCGGGAACGTCATCGTCGTCGCATCATCCGGCATGAACAGATACGGCGTATTGGCCGTCAGCGAGGTCACGTTATTTGTGCCTTCTTTGCCCGGCTCCTGCATCGTGCAGACCCACTTGTGCAAGCCTTCGTTGTAAACCACTTCCTTGAAGCCGTAGAACTTGCCGCCCTCGCTGCCGTTGCAGTCATAGCTGAACGGCAGTATCACCGTTGCGGCCTGTGCTTCGTTGAACGGGCGGTTGTAGGTCACGCTCTTGATATTGCCTACCTCCTCCGTGATGTTCACGCCCACAACGTTGACGCCTGTTCCCTGATTGTTTGTGCCGTTGATGGTCACGCTGGCCCGTTCCTCATCGTCATCGAAGGGGTACTCCACCACCACGTCGCCATACTTCGGTGTGTAGTAGTTGCCGTCGTAGAGGAAGCCGTTCTTGTAGCCATCCACTATTCCGTGGTCGGTGGTCGCGGCTCCGAGGTTGGCGGGCGCGACGGTCGCCGTGGCTGCGGGGCGGCCCTGCCTCCTACCGAGGTTGCGGGTGTAGTAGCAGTTCGTCACGTGGAAGTTCAGACCACTTTTTGGATAGACGAACGTGCGGCTGCCGTAGTCTTCCCTCAACGCCTTTTTGTCGTTAGTATATTCGGCGGGAGCGAAGAGGCAGTCGGTGAATGTGATATCCATGTTTGACCCATAGCTGTTGCCTATGAATCCGAAGCAGTAGGAGGTAACGTTGGCCTCGTTCGGGTTGTATATCAGTCCGTCATAGACGCAGCCCGTGATGGTGCAGTTGACGTTCGAGTCATCCCAAAATGCGATGATACCGCCATGCCATGCGCTGATGCTGACGGTGGTGCTGATTTGGGTGCTCACGTGGCAGTTGCTGATGGTGAGGTTGCCCGTGGCCTTACCCACCAAACCAGCCAGCGAACTAATGCTGTTGCCCTCAATCAGTCCCGTCACGTGAAGGTTGCTGATGGTGGCGCCTTCGATGTAGTGGAACGGGGCGCTGTTGACCTCGCTGGCCTGCAGATTGAACGTCAGCGTATTGCCCTGTCCGTCGAACGTACCCTTGAACGGGTGGCTGCTCGTGCCTGCCATCTCCGACGATTCGATGCTTGTGCCGAGTTTCACCGTCTTGCCGCTGAAGCCGTCGGCCACCAAGCCGCTATTCAAGGCGTAGCAGAACCAGTTCCAGCCGTTGGCGGTCTTGATAGTATATTCGTCGGTGCCAGTCTGCTCGAAGTTGCTGGCATCGGGTGCTGAGAATGTGGCGCCGAGGGTGAGCGATTCCTTAACCATGGTGAATGTGTAGGTGCCGTCGTGGTTGTCGGTGATACCGTTGCCGATGCTCATGTTCGCCTTTGCGCCCGTCAAGGTAAGCGATGTCACGGCCTCGCCAGCTATCGGCGTGAAGGTGATGGTGACATCATTGCCCACAATGGCAGGTTTCGGGCTGAAGCTGAATTGCGGATAATTGCAGGTGATTACTCCGTTATAGATATCGAAGTCTGTAGTCAGCGTGAAAGGATTAGCCACGTTTTTGTAAGTGACGGTGACATCGGCGGTGGCGGTATAGGAGCCTATTACGGCAGGGGGATTATCCAATGTTTCGTTTGTACTCTTGTCCTTGTAACTCAATATGGCGACGATGTTGGTAATGCCGGCATTGTTGAAGGCCGTTTGGTTGAGCGAGGCATAATGTCTGAATCCGTCATAGGGAGCGTCATTGGCTTCGAGCGGCATTGTGACCTGTCGATTGGTGAGGTCACAGTTGTGGTCGGCGCTTCCCTCGGTACAGGTGGCGATTATCGCATCACTGCTGGCGTTGGCGGCAAACGTGAACGAGTGGCCGGGGTCGTCGGTGATCTCCACCTCGACGTCGTAGGTAACAACGATGGTGCCGTCTCTAAAACCAAAATAGCCACTTGTCTCACTGTTACTGCTGGAAAACATGATTCTTAACGGACTCGATGGGCTGACGGCCAGACTTCCCTCAAAGGTTGCGTTTCCAGGCTCTTGTGTATCGATTGACGGGAAGTCGTAGTCGCTGGCATTCCCTTCAACATGCAGGAGCGTTGAATTGTCGCCCTTGTCCTTGCCCACATACATCTGCATGTCATTGTAGAAACGAACGTTTGTGAATTCCACCTTCTTCACGGTTCCTTGCAAGTTGGTAAATTCAAGGAAACCGCCACACGAGATAATATTTAGGCGGAATACGACTTGGTTGTTATCTGGGTTCATATAGATGGTATTAGCCGACGTATTGTTGTTTTTGTACTCTAGCGTCATACCTCCACTGACCAACACGTGTCTGCTGTCGCCTTGTAGATTCGTATTGCCCGATGCGCCGCCGTCCATGTAGAACGTCACGGTTCTCGTCTCGATTATCGTTCCGGCCCACGCCGTCTGCGCCATCGTGAGCATCACGATGAGGGTGAGGATGAGATGGAATGATAGTTTCATGTGTTTGAGCGTTGCTCGAACATTGCTTTCCCCTTCGGCCAGCGACCGTTGGTTCTCATACTCGGCAAAGCTCATGCGAGCATGGCTCTGCTCTCGTTTAATCGAATGTTTCATACTCCTCATTTTGTTTCTTTTTTAATTGTTCTTGTATTATGGT
>DGTH01000146.1:5415-9922 GCA_002393705.1 Prevotella sp. UBA4341 | reverse complement strand
GGAAATAGCAGCCTACATAGCCCGCGAGAAGGCCGGAGCCTACAGGGCCAGGCTTGACGAGGAGACACTCCTCATTACGGCCGACACGGTGGTCATTTGTGGCGACGAGGTGCTCGGCAAGCCTCGCGACGCGGCCGACGCCTTCCGCATGTTGCAACTCTTGAGTGGCCGCACCCACCAGGTCGTGACGGGAGTCTGCCTGACTACGGCTTCGCGGCAGCGCGCCTTCAGCGTCGTGACCGACGTGACGTTCAAGTCGCTCACGCAGGAGGAGATCAGCTACTACGTCCAGACCTTCCGGCCCTTCGACAAGGCCGGGGCCTACGGCATTCAGGAGTGGATAGGCTACATCGGTGTCACGGGGCTCAGCGGCAGTTACTACAACGTCATGGGGTTGCCCGTGCAGCGCATCTATGAGGAGCTGCGCACCCAGTTCTGAACCATGGCGGGGAGTGAATATGTGCAATAAATTGTTCTGAATGGTGGGAAAACTCTTGACAGGGCAAAAAAAGTGCCGAAAAGTTTGGTTGTATCGACATAAAGCCTTACTTTTGCACTCGACAACTAGTAATTTTAATCTATATTTATCATTTTCCTCTTGATTAGGCTGTCTGCGAAGATAGCCTAATTGTTTTTTATGTTAAGCTATTTTTGCACCTCGCACCTCGCACCTCGAGAGGAACTATTGTCTTCTTCTTCTGAACTCAGAGCACGTAATGGCCGTGGCTATGGCAACGTTCAGCGAGTCGGCCGTCGGTCCCTCGTGGAAGTCAGGTATGAGCAGTCGCCGCGTGATGCGTTGGCGTATGTCGGCCGAAATTCCGTTGCCCTCGTTGCCCATGACGATGATGCCGCCGGGGGTGAGCTGCTCTTCGTAGATGTTCCGGCCGTCGAGCAGCGTGCCATAGACGGGCACTTGCAGGCGCTCGGCCTCGTCGAGCAGTGCAGCAAGGTCAGTATATATAATATGTACGCGCGAAATGCTGCCCATGGTGGCCTGCACCACCTTGGGGGCCCAGGCATCGGCCGTGTCGTGGCTGCAGCAGATGGTGCTGATGCCGAACCAGTCGGCTATGCGGATAATCGTGCCCAGGTTGCCCGGGTCCTGGACACCGTCGAGGGCGAGGAGGAGGGCGGAGGGGTGAAGGAGGAGGGGTGCGGGTGGAAGTTTGGGTATTCTAAAGACGGCCAGCATGCCCTGCGGGTGCTGCAGGAAGCTGAGGCGCTCGACGTCGTCAGGGTTGTCAAAACGCATCACCGGTTCAAAGCCGGCTGCCATGAGGTCGCCCACCACCTTGGGTCCTTCGGCCACGAAGAGCCCTTCGCGCTGGCGGTGTTTCTTCTGCTCCAGCGAGCGAATCAGTTTTTGTTCTGCTTTTGTTATCATCAGGTCTTGTTTTATACAACTGCTATATGACTAAAGTTACTGACCCCACCCCTGCCTCTCCCCTACAAGGGAGGGGAGTACCTGCGCAGAATTGGCGGTATTATTATTACTTATGTTGTTTTCGACCATTCGAAAAGTCTGCTGCGAAGGTACGAATAATTTTCGACTTTCAGGACACCGGCATGATTTTTTTTAAACATTTCCTCCAAAAAACTTTGGAAAAAGAATAAATTGTTGTATATTTGCATGTGGTTTGAAACCTGTTTGTCAGCGTTGCAAATACGGTCTTTCTGCCTGTTTGCGTAAGTCGTTGTTTGGCACCTAATTGGGGGAAACTGGTTTTTGAAGGGGTTTGACCGCCCGTTCTCGTTATTAAGACCGCCCGTTCTCAATAACGAGAACGGGCGGTCTCATTATTGAGAGCGGCCGTTCCAATCCCAGAGGGAACGGCACTTTGTCCCTAAAGGTGCGCCGCTTTGTCCTTTCAGTGACGGCACCTTCTCTCAGAGGGTGGGCACATGACTTGGTGACAAACGAAAATAATATGGAGAAAAACTTGGTTGAAAGCTGAAAATGTTGTACCTTTGCAGGCGTTTTTAAGGAAACCAAATAACATTGCAATGAACATTTCATATAAATGGTTAAAGGAGTATGTTGACTTCACGCTGACGCCCCAGGAGGTGTGCGACGCGCTGACTTCGACAGGACTCGAAGTAGATGCACTCGAGGAAGTGCAGAGCATTCGTGGCGGTCTGAAGGGACTGTACGTGGGCAAGGTGCTGACTTGCGAGATGCACCCCAATTCGGACCACCTGCACGTGACGACCGTCGATTTAGGTCGTGCTGAGCCGTCGCAGATTGTTTGCGGTGCGCCCAACGTGGCTGCCGGCCAGAAGGTCATCGTGGCCGACCTGGGCTGCGTGCTCTACGACGGCGACAAGGAGTTTCAGATTAAGAAGTCAAAGCTGCGTGGCGTGGAGTCGTGCGGCATGATATGTGCCGAGGACGAGATAGGCGTTGGCACGAGCCACGATGGCATCATCGTGCTGCCCGACGATGCCGTGGTAGGCACGCCGGCTGCCGAGTACTACCACCTGGAGAGCGACTGGCTCATCGAGATAGACATTACGGCCAACCGGGCTGACGCGCTGAGCCACTGGGGCGTGGCCCGCGACCTGTATGCCTGGCTCAGGCAGAACGGCTATGAGACCAGCCTGCACCGCCCAGGCGATGAGGCTTTCTCGGTAGATGACCACGAGCTGCCCATTGAGGTGGAGATAGCCAACCAGGAAGCCTGCAAGCGCTACGCCTGCGTGAGCATCAGCGACTGCGAAGTCAAGGAGAGCCCCGAGTGGCTGAAGACGAAGCTGACCACCATTGGCCTGCGGCCTATTAATAACATTGTGGATATTACGAACTACGTCATGATGGCCTACGGACAGCCGCTGCACTGTTTCGATGCAGACATGGTGAAGGGCCACAAGATTGTGGTGAAGACCATGCCCGAGGGTACGCCCTTCCAGACGCTCGACGGCGAGGAGCACAAGCTCTCAGAGCGCGACCTGGCCATCTGTAACGCCGAGGAGCCCATGTGCATAGCCGGCGTGTTTGGCGGTAAGGGCAGCGGTACGTACGAGACGACGAAGAACGTCGTGCTGGAGTCGGCCTACTTCCACCCCACATGGATTAGGAAGAGTGCACGTCGTCACGGCCTGTCAACCGACGCCTCGTTCCGCTTCGAGCGTGGCATTGACCCGAATGGCGTCATCTACGCACTGAAGCAGGCCGCCCTGCTCTGCAGGGAGCTGGCAGGTGGCAAGGTGTCGATGGACATTTGCGACGTCTATCCGGAACCCATCAAGAACCCTGTGGTCGATTTGAAGTTCGGCTACGTACAGTCGCTCATCGGCAAGGACATTCCCCATGAGACCATCAGGAATATCTGCGAGTCGCTGGAGATGAAGGTGCTCAGCCAGACCAGCGAGGGCCTGTTGCTGGAGGTACCCGCCTACAGGGTCGATGTGCAGCGCCCCTGCGACGTGGTGGAAGACATCCTGCGCATATACGGATATAATAATGTGGAGATACCCACACAGCTGAAGTCGTCGCTGGTCACGAAGGGCCTGGAGGACGAGAAACACAAGATGGCCAACCTGGTGAGCGAGCAGCTGGTGGGTCAGGGTTTCAACGAAATACTGAACAACTCGCTGACGAAGGCGGCCTACTATGGGGAAGCCTCCTCCCTTGTCAGGATTATGAACCCCCTGTCGAGCGACCTGAACGTGATGCGCCAGACGCTGCTCTACGGCGGACTGGAGAGCATTGCCCACAACGTGAACCGCAAGAATTGCAACCTGCGCTTCTTCGAGTTTGGCAACGTCTATTTCTTCGACCCTGAGAAGCAGAATGCCGACGACCCCATGCAGGCCTACACCGAGCAGCAGCACATGGCACTCTGGGTGACCGGCAAGCGCGTGGAAGGCTCGTGGGCTCACCCCGACGAGGACTCGACCTTCTACGAACTGTCGGCCCACGTGGAGAACGTGCTGCGCCGTATTGGCGTGGAGCAGGGCATGATGGTGAAGACGAAGTCGGAGAACCCCGTCTTTACTGTAGGACTCCGCATTGAGAACCGTGGCGGCAAGCTGCTGGGCGAAATGGGCGTGCTCAGCCAGAAGACGCTCAAGGCACTGGGCATCAGTCAGCCGGTATATTACGCTGAGCTGAACTGGACGGCACTGATGAAGGTGGTGCGCAGCAAGAAGGTGCTCTACACGGAGATATCGAAGTTCCCCGCCGTCAGCCGTGACCTGGCCCTGCTTGTCAGCCAGGACGTGGAGTTTGCCCAGATAGAGCAGACAGCCCGTCAGGCTGAGCGCAAGCTGCTGAAGAAGGTCGAGCTGTTCGACGTCTATGAGGGCAAGAACCTGCCTCAGGGTAAGAAGAGCTACGCCGTGAACTTCATTCTGCAGGACGAGCAGAAGACCATGGGCGACAAGCAGATAGATGCCGTGATGCAGAAGCTCATTCAGAGCCTGAAGAAACAGCTGGGAGCCGAGTTGAGGTAATTTGACAATTGGACAATTTCACCATTGGACAATTGTCATAGCAATCGTAAAA
>DGTH01000146.1:0-5188 GCA_002393705.1 Prevotella sp. UBA4341 | reverse complement strand
CTGCGTGCATGTATTGCCAACGCTAAGCGCGAGAACATGCCGAAGGACAACATTGAGCGTGCCATTAAGAACGCCATGGGTAAGGACCAGAGTGACTACAAGGAGGTGAACTACGAAGGCTACGGCCCCCACGGCATTGCCATCTTTGTGGAGACGCTCACCGACAACACCACCCGTACCGTGGGCGACGTGCGCTCAGTGTTCAACAAGTTTAGCGGTAACCTGGGCACACAGGGCTCGCTCTCGTTCCTCTTCGACCATAAGGCCGTGTTTACCTTCAAGAAGAAGGACGGTCTGGACATGGACGAAATGATTCTGGACCTCATTGACTATGGTGTAGAGGACGAGTACGACGAGGACGAGGAGGAGAACTCCATCACCATCTATGGCGACCCGTCGAGCTTTAGCGCCATTCAGAAGCACTTGGAGGAGAATGGCTTTGAGGTGACGGGTGCCGAGTTTACGCGCATACCGAACGACCTGAAGGACGTGACGCCCGAGGAGCGTGAGACCATCGACAAGATGGTGGAACGCCTGGAGGACTTCGACGACGTTCAGACCGTCTATACGAACATGAAACCGGAAATGTAATTGGAGTTAGGAGTGAGGAGTTTGGAGGTAGTCACTCCTAACTCCTCACTCCTAACTCCTCACTCCTAATAGTCCTTTTCCGTGAAAGTAGTCTCAAAGAGCACCTTGTCCTTGTTGGTCTCCGAGCGATAGACGTAGCGGATGTTGTAGCCGTGGTCGCGTGCAGCCTTCAGGGCTGTGGAGTTCTTTACCTCGTTGAGCAGCGTCTGCCGGGGGTTCATCTGCTCAATGGCCATGGCGTTGTCGGCAGCACCGGAGAGCGTGTAGTAGTAGCAGACGGTAAGTGACTCCTTAGAGAACGTCATCGAGTCGATGCGCGTCGTGGAATTGATGTAAGCCGGACAGCGGCGCGTGGTAAACTCCTTGGCCTCGCGGGCGCAGCGGTCTTCGAACGACTCCTGGCACCCACAGAGCAGGAGGGCCGAAAACAGTAGGAAAATTGTTTTCTTCATATATCAAAATAATTATTTCGCATACAAAATTACAAAAAAATCATAATTCAAGCGTCATTATTCATACTTTTTTTGTAAATTTGCATCTTAAATAACAGAGGTAACAACTTTTTATGGACCATATCAGGAACTTTTGCATCATAGCACACATTGACCACGGTAAGTCAACACTGGCTGACCGCATGCTGGAATATACCAAAACCATTCAGGTCACTGAAGGGCAAATGCTGGACGATATGGACCTTGAGCGCGAGCGCGGCATCACCATCAAGAGCCATGCCATACAGATGGAGTACGAGCACCAGGGCGAGAAGTACATTCTGAACCTTATTGACACCCCGGGACACGTGGACTTCTCGTACGAAGTGTCGCGCTCCATAGCTGCCTGCGAGGGGGCGCTGCTCGTCGTCGATGCCACGCAGGGCGTACAGGCGCAGACCATCTCGAACCTCTACATGGCCATTGACAACGACCTGGAGATTGTGCCCGTCATCAACAAGATTGACATGCCGTCGGCCATGCCCGACGAGGTGGAGGACGAAATCGTCGAGCTGCTGGGCTGCAAGCGCGAGGAGATTATCCGTGCCTCCGGCAAGACCGGCGAGGGCGTTGAGCAGATACTGGACGCCGTCGTAGAGCGCATTCCTCACCCCGAGGGCGACGCAGAGGCTCCGCTGCAGGCACTGATTTTTGACTCGGTGTTCAACTCCTTCCGGGGCATCATAGCCTACTTCAAGATAGTCAATGGCAGCATACGCCAGGGCGACAAGGTGAAGTTCTTCAATACCGGCATGGAGTACGTGGCCGACGAGGTAGGCGTACTGAAGATGGACATGATACCCCGCAAGGAGCTGCGTACGGGCGACGTGGGCTACATCATCTCAGGCATCAAGGACTCGAAGGAGGTGAAGGTGGGCGACACCATCACCCACGTGGCACGTCCCTGTGAGGCGGCCATCGAGGGATTCCAGGAGGTCAAGCCCATGGTGTTCGCCGGCGTCTATCCCATTGACCCCACCGACTACGAGAACCTGCGCGCCTCGCTGGAGAAACTGCAGCTGAACGACGCCTCGCTGACCTTTACGCCAGAGTCTTCAGTGGCTTTGGGATTCGGGTTCCGTTGCGGATTCCTTGGCCTGTTGCACATGGAGATTGTGCAGGAACGACTGGACCGCGAGTTCAACATGGACGTCATCACCACCGTGCCCAACGTCAGCTACATGTGCTACGACAAGCAGGGTGGGGTGAAGGAGGTGCACAACCCCTCGGGACTGCCCGACCAGACACTCATCGACCATATTGAGGAGCCGTACATCAAGGCCAGCATCATTACCACGACCGACTTCATAGGCCCCATCATGACGCTCTGCCTCGACAAGCGCGGAGAACTCATAGACCAGCAGTTCGTCAGCGGCAACCGTGTGGAGATACACTTCTACCTGCCGCTGGGCGAAATCGTCATTGACTTCTACGACAAGCTGAAGAGCATCTCGAAGGGCTACGCCTCGTTCGACTACTACATAGACTCGTTCCGGCCCTCGAAACTCATCAAGCTCGACATACTGCTCAACGGCGAGCCCGTTGACGCACTCTCGACGCTGACCCACCAGGACAACGCCGTAACCTTTGGACGCCGCATGTGCGAAAAACTCAAGGAACTCATTCCGCGCCAGCAGTTCGACATAGCCATTCAGGCAGCCATCGGGGCGAAGATTATAGCCCGCGAAACCATCAAGCAGGTGCGCAAAGACGTTACGGCCAAGTGCTACGGAGGCGACGTCAGCCGAAAGCGTAAGCTGCTCGAAAAGCAGAAGCGAGGCAAGAAGCGCATGAAGCAAATAGGAAACGTGGAGGTGCCGCAGAAAGCCTTCCTGGCTGTGCTCAAACTTGATTAACGAAACAAAGACAAACCAACGAAATAAAAATGTTTAACTAAGCTACTATGAGTACGATCAACCTGACAAATCGAGATGTGGCTCGTGAGCTGGCTCGACGTTACAGTACAATGACCCACGAGGAACTCGACGTTCTGGAGAAACTCCTCGTACCGATGAAATTCCAAAAAGGAGAGATGATTCTGTCCGAAGGACAGGTATGCACAAATATCTATTGGATTGCCAAGGGACTTGTCCGCCAGTTCTACTTTAAGAATGGCAAGGAACTTACCGAATACATGGCCACCGAGAACAACATCTGCATGTGTATTGAGAGTCTGTTCAAGGAAGAACCAACACGCCTGCAAATCATGGCCCTGGAGCCCACCATCATCTACGCCATGCCGAAGGGCGAACTGGAGCAGGCCTCCATTCGCAGCGTCAACATACAGATGCTCTACCGTAAGATACTGGAGGAGTCGCTCATCCTCTCGCAGGTTCATGCCGACATGCTGCGTTTCGAGTCGGCGCAGGATCGTTACGTAAAGCTGGTCAAGCGCCAGCCGCAGCTCGTCTTGCGTGCTCCGCTGGTCTATATTGCCAGCTACCTGCAGATGACGCCCGAGACGCTGAGCCGAGTACGTACATCGGCACTGCTCTGAACACAAGGTGAAGGAATAAAAAAAAAGAGTGCTGAACGGGAAAACCGTTCAGCACTTCTTCGATGTGTCTATGCGAAGGCTACGGTCAGGCCGGCCATGACAATGCTCACCATTGACATGAGCTTGATGAGGATGTTCAGCGACGGACCGCTGGTGTCCTTAAACGGGTCGCCCACAGTGTCGCCCACGATGGTGGCCTTATGGGCAAACGAGCCCTTGCCGCCGAAGTTTCCTTCCTCCACGTTCTTCTTGGCGTTATCCCACGCACCGCCGGCATTGGCCATGAAGACCGCCAGCGTGAAGCCACTGGCCAGTCCGCCAACCAGCAGACCCAGCACGCCGGCCACGCCCAGCACGCAGCCCACCACGATGGGTATGGCAATAGCCAGAAGCGAAGGGAATATCATTTCGTGCTGAGCGGCACGAGTCGATATTTCCACACACGAACCATAGTCGGGCGTGGCGGTGCCCTCCAGAATACCCTTTATTTCACGGAACTGTCGGCGTACCTCTTCCACCATCTTCTGGGCGGCGCGGCCCACGGCCTCCATGGTAAGACCGCAGAACAGGAAGGCGGCCATGGCTCCGATGAAGGCACCCACCAGAACCTTCGGGTTCATCAGGTTCACCTGGAAGTAGTTCATGAAGTCAGGTATCGTGGCCTGTGCGGCACTGATGACGTCGCCCTTGACGTTGGTCATCATGACGTTAGCCCGCTCCATGGCTATCTTTATCTCCTCGATGTACGAAGCCAAAAGGGCCAGTGCCGTGAGGGCGGCCGAACCAATGGCGAAGCCCTTGCCCGTAGCGGCTGTGGTGTTGCCTAAGGCGTCGAGCGCATCGGTGCGGTGGCGCACTTCCTCGCCCAATTCGCTCATCTCGGCGTTGCCGCCGGCGTTGTCGGCTATGGGGCCGTAGGCGTCAGTAGCCAGCGTAATGCCCAGCGTAGAGAGCATGCCCACGGCAGCAATGCCAATGCCGTAGAGTCCGAACGACAGACTTCCCGACGACATGCTCAGGTCGAAGCCATTGGCAAACATGTAGCTCAGCATGATGGCCACGCCGATGGTTACTACAGGAATGCAGGTGCTAATCATGCCTGTGCCTATACCTTTAATAATAACGGTAGCGGAACCCGTCAGGCCAGCTTCCGATATTTTCTGGGTCGGCTTGTAAGAGTGGGACGTGTAGTACTCTGTAGCCTGACCGATGATGACGCCGGCTACAAGACCCGTAATGACGGAACAGGAGAGACCGTCCCAGTTTTCAATGCCCAGGAAGTAGAGTATGCCAAACGTTGCCACGGCAATGAGCACGGCACTGACGTTGGTGCCTAAGGAGAGCGAGCGCAGCAGGTCCTTCATGGTGGCTCCCTCCTTGGTGCGTACCAGGAAGATGCCCAGCAGCGAGAGGAACACGCCTACGGCAGCTATGAGCATGGGGGCAATGACGGCCTTGAGCTGCATGCCCTCTATGGAGCTGGCCGCAAAGGCCGAGGCTCCTAAGGCTGCCGTCGATAGCACGCTTCCGCAGTAACTCTCGTAAAGGTCGGCACCCATGCCGGCCACGTCTCCCACGTTGTCGCCCACGTTGTCGGCAATGGTTGCGG
>DGTH01000096.1 GCA_002393705.1 Prevotella sp. UBA4341 | reverse complement strand
CTCTAACTTTGCGGCATCAAAGTCAGATGGGATGAAGAACTTGACGAAAATCCGGCGGGATGTTAATTGTTTTTCTGCGTCTGATGCTTTGATTAAGGTCAGTTTTATTACCTTTGTTGTCTGAAGGAAAGACTGACCGGCAGGAGAGGGAAACCATAAAAAAGAAAGTCCTTGTGAGACTAGCCTGCGTTACGGCCCTCCCCTGCCCAGCTGCAAAGCTCTGATAGAATATTAATGGCTTCGAGCCTACTTAGAGTTTAGAGTCAAGGCAGCCAGTGGCCAGTTATAATTAAAAACGGTACAAAGGTATGAAAAAATTGTTTATCGGCATCGATTTTTCGAAGAAAAAGTTTGATGCGACAGTGATTTTGGCAGCGGGTCTCCACGAACTGGAGGATCGCAAGTGGGAAACCTTCACCAACGATCCCAAAGGATTCAAGCGTTTTGTCAAGTGGGTGAAGCAGAACGCATGGAAGACCGTCCAGGAGGAATGGCTCTTCTGCGGAGAGGATACGGGCGCATGCAGCCTGCCATTGAGCCGCTGGCTTTACGGACGTGGCTACGATATGTGGGTGGCTAATGCATATGCTATCAAGCATTCCTCCGGCATACAGCGCGTCAAGAGCGACAAGGCAGACTCTGCAGTCATCGCTGAGTACGCCTGGCGCCATCAGGACAAGGCACAACTGTTTGAACCTATGGACGAGAACTTGCAGGAACTGCGTGAGATATTCCTCTACCGTCATAAGCTCGTAGAACAGCGTGTAAGGCTACAGGTAAGGAGTATAGAGAAGGAGGCCGTCAGAGGCAAGTCAAAGGCGCTTTCTTTCGTTGAGCGCAAGACCAAGCACCTCATTGCTGAACTCAATAAGGCCATCAAGCAGTGCGATGACAAGATGAAGGAAATCATCGCCGCAGACGAGGCGTTACGTGAGAACTACGACATCATCACCTCCATGAGGGGCGTGGCACTGCAGAACGCAGCATGCCTGATGATCTACACCAACAACTTCAAGAAATTCAACTACGACTCAAGAAAGATCGCCTGTTACTACGGAGTGGCACCTTTTGGAAAACAGTCTGGGACAAGCATCAACACCGCCCCCACAACAAGCCACTTCGCCAACAAGCTCATCAAGTCCCTGCTCGGACAGGCTGCACACGTAGCCAAAGAGTTTGAGCCGGAGATAAGAACCTACTATGACAGAATGATACAAAAAGGGAAGAAAAGACAGGTAGCAATCAATAACGTAAAGAATAAAATACTGCACATACTGGTAGCGATGGTCAGAAAGAAGGAAAAATATAATCCTTGCCCCAGCAAGAAAAGTGACGATGTAAAGAATTATGCCATGTGTGTTAATTTTTAGTTAAACTATAAAAAATGTTTGGATTTTAGCATAGAATACGTGGGAGTTTGTTCCTCCGTGCCTATCCCTGCAGTCAGGCTCTCGCATTGCCTCTTTCCAAGGATAAGCAACGCAAGCCAGCCCACGCCGAGTAATATTATATAGTTCGGCGTAGATGCTAACCACCAAAATACAATGATAGCAACGAACAGCCGGGATATAATACACCCACGCGAACGCTTCGTTGCATTACCGCTGTGGAAAGATTCAAATTTGCGAGATTTGACTGCACAGACAGGTAACGTTCAGAAAACGTCCTTTCCCTTCGGCTGTCCTTACAAATGGCATGCTCAGCCTCAGGATTCCATCGATGTTTGTTTTGACCCGCCCTGCCCTCACAATCATCAGCCATTGCTGGCCTCTGACTGCTTGGACTGGCTTTGTCGGTGGCAAAGTTAAGCATTATTTAGTAAACTGCAAAAGAAATGATGAGAAAAATGTACCAAAATTTACATACAAAACTTCAAACCACCTTCTATTTACACAAAAAAGTTTGGGTTTTTATGTGATTTTAGCAGAAAATTGTCCATTTGTGGAAGCATTGCACTGCTTTTTGATATCATTGCCTTCCCCGGCAGAAACTCCCTGCTTCCCTGGCATAAACTCCCTGCTTAGGTAACCATCCCTGTTTTCGATTATATTTTATTCCATACTATAGTTGTTACATTCATGGTGAACATGTAGCGGTAGGTGGCAGAGCGGGCGCCTACAGATGCGGCATCCATACCATTGTGTACCGGGTCGTAGGGACGGCCGCAGTCTTTGATGGTCATCTGGACCCCGTCGTCTAACTCGCAGAGCGTGATGTCAAGATATTTAAGATGACGGCTTCTACGCTCCCGTGCATTGTTTAACAGCGCCAGGATAGTAGAGTACATCTTAAAACTCAGCTCGTCGCTCATCTCGCAGATGACGGCAAATAACTTGATCATCTTCTTCATCTCTTCAAGATTATGCTGCTCGTAATCTATCGAGCATTCGAACTTAATACACGAAGGCATCTTATCGACCAACGAGAACTTGGTATAGAACGGGTGCTTGAGGTGCCTCCTGTAGCCGTAACCCAGACTGACCACAAGGATAGGCACACCACCCACAATCATTCCCAGCCACATGGCATCGGCACTGACCTCCGAAAGGCCAAGCATACTCAGATAGGCTATGATGCCCATGGCGAATACCAGCACGATCTTGGCCGTGACGAGACCTGCCAGTTGCAGTACGACAGTGGCATATACCGCTACCGCACAGAAGCAGAAGTAGTAGATGCCAAAGCAGGTGAACACCCTGCGGGCCAGGGCGAGGTCGATACCGTCGAGCCCAAAACACCACAGGAAAAACTGCGGCACAGCCACCAATAACAGCAGTAGCACACCGTAGAATCCCACCAGTATGCTGGCAGTATTATTCATGATGCGCCGCAGTCCGTCGCTGTCGCCGGTAGCACGCATGTAGGTGACGAGCGAGACGCCAGCCATAGTGAGTCCCAAAACAACCGAGAACGTGGCCGACTGTATCTGCAGACATACATCAAAGAGCGTCAGCCCGTCGTGTCCTGCCACTTTCAGCACCAATGCGTTGCCCAGCAGCATAAAGGCATTTACCACGATAAAATAGACGTTGAAGCCGAAGCCATGCTTGAGGTTCTCGCCGATGATGGCACCCTGGTCGCCCTGCGGTCGCGCCAATCTGAACTGGCTCTTGCCCTTAAGGAAATGGGGCGATATGAGCGCGAGATTGATGAGACCCGAAATGACCGTACCCCATGCCGCACCGCTGATGCCCATGTCGAGAACACCGATGAAAAGGATGTCGAGCACCACATTGACCACGCTGCCCATAGCCACGGCCCGGGTGGTTAACTGCGGAACCCCCTCTTGCGTTGCAAAGTCGTTGAACGTGTTGTTTAGCGGCAGGATGAGCAGGTAGATTACGATCACCTGTAGGTACTCGCGGGCATACGCTGCGCTCTCGGGCCTGCCGGTCAGTCCCAAAGAGATGCTGTCGAGGTTAATCCAGATGCCCACAGCCGCTAATACCGCCACCAGCACCGCCGAGACCAATGCCGTTGTGTATATGCGGTTGGCCTTGTCGCGGTTGCCCTTGGCCAGCTGACCTGCTGCAAGCACTGCGCCGCCGCGTTCGCATATCATCGTCAGCACGCTCACTGCGTTGACTAAAGGTAGCACCACACTCACTGCGATGAAAGCATCGTTGCCCAACAGGTTGCTCGAAAAGAGCCCATCTACCAGCGTAGCTATGAGCGGTGCCAATGCCGTAAGCGTAACACTCAACAGGGTTAGCCGGTAAGCCTTGTCGATAAGATAGCTGTTACGAAAATTGCTAATATTCATAGTTGAGATAGTTTTGCTTGACTGTTTTACTGCACCTTCTTCCACGTGCCGTTGGCTGCAAAGTTACAAATAATAATCGAATTATGAGCAGTTTGCACGTTAAAAGTAACGAAAGGCGTGCGCTTTGCTTTATGGGAATTATGATTCCTGCAAGTTTTTTGCTTTTTTCCTTAATTAGTGTGCGTATATTGGGAGGAATTGTGTATATTTGCAAAGCAAAAGAACTATTACAACTTACAACTATGACACATTTTAGCAAAGAGGAAGCCGAGCGCCGGGTGGAGCGGGCTGTCGATAACTTCATGCAGGGCTACGGCTGCTGCCAAAGCGTGGTGGCCGCCTTTGCCGACCTGTACGGACTTGACGAGGAAATGGCCAAGCGCATTGGCGCCGGTTTCGGCGGTGGCGTGGGGCGACTGAGAATGATGTGCGGTGCCGTCTCAGGCATCGTCATGCTGGTGGGCTTAGACTGCGGACAGACCGAGGGCAGCGACCGCGAGGGCAAGTCGGCCTGCTACAAGGTGGTGCAGGAGTTGCTGGCCCGCTCGAAGGCCGAGAACGGCAGTCTGATATGCGCCGAGATTCTGGGTCTGAAGGGCTACGAGAAGGCACCTGACAGCTACGTGGCCTCGCCCCGGACGGCCGAGTACTACAAGACGCGCCCGTGTGCAGCAAAGGTAGAGAGTGCCGCACGCATCTTTGCCGACTACCTACTGACTAAATATTCTGAATAAGTAACATGCAAACAAATAAGTTGGTATTTTCGAGGTACGAGAATAGTTAAGAATAAAAAGAGGATGGCGTGCAAGGTAATCTCGTACCTCGCACCTCGCACCTCGTACCTCGATTCGTAACAAATTATTTTTTGTGATTACTAAGCCGGCGCAAAGGTGCGCCGTATCACTTCCTCCACCACTTGGGGGAAGTGCTCCATCTCCAGCTCGTGCTCCTTGCGGGCTATGTCATCGACGGTGTCGTCGGGCGAAAGCGACACACGGAACTGGGCAATGATTTCGCCACTGTCGCAAACGGGCGTGACGTAATGGACGGTCATGCCCGTTTCCGTTTCGCCAGCCGCCTTCACCGCCTCATGCACATGGTGGCCCCACATGCCCTTACCGCCATACTTGGGCAGCAGCGCGGGGTGCAGGTTGACAATGCGACGCGGATAGGCATCAATGAGGAAGTCGGGCACTAAAGGCAGGAAACCGGCCAGCACGATGAAGTCAATCCGGTACTCCCGGAGCAACGGCAGCATGAAGCCGGCATCGTTCAGCTGTGCCTTAGGTGCTACAGCCGTCTTCACGCCCAGCCGCTCTGCACGCGTCAGACCATAGGCGTCAGGCTTGTTGCTCACCACCAACCTGCAGTCAGCGAGGGACGAGGGGGTGAAATACTTGATAAGATTCTCACAGTTAGTGCCGCTTCCCGACACGAATATGGCTATGTTGACTTTCTTCATTGCGACGACAAAATTATAAAATATTTCCGAATTATGCGCCGTGAATTATGAATTATTTTGTAATTTTGTGCCCTGATGAGAAAAATTTGCATTCTTATACTGCTCTTTTGCAGCCTGCGGGCCTCAGCAGCCGACGGCGACAGCGTGCGCCACGTGGGCTTCAGCGTCAGCCTGATGCCTCACTGGCAGATAGCCATGGACCAGTACGAGCGCATGTGGCTACAGAAGAAGCAGGGCTTTGCCTTCGGCGCCGAGTTGGACTTCACGTCGGTTCCGGCTGACCACGATGCCTTTGCCGAAGACTATAACTACCCCACCCTGAGCCTCGGGGCCATGCTGAGCCTGAACCACGGCGTCACCATGCGGCGCACGGCCGACCACTCCTGGGGCAAGGCCCAGCTGGTGGACTACGACTCGCACCTTGGCAACATCTTCACCATCTACGGCAACTTCTCGCGCCCGCTGCTGCGCCGAGGCCGCTGGCAGTTGGACTACAGCCTCAGGGCCGGCATTGGCTACAACTCGTGGTACTACAACCCCCACGACAACATCGACAACGAACTCATTGGCAGCGCCCTGAGCATCCACTTCGGGGCGGCCCTCATGGGCTACTATAACGTCACCGACGACTGGGCACTCATGGGCGGACTGACCTACGGTCACCACAGCAACGGCGCACTGGCACGTCCCAACAAGGGTGAGAACCACTGGGGACCGGTAATAGGCGTGAGATATACTCCCTATCATCAAGCCATAAGCCGTCGCCCATCACCCACCACCCACCACCCATCACCCAAATACTGGTACACAGAGCTGCGCCTCGGCATAGGCGGCAAGACGCTGCTGGAGGACTGGCAACGGACACAGTACAACACCGAGCCCGGCGAACCCGACTACCGCACGGACGACTTTCACTTCTACATGTCCTACTCGGCCTCCGTCGCCTTCATGTACCGCTACGCCCGCCGCTGGGCTTCGGGCATTGGGGCCGACGTCTATTACGGCACGTACTACAAGCACGTGCGCGACCTGGACGAGGCGGCTGGCATCAGCACGAAGCACTCGCCCTGGAGCATCGGCATCAGCGCACGCCACGAGGTGTATTACCACAACTTCTCGCTCGACCTGGCCCTCGGCATCTATCTGCACCGCCACATGGGCAGCCATGCCAAGGAGATAGAACAGCCGTACTACGAGCGCGTCGGTGTGTTCTACACCTTCCCGAAGCTCGGCCACCTGAAGGTGGGGGCCAGCGTGCAGGCTCACCGCACGAAGGCCGACCTGACGGAAGTGCAGGTCAGCATTCCTGTGAAACTTTAATTCTAAATGAGGAATTCTTAATTAGTAATGAGTAATTAGTAATGAGTAATGAGTAATTAGTAATTAGTAATTATGATTTCCGTGCAAGCCCTTGAGCAATGCCAACCCTTATGGATGGAATATTCCCCGCCTTTATGTGGTAATCATAATTACTCATTACTAATTACTAATTACTAATTATTAATAAATTACTAATTAAGAATGGAGAACAGCATTTCTACCAGTCGAGAAACGCCGTAGTTGCCAATGTCTTCCTCACGTATCCAGAAATAGCCTTCAGGCAGCTGTGGCCGCTCCTGCGGCTCCCACAGGTAGAAGTCGGCATAAATGACACGATGGGTCAGCACGTGCTTGACTTGCTTGGCAAGTAATTGAGAATTGAGAATTGAGAATTGAGAATTCTCAATTCCGAATTCCCAATTCTCAATTAAGAAGGGTTCATACAGCCCTGCCCAGATGCCGCCGGCGGGTCGGCGGCGAAGGACCGTTTCGCCTGCGTACCTTATATATAGGTAGGTTATGTTCACCTCTTTAACCTGCACGCGGCGCTGCTTGACCGGCAATTCCCCTACCCTTCCTTCACGCAGAGCAACACATGTCTCCATGAGCGGGCACTCGTCACAATGCGGACTGGAGGGCGTACACAGGGTGGCCCCGAAGTCCATCATGGCCTGGTTGAAGAGACCCGCCCCCTGCCCCTCCCTGTTTAGGGCGGGGAGTAACAGCTGCTGTGCCAAAGCCGTAAACTCCTTCTTGCCCCGGGTAGTGTTGATGGGTGTGCTGATACCGAAGTGGCGGGCCAGCACCCTATACACGTTACCATCGACCACGGCCACGGGGAGGTTGAAGGCAAAGGAACCAATGGCTGCTGCCGTATAGTCGCCCACGCCTTTCAGGGCGCGCAGCTCTTGGAACGTGGAGGGGAAACCTCCACGAGCACTGACTTGGCGGGCGGTTGCCAGAAGGTTGCGAGCCCGGCTGTAGTAGCCCAGTCCCTGCCACTCGCGCAGCACCTCGTCCTCGGAGGCAGCTGCCAGGTCGGCCACGGTTGGCCAGCGGCGCATGAAGCGCTCCCAATAGGGACGGCCCTGCTCTATGCGGGTCTGCTGCAGGATGACTTCCGAGAGCCAGATGGCATACGGGTCGCGTGTCTCGCGCCAAGGCAGCTCGCGGCCGTTCTGTCCGAACCACTGCAGAATGGTGGTGGTGAAACTCATCGGCCCACGTATTTGCGGCCGCCACGAATATAGATAGCCCCGTCAGACACGGCTGCCATGACGCGGCCTTGCAGGTCGTAGATGGCCGGCGATTCCTGGGCCGGCACCTCGCTCTGAGGGGAAAGAATGGCGGTAGAAATGCCTGCTTCCTCCATGGCTTCGTGGATGCCGTCCATCATGTAGTTGTTGTAGATGGTGAGGTTCTTACGGTCAATGATGGTCATGGAGGGCTGTCCGCGATAGTTCGTGTCCCACACCACGGGTACGATGCCCTTCTGGAAGCACTTCTCCATGAACACCTTATAGTGGTACTTGATGGAGGCGTTGTGCTTCTCCTGGCTTTCAGCGGCACCGGTTATCTTGCGCCAGTTGGCTCCAAACTCTCCTATATAGACCGGAATGCCACGGTCGGCGAAGCGGGTCTTCATCTTCTGCAACTGCTCCTCCATGTAGCTTTCCTCGCCGTAGGTAGCGTTGTGTGTAGAGCCGCTGACGTGGTTCTGGCTGCCCCAGTAGTAGAAAACGTTGCCCCACGACTCGTCGTGCTCCATGCCCCAGAAGTTCCACGGCGCATAGTAGTGTACCTCCACCATGAGGCGGTCTTCTGCCGGGTCAGTGGGCAGTGTCGTCAGATAGTTGCAGGTATGGTCTATGTTGGTCGATGGTCCCTGCACGATGAGCACGCGCTGGGGGTTGTTGCCCCCCGTGTCCCTGACGGTATTCAGGAACACCTGCTCGTACTCCACCAGGTTGTTCGTGGCAGCCAGGTTCTCGGCATTCGGCTCGTTGAGTCCGGCAAAGAGCAGGCGCTCGTCATAGTCGCGGAAGGTGGTGGCTATCTGCGTCCAGATGCTCTTCAACGTCTCCTTGCGCTGGGCCTTGCCGCTGGTGTCGGCAATGTGGTTTTCCAGCCATCCGCCATCCCAGTGCTGGTTGATGACGACGTAGAGCCCAGCCTCGAGCGAGTAATCGACAATCTCCTTCACCCGCTGCATCCACGCCGGGTCGATGGTATTGTCGGTGGCATTGCTAATGTGGCCCATGACCCATGCACACGGAATGCGGATGCTGCGGAAGCCCTGTGCCCGCACGTAGTCAATGACGGCCTTGGTGGTCTTCGTGTCCTGCCACCAGGTCTCGGTGCCGGTGCCGCTGTTCTTATAGTTGTTACTGTTGTCGCCTGCTTCCAGGGTGTTGCCCAGGTTCCATCCGGGCGTCATGCGGGCAGCCACTTCAGCAGCCGTCAGTTCCATGTTCTGCTGCGCCTCGATGGGCAAGGCCAGCAGTGTCATGAGGGCAATAAATAGTTTTTTCATTCCTGTTTTGGTTTTGGTTTTTGTTATTGGGAGCTCGGCGGGGGAACCGCCGAGCACTGTAGCTTTATGGCGTATCACAGAGCAGCACGCAGATGCGGTCCTGCAGGTCGCGGCCTCGGTTAATCTGCATCACGCCCTGGTTCATGATGGCAAAGCAGAGCATGTGGCCGTTAGCCGCACGGCAGTAGCCGCCCAGCGCGGTGACGGCCTTCAGGGTTCCCGTCTTGGCATGGACGTTGCCGGCGGCAGCAGTACGGCGCATGCGTTTCTCGAGTGTACCGTCCTGTCCGGCTATGGGCAGCACGGGGTACAGGTGGCCCCTGATGTCGTAGTTGCGCCACGCATAGCGCAACAGCGCCACTTCGAGCTGGGGCGAGAGGTAGTTGTAGAGCGAGAGTCCGCTACCATCGGCAATGATATAGTCCGACGGCCGGAGCCCCACCTTTTCTATCAGTTTGTTCACCACGGCACGCGACGACTTCAGCGTCGCAGGACGGCCACCCTGCAGGAGTCCCAGCTGGTAGAACACCGACTCAGCAAAGAGGTTGTCGCTGTCCTTCATCATGCGGGGCAACACCTGGTCCAGCGTGTGGTAGCACGAGCAGACGGCCACGGTGTTGCGCTCGGGCAAGCGGCCCTCGGCAAGCTCCGCATCGACCACTACGCCGGCACGCATCAACTGTTGGGCGAAACGCTCTGTAAACTCGTCCTTCTTGCCGACCAGCAGGGGCGAGAGCACGGGGTTGTCGTCGTCCCAGCACCAGCCCCAGCCCAGCGTGTCGGGCTCCTTCATCGACTTGTCGGCCACGATGCGGCCACGTATGGTGTCAATGCCCAAGGCCTTTATTTCCTGCACGAAGGCGCTAAGGTCCTCCTGCTCAAACTTCGGAGCCATGCCGCCCACACAGTAGAGGTCGCCCCGGAGCGTGCAGCTGTCTAACTGGCCGGTGTAGTACAGCGAGGTGCGGAACTTGTAGTTGCCGCCCAGCCGGTCCAGGGCAGCTATGGCGGTGACGAGCTTCATTGTAGAGCCCGGCCTCAGGGTGTGGCGGTGGTTGTAGGTGTAGAGCGTGCTGTCGGCCGACAGGTCGAAGACCATCAGCCCCATCTGCGACACTTCCAACAGCGGCTCAGCAGCCACAAGCGAGTCGAGACGCACCTGTAGCGACAACGGCCAGGGCAGCGGAGCGGGGACGGTGTCGATAGTAAGGGTGTCGGCGGGAAGACCGCCGACCGCTGTGGTGGGGTCGGTTTGGGCTGTTGCAGGTGTCAGAAAAACGGCAGACAGCAAGAAAAAGAGTAATTTCTTCATAATTTGGCGCAAAATTACAAAATTATTTTTACCTTTGCAACACTAAAACAAAAAACAATGGTTTATAAGTACGATTTTCTTATTATCGGAGCTGGCGTGGCCGGTATGAGCTACGCCCTCAAAGTGGCACGTGCCCTGAACGCTCAAGGACAAAGGTCAAAGGACAAAGGTCAAAGGCCAACCCAGCAACCGCGTATCTGCATGATTTGCAAGACCAGTCTCGACGAAG
Source organism: Prevotella sp. UBA4341 (assembly GCA_002393705.1). GTDB lineage: Bacteria > Bacteroidota > Bacteroidia > Bacteroidales > Bacteroidaceae > Prevotella. The sequence goes on along the minus strand of DGTH01000096.1, from coordinate 1,182 downwards.
CTAACACCTCGTTTGCACAAGGCGGCGTGGCCAGCGTGACCAACCTGGAGCTTGACAACTTCGACAAGCACATCGAGGACACCATGATAGCGGGCGACTACATCTCCGACCGCGCTGCCGTTGAGCAGGTGGTACGCATGGCTCCCGAACAAATCAAGGAGCTCGTCCAGTGGGGCGTCAACTTCGACCGCAAGGAGAATGGCGACTTCGACCTGCACCGTGAGGGCGGCCACTCAGAGTTCCGCATCCTGCACCATGCCGACGATACCGGAGCCGAGATACAGCGCGGACTAATGGCCGCCGTCAGGGCCTGCCCCGACATAGAGGTCAAGGAGCACCACTTCGCCGTAGAAATCATCACCCAGCACCACTTGGGCGTTCGCGTCACCCGCCGCTCACCCAACATTCGCTGCTACGGTGCCTATGTACTGAACGAAGGAACGGTCGATACCTACCTCTCAAAGATTACCGTGCTCTGCACCGGCGGCTGCGGTGCCGTCTATCTGACCACCAGCAACCCCGTCATAGCCACCGGCGACGGCATTGCCATGGCCTACCGCGCCAAGGCAACCGTCCAGGACATGGAGTTCGTACAGTTCCACCCCACCGTGCTGCATAACCCCAACGAGACGCACCCCGCCTACCTCATCACCGAGGCCATGCGCGGCTACGGCGGCATACTCCGCCTGCCCAACGGCGAGTCGTTCATGGAGAAATACGACAAGCGACTCTCGCTGGCCCCACGCGACATCGTGGCCCGAGCCATCGACAAGGAGATGAAGATTCACGGCATTGACCACGTCTGCCTGGACGTGACCCACAAGCCGGCCGACGAGACGCGCAAGCACTTCCCCAACATCTACCAGAAGTGCCTCTCCATGGGCATAGACATTACCCAGGACTACATACCCGTACGCCCCGCAGCCCACTACATGTGCGGCGGCATCAAGGTCGATCTGAACGGGCAGTCCAGCATTGAGCGCCTCTACGCCCTCGGCGAGTGCTCATGCACAGGTCTGCACGGCGGCAACCGACTGGCCTCTAACTCGCTCATCGAGGCCGTGGTCTATGCCGAGACGGCAGCCCGCCACAGCGTGGAGCACGTCGAGCTGTACGACTGGAACGAGCGCGTGCCCGAATGGAACGACGAGGGCACCATGACCAACGAGGAGAAGGTGCTCA
>DGTH01000004.1:9375-14530 GCA_002393705.1 Prevotella sp. UBA4341 | reverse complement strand
TAGGCAACCCTGCCTCGCTGCAGGGCGACCTGGCTGAAGCCAAGCTCATTCGTGCCTACAGCATGTTCATGCTGGCCCAGACCTTCTGCATGGCGTGGAACCCCGAGAAGGCTGACGAGTACCTCGGCCTTCCTTACCCGCTCATTCCTGAGCAGGACATCAACGCCACCTACCAGCGTGGCACCCTGCGCGAGCTTTATGCTGCCATCGACAAGGACATTGAGGAGGCGCTGCCCCACATTGCCGACGCTGCCGCCAACTACGACGTGCCCGTCTATCACTTCAACGTGAAGGCCGCCTACGCCTTTGCCGCACGCTTCAACCTCTACTACATGAACTACGAGAAGGCCATTCGTTACGCATCGCAGGTGCTGGGTACCGACCCCACCACCGTCATGCGCGACTATGCGCCGTACAGCTCGCTGGGCTTTGTGGACTTCGCCAACCGCTGGATTCGCTCCGACGAGCAGGCCAACCTCATGATCCTGGCTTCTTACTCCGTCGCTCCGCGTTACCTGAACAGCAGCTACCGTTTTGCCCACAACTACGACATGACGGCCTACGAGACCTTCTGGGTTGATATGCCTTGGGGCTCTGGTTCGAGCAACAATACCATTATCTATGCCAACAACCTCTACGGAAGCAACCAGTGCGTTCGCTTCCCGACCTACTACGAGCAGTTCGAATACACCGACAAGGTGGCCGGCATTGGCTATCCTCACTCCGTCGATCCCGTCTTCACGGGCGACATGACCATCCTGGAGCGTGCCGAGGCTTACTGCCTCTCGGGTCAGCTGGAACAGGCTCTCAAGGACATCAACACCTGGATTACCACCCACTGTAAGGAGGTGGAGGGAACCACCGAGCGTCCCGTCATGACCATTCAGAGCATCAGCGAGTACGTCAAGGGTGTTGACTACGCCAAGCGCACGCCCGACGGCAACCGTGACCGCTCGTTCCGTAAGCACATGCACCCGCAGGGCTTCACCATCGACGCCGAGGGCAGCGACCAGGAGTGCATGCTGCAGTTCATTCTGCACATGAAGCGCTTAGAGAGCGTCTTCCACGGCATCCGCATGACCGACCTCAAGCGCTACGGCATTGAATACACTCACCACGTGTCGGGTGAGGATCCGAAAGTCTTCATTCGTGGCGACCTGCGTGGTGCCATCCAGATTCCCAAGACGGTCATGACTGCGGGTATTCAGGCGAACCCCCGCATGAGCGATGCCGAGATCAAGCAGATTATCGCCGACACCGAGGACGAGTATAAGGACCCGGAGGAGGAAGAAGAATAATCACTGAGTGTTAAATCATCAAGAGCAATTCACAGTTATGAAGATTAAGAATATAAGCATCATCATGTTGCTGTCGGCAGGATTGTTTGCCTTCAGCAGTTGCGACGACGAAAGTCTGAAGAGCACCAGTGTCTTCGAGGATGTCACTCAGGTGGAGAAAAACGAGTTCGACAACTGGCTCGAGGCTAACTACCGCAAGATTTACAACATCGACTTCAAGTACCGCTACAGCGACAAGGAGGCCGACCTGAACTACAACGTCATTCCCGCCAGCTACGACCAGTCAGTGGCACTGGCCATCCTCATTAAACACGTCTGGCTCGACGCATACTCTGAGGCTGTCAGCCCTGAGTTCATGAAGACCTACGTGCCCCGCATCATCCAGCTGACTGGCTCCTACAAGTGGAACAGCAACGGTTCGCAGGTGCTGGGTACGGCCGAGGGCGGTCTGAAGATCATGCTCTACGGTGTCAACGAGCTTGACATTGACAACCCCCGTATCAACACCTCTAACCCCTACGAGAGTCACCAGGTGCAGCCCATCGACATGAACTACTGGTTCTTCCACACCATGCACCACGAGTTCTGCCACATCCTGACTCAGAAGAAGGAGTACGACACCAGCTTCCGCACCATCAGTGCCGGCAAGTACCACTCTACCGACTGGGTTAACCAGGATGACAAGGATGTGGCCAAGGAGGGCTTCGTGACGGGCTACGGCTCCAGCGAGTACAACGAGGACTTCGCTGAGATTTATGCCACCTACGTCACCAACACGCCAGAGGGTTGGCAGCTCATCATGGACGCAGCAGGCGAAGAGGGTGGAGCCATCCTCAACCAGAAGCTCGACCTGATGAAGAGCTACTTCCTGAACAGCTGGAACCTCGACCTCGACAACCTGCGCGACATTCTGCTGCGCCGCTCGGCCGAGTCGGTCACACTCGATTTACGTAACCTCAATTAAACGAAAGGAACAGTCAAAGTATGAAAAAGATCACTTATTTCTTTGCAGCCTGCATCGCCCTCATGGCCTTCAGCGGTTGCTCACTCAAGGAAGACGAAACGTTCAGTGAGTCTGCCTCACAGCGCTCGGGCGACAACATTGCCGCCGTCGAGAAGGTGCTCTACACTGCTCCTAACGGCTGGCTCATGGAGTACTACGGCACGCTGAGCCTTGGTGGCTACAACGTCATGGTGAAGTTCGACGGCAGCAATGCCACCTTTGCCAGCGAGAAGTTTGCCACTAACCACCCCGCCGGCATTGGTACTGACGATAAGGCCGTCACCGCCACCACCCACTTCAAGATTGAGCAGAGCATGGGTACCGTCATCTCCTTCGACGAGTATAACCCCATCTTCCACTACTTCTCCATGCCCAACAACCCCGACTACACCTACGATACGGCAGCCGGACTGGGCGGAGACTTCGAGTTCCGCGTCATGAAGGCTTCTAACGACAGCATCATCCTGCGAGGCAAGAAGAGTAACAACCGCATCGTCATGACGCCCATTCCCGCCGACCGCACCTGGGAGAGCATCATCAAGTCGGCTGACGAGACCGAGAAGTACATGGCCTCACGTCTTTACACCCTGACGGGCAGCGACTATACACTCGATCAGACCATCACGGCTACTGACAATGCTGGCTTCCGCAGTCTCGTCTTCGAATATGTTGACACCTTAGGCATGAAGCAGACCGTCGTGGCTCCCTACATCGTAAAGGAGGACGGCTTCTGGTTCTACAGCCCTGTCGATGTGCGTGGCTACCAGCTTGACGGACTCGTCAAGGGCGATACGGACGACTACTTCGTCTTCCGTAACAACCAGAACCTGCAGCTCGATACCTATATGCCGACGCTTTACGAGAGCATTACCACCGGTAACTGGTACTTGCGCTACCCGTCGGTCGGTGCCTACGCCAAGCCCAAGTGGGACGCCATGCTCGCCGTGCTGAAGACTGCAGGCCGTAACCAGCAGGAAATCAAGCTTTACACCGCCACGCTCGGCTTTAGCTCCGATAACAAGCTGTGTGCCGGCCTGCTTACCACGTACGATGCTCCCTATTATGGCTTTACTGGTGAAAATCTAAAGGAAGACGGCACTCGCATTAAGTTCAACCAGAACAGTTCAGTACGTAACTCGGCTGGTCGTACTTATTATCAGCGCTATAAGTGGAACGACGTGCTGAACACCATCTACGGTCACACCTTCGACCTGGAGTGCGATTACCAGCGACGTCCTTCGTGGATTAAGATGACTGACGTGAACGAACCGTCGAACGTCTATATCCTCTACAACACACCGTCTTACTTCATAGACGATCCGAACTATTACAACGACAACAATTAAAACAACAGAGTTAATAAACGCCCTGCCGGCGGTGCTGCCGTTGGCAGGGCCAATACCAACAATTAAACAAAAACAATTATGAAAAAAAGTTTACTTATTGCAGTAGCTGCTTTGTTCGTAGCACTCGGAGCCAACGCTCAGACCAAGCGTATGGCTCAGGCAACGAAAGTTCAAACTCCTATGGAAGCAAAGTCCGACATTAAGAAGGCTGCTGATGTTATGGATGCCAGGAATGTGGCAAACAAAAAGGTTAAGGCTCCACGCAAGGCCTTAAGCGACATTACTGGTGATTATATTATGGATTTTGGTAACTGGGATGGTGATTTTGCAACGTCATCAGTTTTTACTGTCGTTTCAGAGTCTGGTACAACTACAGTTCTTGGAACCAATGATGCAGGTGAAAAAGTTGAAGAAAGTTTCGATTACAATATTCGAATGGAAAACTTCACCATGGAGGGCATTTCCGTCTATGCATATTATGATGAAGCAGATGCTACAATCCATATTCCTAGTCAAGTTGTCATGAATTCTTTTATAAACAGCAGTAATAAGGACTTAGGACGTGTCGTCTTTTCTGGCTTACTTACTCAGGATGGTAGTCCTTATAACTTTGGGTATGACTTAATATTTGAAGTAGATGAAGAAGGTAATCTTTATAATTATGATTTTGAAGAAGAATTGACCGAAGTTGGTTACCCTGAAGGTTGTGCTATAACAGGATTCTATAATTATCTTCCCGACTATAATACAGGAACTTCTTATGTTGCGATGGGTACCAGTATGGATTTTTATATTCCCAATGCAATAATGGGCGATACTGAGGTTCATATAGTATCTGGCAACTGGAGTGATTGGACATCTACACAGCGTAAAGTTTGTGTAGAAGATTTTGGCACAGAACTTTATGTTCATAACTTCTTCGGTCTGTGTCCTGTTAGTATTACTATTGCCGGTGATAAGGCAAGTATTGCATGTCCTGTGCGTGTCATGGAGGACGATTTTGCAGAAGAAGGTGCTACGGAGCCTGATTATATCCAGATTTGGCAGTGGGATGCAAAACTTGAAAACATTGTCAATCCCGGAGCTATCACGGGTAATATCAGCACATTGTCAGATGGTACGAAACTCATCGAGTTCTATGACACAGAATATAAAGACGCATGGACTGATGACCAAGGCGACCATGAAGCTGGTGATTATATAATTTTAGATAAAACGAAGTGGTTTATGGTTCACTCTACTTGGGGTGAGCAAGGTGCTTATTGGTGGGGTGAGGCCCGTAACGTTTATGTTGCTATTCCTACCTCTGATCCTTCTGGCATCATGGCTCCGAAGGCTACCGAGACCACAAAGAGCACGAAGCTCTATGACCTGCAGGGTCGTGTAGTTGACGGCAGCTACAAGGGCATCGTCATTAGCAACGGCAAGAAGGTTGTAGTGAAGTAAGTTCAGTAACTTCTTAGGACATAATCATCGGGAGGACTTCGTGGTCCTCCCGATGCTTTTTT
>DGTH01000004.1:0-9269 GCA_002393705.1 Prevotella sp. UBA4341 | reverse complement strand
TCCATGGGGTGGAACACTCCGAGAAGTGCCACTTCTCCGGCTAAAAGCGGCACTTTCAGAAGGCAAAAACGGCACTTGCAGAAGGCAAAAGTGGCACTTTGGTGGCAAGTAGGAATACGAATTTGTGCGAAAATGGTGCGCATTTTGTCGTAACAAAAGTTAAATTTGGCGGTTTCTTGCCACACATGCCACCTTAATGCCACGCGTAAACAGCTGGAAACCAGTGATTGTTGCAAGTGTGGCATTTTTGCAAGAAAAATAAAAAACTTAGGTAGAACGTAACAACAAACTAAATAGACGATGTAAGACGACTTATACAGTAAAAAGGCTTTTGACGGCGGGTGCCGCCAGATGGTTAGCCCTTGGGTCTCTTGACGTTAGCTCCGGGGTCTCTTAGGGTTAGCCCCGGGCTCTCTTAGGGTTAGGCTCGGGCTCTTTTGTCGTTTCATACTTCCCTAAAAAACACTAAAACATTTGGTGGTGCGGGAAGAAATCAATAACTTTGCAAACTATTAACCCGCAAAACAGGATATTCAACAAAAGATATGAAGAAAAAATTTTCACTTGTTATGGTAATGATACTGCTTGGCGCAGTGTCATTATGGGCACGTCCGGGCTACTCGAAGCCCGTTGACGTTCTGCAGCCCGACGGAAGTACAGTAACGTTGCTCATGCATGGCGACGAATTTCTTAGTTTTATGACTACTATCGACGGCTACACCGTCATAAAGGGCAGTGACGGCTACTACCGCTATGCCGACAAGACGGTCGCCGGCGGGCTCAGGGCCACGAGCGTCATAGCACGTAACCCCGAGGCTCGCTCGGCTCAGGAGGTGCAGTTCCTGGCAGCCCGCCAGAAGATGACCGCCCCCACGATGACCGAGAAGGGTAAGGCCTGGAAGGCCCAGGCCGCCACACTCTACAGCGGCCGCTATGAGCAGCTGCAGGCAGGTGACCCGACACGTTCGGTTAGCATCTGGAGCCCCATTGACTATAGTAACTTCAAGGGCTTGGTGGTGCTCATCAACTGGAACGACTGCGAGTTTACCACCGACGACCCTGCCAACCTCTACCTTCGCCTGACCAACGAGCGTAACCTTACGGGCAACGTTGACGGCCATTACCCCGTGAACGTCACCGGCAGTGCGCGCGACTACTTCTACGACAACTCCCTGGGCAAGTTCGACCCGGAGTTCGACGTGGTAGGTCCCTACACCATTAACTACAGCTGCAAATACCCTGCGCCGAAGACGGCCGAAGGAAAGGACGACCCCACGTTTGACGGTCGTCTGATTAATATTCTCAAGGCTGCCATGAACGCTGCGAACCCCCATATAGACTTCAATCAGTACGACATGAACAGCGACGGGGTCATCGACATGGTTTATTTCATCTTTGCCGGCTACGGCAGCTACGTGCAGGGCAACGACTACCACTACCTCTGGCCGCACGCCAACGACCTGACGGGCTGGTCCACGTACTACGGCATGCGCTACGACAGCAAGAAGTTCGGGCGTTACGCCTGCAGCGTGGAGATTCAGGACTACGAGGACATGGCCAGCAGCCACGTGTGGCTTGACGGCATAGGCACCATCTGCCACGAGTTCAGCCACGTGCTGGGACTGGCCGACCACTACGACACCGACTACGAAGAGAACGGCTATAGCGAAGGCACCGGCGGCTGGGACGTCATGGCTGGCGGTGCTGACTACAACTACGGCCTGACCCCCGTGGGCTATAACGCCTTCGAGCGCCACGTGCTCGAGTTTACTACCCCCACGGAGCTTTCTGCGGAAGGCAACTATACGCTTGGCGACTTCTTGACGACCAACGAGTCGTTCATCCTGAAGACCGGCTCCACCGACGACGACTTCTACCTGGAGAACCGCCAGCTTGCCAGCTGGGACACCTATCTGCCCGGTCATGGTCTGCTGGTGTGGCGTGCCGACACGTCGAAACCCTCCGTCTGGCGTAACAATACGGTCAACAACAACCCCGACCACCTGTACTTCGAAATGGTGTGCAACCCCACGGGCAAGGGCATCATGGACCTGACCGAGACCAGCACGCCGGCCCTCACTTCGTGGGCAGGCCAACCTGCTGTGCAGAATCTTTACGACATCAAAATGGAGGGTGGCACGGTGAGCTTCACTGCTGGCAAGAACGTCTATGACTCGGTGGGCGAGGACTTCGAGACCGCCGAGCTGACCACCGCCGACGCTACCGTCAGCGGCAAGTGGTGTAACTGGGACCTGGTGAACGCCGTCATTGCCAGCACGGCTGAAGAAGGCGTGGGCAACGGCGAGCACGTGTTGAAGATGCTGCGCACGAGCACAGCAACTTCGACCACGGCTTTCGACAACGGCATCCGCTCGCTGAAGTTCACGGTGAAGAACGGCTCCGCCCAGATTCGCTTCAGCTTCATGATTAGCACCGACGGCGGCTCCACGTGGACCAGCTTAGTGGCTAACAAGACCATCGCCAGGAACAAAGATCTGGAGCTCTTCCAGACAGACATTCCCGCAGGCAGCATGATTCGCTTCCAGATGCTCTCCACCTCAGCGTCGGCCTGCTGCTACATCGATGACGTCGTGGCTACGTTCTACGACAACGAGGTGCCTACGCCTGGCCCCCTTACCGGTATCAGTACGGTGCTGACGGAGGGCGAGACGCTGAAGGATGCCCCTACCTACGACCTTGCCGGTCGCCGTGTGGCTGCCAGCCAGAAGGGCATTGTCATCCGCAACGGAAAGAAAATGGTTAATAAATAAGGTAAATGGTAAAACGGTTAATTACGGTGTGCTGGCTTCAGCTTCTGCTCGTGGTGAGCACGATGGCCGTGCCGGCACACCCGGGAACCATACAGGTGCAACAACCCGACGGCTCCCTGCTCACGCTCCGACTCGTGGGCGACGAGTGGCTACACTTCAACACCACCGAGGATGGCTACTCCGTGGTTCGTAATGCGCAGGGCTTCTATGTCTATGCCGAGTTGGAGGGCCGTCGCCTGCGGGCTACGCAGCACGTGGCTCACAACGTCGCGGAACGACAAGCCGCTGAACAGGCCTACCTGCTGACGCAGCAGAAGTATCAGGCTCCCGCCATGGACGAGCCGCAGCAGCGCATGAAGCGTGCCATGCAGAAGCGCCAGAAGCAGACGCTCGCTGCCCGTCGTGCCCAACAGTACGACTACAACAACTTCCGTGGCCTGATAGTCCTCGTGGCTTATAACGACAGGGATTTCTCGCGCGCTGACTATGCCGACTACGTCAACGACATGGTCAACCAGGAGGGCTACACCGGCTACCAGAAGACTAACGGTCAGTGGGTCGATTGTACGGGCAGCGTGCGCGACTACTTCTCAGACAACTCCAACGGCCGCTTCCAGCCGCAGTTCGACGTGGCCGGCCCCTACACCGTCGGCTATAGTCAGTACGACGGTAGTAACGAAGGCATCAACATTCTGAACGATGCCCTGGAGCAGGCCGATGCCGATGTCGATTTCAGCCAGTATGACGGCGACGGCGACGGCTTTGTCGATCTGGTCTTCTTCATCGTGGCTGGCAACGGTGCCAATTATAGCGGTAACGATGACGACCTCTGGTGGCCCCACCGCAGCGCGGTTTATGACCCCTCTACGTGGGACTATCTCGTGAAGGACAATACCATCATCTACGACTATGCCAGCTCGACCGAGCTGTCCGGCTACACCAGCTATCCCTATACCGTCCAGCTTGACGGCATCGGAACCATCTGCCATGAGTTCAGCCACGTGCTCGGATTGCCCGACTTCTACGATACCGACTACGAAAAGAGTGGGGGCGAGAGCAACCATCCGGGCGTCTGGTCGGTCATGGCCGGCGGCAGCTACGAGAACGACTCCCACACCCCCGTGGGTTATTCGCTCTACGAGCGTTACTCCGTAGGCTTCATGGACGAGCCGGCGCTCATCGAGGCCGAGGGGGCCTACGAACTGCAGCCCCTCTTCAGCAGCGAGCAGGGTTTCCGCATCAACTCGGCGGTCGAGAACGAGTTCTTCCTTTTCGAGAACCGCCAGAAGTCCGACTTCAAGTGGGATGCCTACCTGCCCGGCAGCGGCATGCTGGTGCACCGCGTCGATTTTACCAGCCAGAGCGTCTGGGACATGGGTGGCTACGGAGGCAACACCGTCAATGCCAACCCCCAGCATAACTACTACGAAATGGTACGTGCCGGCGGCAGCGGCCACAGCGGTACCTCGTGGGATGTCTTCCCCGGTCGGGGTGGCGTCACCGAACTGCACAGTGCCACTTCGCCTGCCAGCCTCAAGAGCTGGGGAGGCAAGAATACGAAGTGGGGGCTGAAGAACATCTCCATGCAGGCCGACGGTACTATCGTCTTCGACATTGTCAATACCTTCATCCTCACCGACCTGCAGCTCCCCGAAACCTTCAGCGTGCAAGTTGGTTTGCCCGCTCTGCTCACCGCCACCCTCGTGCCTGACTACGTGGATGCCGAGTTGACGTGGACGTCGAGCGACGAGGCCGTGGCCACTGTCGATGCTGCGGGTTTAGTGACGGGCCTGAGTGCCGGCACCTGCACCATTACCGTCATGGCAGAGAACGGTCTTTCTGCTTCCTGCCAGCTGACCGTCGAGGAACTGACACCCGTCGAGGTAAGTGAGTTCAAGACCCTTGACGTCGATGACGAGGTGCTCCTGCAGCTGACCGATGCTGAGGTGCTCTACGTCAACAAAAAGGTGGCCTACCTGCGCGACGCCACGGGGCCCATTGTGTTCAACAACATCGGTTTCACGCTCAAGCGAAACCAAGTGCTCAACGGTACGCTCTTTGCCAAGGTGTCGGTCGAGGCTGGCATGGTGCAGGCCGTGCCCATCAGCGGACTGACCAGCAAAGACGAGCTGACCTTCAGCGAGGTTGAAGAAGTGCTGCCCCGCGAGGTAGCCTTCGAGGAACTGACCGCCAGCGACTACGGCGAATACGTACTGCTAAAGGGCGTGACCATTGAGACTGGCAACGGCTTCTGGGTGGTCAGCGGCGACAAGCGTGCCCGCCTGTGGAACTACTTCCGCGTCAGCGGTGTCAAGCTGCCCACTGACGTAGAGGGCAAGACGTTCGACGTCGTCGGCCTCTATGGTACTGACGATGTGGGCGGCGAACTGGTCGATGAGATATATCTTCTCGGCAGTGTCATGGAGACTGAACAGGTAACACCCGTCCCCGAACCAGACCCCGATCCTGATGCGACTGGTGTCAACGAGGTGAGCGTCGCTGAGGCTGTCGGCGTGTTCTACGACCTGCAGGGCCGCCGCGTGGCTCCCGGCACGAAGGGTGTGCTCATCCATAACGGACGAAAAGTATATGTGAAGTAAAGATATGAAGAAAGTTCCTTGAACCGGGTATTGTAATACAAGAAGTGCTGGTGCGTTAACACCAGCACTTCTTGTTCTTCTTTGTGTTGACAGCTGGATTCGAACCAGCGACCCCCACCATGTCAAGGTGATACTCTAACCAGCTGAGCTATGCCAACAGTTCTCGAATCAGTGCATCGTGCGCCAGATAGGACTCGAACCTACACGTCGTAAGACACCAGATCCTAAGTCTGGCGCGTCTGCCAATTCCGCCACTAGCGCCTGATTCGGGTGCAAAGGTAAGGCTTTTTTATCAAACTACCAAATTATTGCACCAAAAGTTTTCGTGCAAACTCTATTATCGTGTCCTTTCCGCGCCGAAAGTCCTCCTCGGTGAGGCTCACGTAGTAGTCGGGCTCGATGCCGAACTCCGTGCTCTGGTGCTCTGCGTCGTACATGGGGCAGGCCGAGAAACGCACGCCCCAGCCGTTGGGCAAGCTCGACGAGAACGGCATGCCGGCTCCGCCGCCCGTGCGGTCGCCCACTATCATGACGCCCGGAATGGCCTTCATATACATGGTAAACTCGTTGGCCGAGCTGAAGACGCCCCGGTTGGTGAGCACGCAGACCGGCTTATGCCAGCGCAGACGCGACGACGTCTCGAGGTACTGGGGCTCCAGACTGGAGAAGTCGTTGTGGCCCTTGCCCGTCTTGTGCTGCATGTAGCCCACGAGGATGCGCTCGTCGGTAAAGCGAGCCGCCAGCCGCTCGGCGTAGGTCAGCGTGCCGCCGCCGTTGTTACGGATGTCGATGATGAGTCCGCGACAGAGTTGGAAGTAGGAGAGCACGTCGTCAAGATTGCCGTCGCCGAAGCCGCTCTGGAACGACGGGTAGCGCAGGTAGCCAATGTTGTCGTCGAGCCGGCGGTAGCGCAGTCCGGCGGCTATGCGGTAGTCGGTGCCTAAGTACTTGCGCTCGAGCGAGTCGCTAAAATTCTGGGGGTGCTCCTCCTGCCAGCTCCAGTAGCGGGCGTAGTCGTAGCTGGCCGAGAGGTTGACGTGGCCGTCCTTCAGCTCGGCGAGCATGTTGCTGAGTACTTCGAAGAACTGGGTGTTGGTCATGTCCTCATTGATGCGCACCTTATACTTATGATACACCTCCTGCCAGTCAAGCCCGTACTCCTGCTGCTTGTAGTCGAAGAAGCAGTAGTGCTCGTCCATGATGCGCCAGAGGGCCTCGAAGTTCCCCTGCCGGGTGTTGGGCTGTTCGTCTTCGTTGATGCAGGAGGTGAGGGAGGCTATAGTTGCTATAGTTGCTATAGTTACTATAGTTACTATAGATTTAATAGAGTTCATAGTCGGTGGGGGATGATGCTGAATTGTCGGATGAAGCCAATCATGAAACGGTGGGCGTAGATGTGGCTCTTCAGGTTGTTGACGTTAGCCTGCTGGTAGTCGCCTAAGTAGCCCAAGGTCAGCGTGGTCAGCGGGGTCAGGCTATAGTGCAGCGTGAGCTGCTGGCGGAACGAGGGTGCCGAGACGAACGTGGTGGGCACGGCGTTATGGTCGTAGTTGCCTCGGTTGAAGATTTCGTAGTACGACTGTCCGTAGTTTGGGCTGAACATGATACCCACGAGGGGCAGCTGCACCTCGTAGCGCAGTCGCAGGTGGCGGTCGAAGAGTCTGAAGTCCTTGCTCACGGTGGCCGTGGGCATGAGCATGGCCGAGAGTCGGGCCTGTGCGGGGTTGTTGCTGTTGCCGGTGTTGTAGATGAAGCCCGCGTTGGCGTTGAGCATGCCGCCAGCCTGCAGTTTCCACTCGTGGGCAAACTGCCATCGGTAGAGCCGTCCGTAGTAGAATGAGTAGTCGCCCTGCAGCTCGCTCTGCGTGTTAGTGCGGTCGTTGAGGGTTGAGAGGTTCAGCTGGTGCTCCATGAGTGTAGTCCAGGATGAGGCTGGACGTTCGCGCTCGGTGGTGATGAGCAGCGTAAAGGCGAGCCCACTGAACTTTTCCTGCGAGAGGTAAGTGTCGAGCACGTGGCTGCCGCCTACGCCTAACTGGTAGCTCGTGGTGGTGCGCCGCAGGGAGTCATTCTGCGCCTGCAGGGTGCAGACGCAGAACGCCAAGGCCAGTATGATAAGATGCCTATTCATCGGGGAAGAGGTCTAACTGGAGGGGCTCCGTGGGGGGCTCTGCAGGGGAACCGCTGAGCGCTGTGTCAGGGGCGGTGAAACCACTGGGTGCTGTGGGGGCTTCGGTGGGCTCAGCGGGGAAACCGCTGGGCGCTGTGGGGGCTTCAGGGGCTTCGGGCTCCGGGAAGCGGAGCGGCTCCAGCTCCTCGATGTGGTCAATGCAGAAGGTGGTGAGCCGCTTGCCTTTGGCCTTGAAGCCCTTGACGGTGATGAACTGTTCGGCATCAATCTCCAGGGGCGGACGCACGGCATCGGCACCGCCGAAGGTGACGAGCAGGCGCGGATAGACCGTGTCGGTGAGCAGCAGCTCGCGTGAGTCGGCATTCTCGCCCATGTAGGTCTGCTTCTTCTTCGATGCCTCCAGGAGGAACCGCTTGATGTAGGGGTAGTTGTCGTTGTCGGCATCGTAGAGCACGGCTGTCCACACCTTGTTGGCGTCGTACTTCTCAATGATGCGCAGGTTGTCCTCGAAGTGGTTGTTCACGTCGAAGTTCGTCAGGTAGTACTCGCCGTTGCTCAGGATGACGAGCAGCTGGTCGCCGTCGAAGAACTCGCCCAGCAGCCGTCCGTGCTCGTCGTAGTTCAGTCGGTTGACGTCGGGGTCGTACCATACCTGCCGGCCTCCCAGTGTAGAGTGGCCGTGGCTCTTCAGTCCGATGCGGTGTACGGGCTTCTTTGTCAGCGTGATGCCGCGCGCGGCACGCCCCTTGATCATGACGGTGGCGAAGTCTCGCTCCAGGAAGGCACTCTGCCTGCGGCTCACGGAGTTGGGGTCGAGCGTCACTTTGATGATCTCGGCCTCGCCGTTGGGGTTGGCGGTGAAGTAGATGATGCGCGAGCCCTCCTCGCCCGTGGTGATGTCGTACTCGCGGTCGCGGGTAATGGCGGGCACGTTAAAGCGCTTGATGAAGTATGGACCCTTCTTGCCGGCGCGATAGACCACATTGTAGATGGTGCGCTGGTCGTTCTTCTTATAAATGCCGAGCCAGAGGATGTTCTTGCCGACGAAAAGCTTGTCGGCCACGCGTACTACCTTGAACTTTCCGTCGCGGTAGAAGATGATGACGTCGTCGATGTCAGAACAGTTGCAGACAAACTCATCCTTCTTCAGAGAGGTGCCTATAAAGCCTTCCTCACGGTTTATATAGAGCTTTTGGTTGGCTTCTACGACTTTTGAGGCTTCGATGCTGTCAAAGCTGCGGATTTCGGTAAGGCGTGGATGGTCTTTGCCATACTTCTCTTGTATAAACTGGAACCATTCAACGGTCACTTCTATCATGTTGGCCAAGTCGCGGTCGATGTTGGCTATTTCCTCTTTCATGCGGGCTATGGCTTCGTCGGCCTTGTCCTTGTTGAATTTGGCTATGCGCTGCATCTTAATTTCCAGAAGGCGGAGTATGTCGTCCTTGGTTACCTCACGTACAAACTGAGGGTAGAATGGCGTCAGACGCTCGTCGATGTAGTTGCACAGCTCGTCGGTGCTGTTGGCATTCTCGAATGGTTTGCCTTTATATATGCGTTCTTCTATGAAGATACGCTCGAGTGATGCAAAGTGAAGGGCTTCCATTAACTCGCCCCGACGTATGAGCAGTTCTTTGCGCAAGAGTTCTTTTGTGTTGTCGACAGAGCGCTGTAGAACTTCGCTGACCGTGAGGAAACAAGGCTTGCGGTCGTCGATGACACAGCAGTTGGGCGAGATGCTCACCTCGCAGTCGGTGAAGGCATAGA
>DGTH01000124.1 GCA_002393705.1 Prevotella sp. UBA4341 | reverse complement strand
CGCCGCTCCAGGCGTGGTTGGTGGATCCGCCGCCGTAGCCGCCCTCCTGCCAGCCCTCGTAGAGCGTGGTGTGCTGCGGGTCGGTAATCATCGGACCGAAGCGCCGCTTGAAGCGCTCTAAGGCATAGTCGGCATGACCCATCTGCATCAGGGCCTCATAGACATATTTCTCCATATACGGACTGGCATACTCCTGTGTCTTGATCACCTCGAAGATATGGTCATACTTCGTGCTGTCGGCCAGCCCGCTCACCACGGCCATTGCCTGCACACGGTCGTCAGTGGCTCCGTGATACGACGGATGGCGGTAGGCATATCCGTTCCAGCAGCGGTTGAAGGCGGCACGGATGGACTGCATCTGCCGCTCGTAGCCGGCGATGTCGGCATCGTGTCCCGTCAGCCCCGCCACGTTGATGGCCGACTGCAGGGCCAGGTAGTGCCATGCAGCCAGCATCAGGCGCATATCCACGTCCGTTCCCCAGTCGCCCCAGGGCCAGCCGCCCTGCCGCTCACGGGTCAGCCCGTCGTCGTCGAGTGTCCACAGGGCCAGATAGCGGCGCATGGCGGGATAGGCGTATGCCATTGTTTCCTTGTCGCCCGTGTGCATATAATAGTACCAGAAGCCGTAGGTGCTGATGGCGGTCAGCGACTGCGCCGGCAGCTCCTTGTCCCAGTTTTCGGCGGGAATGGGTGAGAACAGCGTACCGTCCTCTTTCTGCCAATCCACCAGTTCACGTATAGCTTTGCGCATCAGCAGGTTGGCACGAGGCGACAACTGATAGAAACTCTGTCCCATCAGAATGGTGACATCGCCCCACCACTGCGCCCGCTCGCGGTCGGGACAGTCAAAGTAGTTGTCGCGCATGTTCACATAGAGCGTGCGCATGGCCTTCTGCCAGAAGCGGTTAATGGTGGTGTCGTTGCAGGTGAACGCCCCCTCGAAGTCGCAGTCGTAGCCCGTCTCGTGGTAGCCTATGCCGTGAACGGTCAGGCGTGCCGACTTGGGATAGACGATGCGCAGGACGTCGCCGTTCATCCAACCCAGTGACTCATACTGCTGCCGCCCCCGTCGGCTGACGTACTCAGCCCTTACGCAGTCGGCACTGCCGCCCCTGGCGTGGTCGGTCTCCAGCCGTATGCAGGTGCCGCCCGTCTCGTCGGTCACGTCAATCCAGGGTGTCATCTGCATGTTGTAGGGCAGACGGACGCTGAGCACTCTATTGCCATGCTCGTCCTCAGTGGTTTCATAGTCAGAGGTGGTCTTCATGCCGTAGTCACGCCATTGGGGGATAGGCCGTTCCACCAGCTTGCCCCAGGGTGCAGCCCCCCACACACCGATTTCCAGCGAGGGCTTCAGCTCCCCTCCCTTGGGGAGAGGCTGGGGGTGGGCCTCATACCGTATATTCGACTCCGCCAACCGGAAGTTCGTGTATGGCTCGCCACAGGTCTGATAGGTCTGCAGTCGCTGGCTCTGCCACGAGTCATCGGTCACCAGCCCGATGGCCGGTGCATCGACGATGACACCCGCCTGTCCGCTACTGACATGAGAAAAACCCGCCTTGCCGAAGTAGCACAGCAGCAGGCGCACCTCGTTTCGTCCTTTCCGCAGATAGGGTGCCAGATCTACCACGTCGTAATAGGTGTCCGTACGGTTCGGCCCGCGCTTCAGACCGCCTTCGAACACGGCCAGCGTCCCGTTCACCCACAGCCAGTACTTTGAGTCGGCGGCAATCCGTGCCTCCGCCTTCCGGGGTGTTTTCTTCAGCGTGAAGTCCTTGCGAAACTCCATCCACGTGTTCGGTTGGTTCCGTAGCGAGTCGTCCGCCGTTATCCAGTGGGCGCTCTGAGCCCCTGCCGTCAGCGAGCATGACGAAATTAAAAAAAACAGAAATCTAAATAATAGAGTGCTTTGTTTCATCATCTTGGTTTTAAGTAATTGTTAACAAATATCTTTTGAGAGAGAGAGGGAGGATAAGGGCATTTACATCACGCAAATGCCCTTATGAGTACTAACGTTCTAACAATAAAACAATTAACTTTAAACTAACTAATAACAAAACTATGATAAAAACATGTTGTCTTAATATTCTTCTTCATCTTCGTCGTCATCCATGTCGTTAAGTCTGGGTGACAACACTTGGCCTTGCCCTACAGCATTTGATTTATCAGAGTGAACACCGAAGGAACCCGACAGCAACGTCAGCTGTGTTCCTAACCATTCTGTTTCCATTGCAGGTTGAATATACGATTTCTTCATTGTTTTGTTTTTTAAGCCCCTTAAGTTAGGGGGTTGGGGGTCTGAACAAGCGTTTATCAGACCCTTTTTTAATTTATATACATGCTTATTAGGAACCTGCGCTTGTTCAGACCCCTAATCCCCTAACTTAGGGGACGAGTACTTTCTTGCCATTAACGATATATACACCTTTTGTAGGCTGGGCTACGCGGCGACCCTGCAGGTCGTAATACTGTGCGGTAGCAAAATCTTTACTTTTCTCTCTTAATTCTTCATTTATACCAGTAGTGTCACCACCGAATCCGATGAACTGCGGAGCTTCACCACTTTCCTGAACTTTCAGGTAAGCCTTGCCTGCGGGCACAAAGTTATTTTCCTGCAGCAGATAGAAGCCTACGCCGTAGTTGCCATTGGCCAGCACATAGACGGTTCTCAGGTCGCCGTCCACCGTGCCGTCGCTCACCTGCAGCGCGTTGTCGCCCACCACATCGGTGTTATCAAAAGTCAGGGGGATGACCACGTCGCCAGAGCCTTTCACAATGATACCCGTGTTGGAGGGAATCTTCTTGCCCTGGATGCTGTTCAGCTGTGCCTTGTCGCCGCTCACGGTGACGGTGTAGGCATCCACGCCTGTTAGGTCGAGGGCGGCATCGGCATAGCCGAAGGTGGCATAGCCGGCGGTAGCATTGATGCTGACGGTGGGAGAAGTCAGAATCTGCCAGGTGTCGAACTGCACGCTGCCCGTCAGAACGAACTGGATGGTCTTCGTGTCGCTCAGGGTGCTGGTGCAGAGGGCGGTCTTCTGTTGCCAGCTGCTGCCCGTGCTGTTGATGGTGGCGATGGCGGTGCCATCGATGCGCAGGGTCACAGTGCCCGTGCCCTTCACCCAGCACTTCAGTGTGTTGCCGCCAGCAGAGAACGCTACGTTGCGCACCTCGATGATGCCCTCGGTGGGCACGTCGGCTGTCATGTTCGGTGAGCCGACCTTGGCTACGGTATGACCGTTGCCCTCTGCCTGCTCGAAGACGATGCCGAGGGTGGCGGCGCAGGTGGCGGCATACTGCTCTGTATAGGGGTCGAGGGTCTTGATGGCGCTCACGCCGGTGAAGGTCGGGGTACACTCCTTGATGATGACCTTCTCCTCATCGACCTCAATCTCATCGACAAAGAGGCTGCGGAAACCGCCGTTGGTACCAAGCGACGGCTCCAGGTCGTTCGACTGGTAGAACAGGTACCACTTGCCCTGATACTTGTGCAGGTGGGTGTGGTTGTTGCCGTAGTTCATGCCGTTCTCGCCGGTGTTCTTGAAGTAGTTGGCGCCATACGTCCATGAGTCGGCGTCGAGCGGAGTGGTGGTGGTGAAGTAGTTCATGCTGCACGCCGTGGGCTTCTCGCCGCCGTAGGTCCACGGCTCGTGGCTGCTCCAGTCGTTGTTATAGGTATGCACGTACTTGCCGCCGATATAGTTCAGTTCGTTGGCCTCGAAGTAGAAGGGGGCGTTCAGTTTGACGGGACCTGCGGCAATGGAGTGGAGGTCGTCGCCTAACTTAACGATGTACGACTCGCCGGTGCCGTAGGCCAGCCAGCCGTCGCCGTTGTCGTCGATGACGGCACCCGGGTCGAAGCCGCCGGTCAGGTTCTGCGTGAGCGGTGATTTCCAGGGGCCTAAGGGCGACGTGGCCTGGATGACGCCGGAGCCGGTGCCGCTGTTGGAGAAGTAGAGCGAGAAGAGGGTCGTGCCGTCTGTCTGCGGTTTGCTGATGATGGTGGGAGCCCACGATGCCATGATCCAGGGGGCTACGCCCTTCACGTCAATCAGTCCGTGGTAGGTCCAGTTCACCATGTCGTCGGTAGAAATGACGACGAGCGAGTTGATGGCCTCGTAGGTATTCGATGCTGTGCCGGCCTCATACTGCTGATGGTCGTTGGTGCCATAGACGTAGAGGCGACCGTTGTACTCGATGGCTGTCGGGTCGGCAATGTAGTGGAAGTCGAGCAGGGGGTTAGCCCTGTCGGTACCCAGCTTGAACGACGACACCCACGTCTTGGGCGTGATGCTGGCAGCCGACTCCGCCGTGCGGATGATGATATCGTCGAAGTAGAGCTTCACCGTTGCGCCGCCATTCAGGTTCTTCTGGTCGTACTGCTTCATGGTGATCTTCACGAGCCGCTTGCCTGCAGTAAGCTTTACGCTGTGGCTCTCGGCACCGTAGGTAATCTCAGTGTCGGTCTCGCTGTTGTCGCTATAGACGGCCTTAACGCGTACCTTATAATAATTAACAGGCTGGGCAAAGGTCATATCCACGCGGGTATAGATATCGGTGCTGAGACCGCCCACCGTCCAGTAGTTCTCGTCCCAGATGCCACCGAAGGTGCAGCTCTTCTCGTCGGCATCCTTCGTAGCGCCCCAGTCAGGCAGTTGCAGGTCAGCCACCGACAGCGTGACATCCTCATAGACCTCTGGCTCTGATGAAGCCTTCTTGTACAGTTCCACCTTGGCAATCTTCAGCGTGGCGCTCGAGGCCTGCCAGTCGAGGAAGAAACCAATCTTCGTGATGTTCTTGCCAGGCAGTGCGCTGAAGTAGGCCGTGGCCTTGGTGGCACCCTTGGTGAGGCTGCCGATGGCAGTGCCGCCCCAAGTGTCATCGCCCTCCACCTCTGCATTGATGGTCAGACCATCTACAGGGATAGCCTCGGCGAAGGTCACCACAATCTTCTCGTAGTCATCGCTATAGATAGCTGGGCTGAGTGCCCAGTAGGCACTCCAGTTATACTGGCTGATGGTGACGCTCTGCTCCGTCTCGTCCTTCGTGCCACCCAGGTCGGCAAAGGCCAGTTGCGACACTGTGCCCGTGCTGTGAGCTTTCACCACGGCGCTGGTGATGGTGATGCTGGCGCCGTTCTCGTTGGCCGTAGCCTCCCAGTCGCCGTACTTGAAGCCAATCTTGGTAATGCCGCCGGTGAAGGCGAAGTCGGCCTTGATGCCGGTGCTGCCCGTGGGCACGTCGATGCTTTGCTCAGCACCGCCCTCATAGTCGATAAAGAAGGTGACGTGCGTCTCGGTGGTAGCCTCGAAAGCGAAATCGACACCGCAATAGTCGTCCTGGCTCAGCGGGGTTGCAAACTGCCATCCGCCACCGGCTGCAAAGTTACCGAAGTTAAGGGTGGGGGCATTCTCTTTGCTGAAACCCCAGTCACCGAATGCTACGGTCTCTGACACATTGAGCGTCAGGTCGTCTGCTGCCCGTGCTCCCACTGAGAGCAGGGCGGCCATGATGAAAAACAGAATTCGTTTCATAATCTCGTTTGTTTTTAATTATTGATGTAATCTGACCGCAAAGGTAGCATAAATCCAGCATATAAGGCTATTCATCTGTAACGCGAGACTATTCATTTGTAAACCAGCCAAACTTTTTTTAGAACGAGCCCTACAATGATCTTACGTTTCATCGACAGAGAACCGTAATATCATCGAGGGCGAGCAGTATTATCGTGCCCAAAGAGGTTACTCCTAACCCGATTGTATCGGATGCCCTTTGCTAACTGGTGTTTCGGAGATGTTAGGAGTGCTCCAGACTCCTCACCAACTGCTCACCAACTCCTAACCTTCCGAAACCCCTTTATACATTGAGGTTATCAGCATCTGGGTTAGGAGTTAGCTGTTGCTACAAAATGTCTATCCCTGCAAGTAGGCCTTTCGCAAAGAAAAAGGCTGTGTCAAGGTGCATAGCACTTCCTGACACAGCCTAACATCAACTACTCTTCGTTACCAGTCTTCACCATCGTCACCGCCACTAAAGCTTGATGACATTGCGGAACTTCCACTAACTGTTGTTTCACTTTCACTATTTAGGTTAAATGATGATACAGCAGCCAGAGGCAGTTTAACTCTTACTACTACCACGTTAATAGTCGGTTGAATATATGTCTTTTTCATTTTTGTTGTCCTCCTATGTTTTTATTTGATGATTACTTTCTTGCCATTCACGATGTACAGACCCTTGGTGGGCTGAGCCACGTGGCGGCCCTGCAGGTCGTAATACTGTGCGGTAGCAAATTCCTCACTCTTCACTCTTAACTCTTCATTTATACCAGTAGTGTCACCACCGAATCCGATGAACTGCGGAGCACCGGAGGTGACTTTCAGATAAGCCTTGCCGGCGGTAATAGCGGAGCCATTCTCCACAAGGTAGAAGCCTACGTCGTTACTACCGTTTGCCAGCACGTAGATGCTGCTGCCGTCACCCTCCACCGTGCCGTCGCTGATATGCAACTGATTGGCGGATACATCTTCGGTGGCTTCTGTGGTTGTTGACAGGGTGTATGTACCGGCTGTTTTGGCATAGAGAACCACTGCCGTGTTGGCAGGCACCTTCTTGACTTCGGTCAGTTTCACCTTGTTACCATCTACCTTCGCGATGTATGCTTTAAGACCCGACGTTGCAGAGTAGTCGATGGCGTCATTCACGGAACCGTAGGTAGCATAGTTGAGATCGGTAACCTTTGCGAGGTATGTGTTAGAAGCCGAGCATTCACCCATCCGATAAGTTCCTGCAACGTTGAACTTGATCTGTGTAATGTATCCACTATGGACGAAGTTCACGATGTTGTTACCTTCCGACAATTTTAATGTCTGCGTCTCGCTACTTTCATAGACTATTTCAATAGCACCATTCGTGGGCACACTTGTCATGTTAAAGTTAACACCTTTATATAATGTGGTAGGAATAGGCAGTGTGAATATCCAGCCAGCCCAGTGACCATCACCTTCGTTGATTTTGAACTGCTGCTTATTGTCTGTGTTGTCCTTTTCAACACTACTGTTACCGCTATCCATCAGTGTCTCGTAGGTCAGCGTCAGGCTGGAGGCGGGAGTTGGTGCAGAAGCACCCTCTTCGGTTTTCAAAGAAACGGCATCAGTGCTCTCGAACTGAATCATGGTATCTGCATTCGAATTCCTAAAGAACTTGATGGATTTCACGACACCTGATATTCCTTTGTCAGCGAAATTGACAGAAAGGATATGTGATGATCCCTCCTCGCCCGTTATCACGTCACTCGTCCACACGCCATTAACTCCATAGGTAACTTGCATCTTGATGTTCATGGCACGTCGATAGAGCACCTGAATGCCAGCGAATTCGTCTGTGGTAACGGGTCTGCCAACGGTAAGGTCCCAGCCAGGATATTCGTCGTTGTCAACCCATAAATTCCTGTAATTTGAGTTACCTTCATCCTGAGCGATACTTCCATTTTTTTTATTGTAAATAATCAGTCTGTCCGTGCTGAGAGCTGTTGCACTGGTAAAGGTGGCGTTCACCGTCACTGCCGTTGCAGGCATGGTGAAGGAATAGGTGCCGTCGCCATTGTCCGTTACAGTTAAGCTTCCACTATTCTCGTCGGTTACGGTCGGCTTGACAAGCGCATAGCCCGCCGCAGGAGCAGCGGTCAGCGTGACGGTTTCGCCATACACTGCCTTTGATTTGCTTGCGGTAACGGTACCGTTGGTAATACCTTCGGCAATACTAACATCATGAGCATATAGTAAATCAACTGACGTGTATGTATAGGTGCCACCATTCAAATAGAGACCTGTACTTTTAGCTGTAGTTAGTACATCTTCTGTCAATACGAATTTAACTGTCGTGGGTACAGATGTCCCAGGATTTGCAGACAACAAATCTTCATATTCTGTATCCGTATCACCTTCTTTGTGACTTTTATTGGCTATATTTATACTTGCACCCCAATTAGTACCTCCTATATCACTTACATCTATTGACAATACATCTCCTGCCTGAGCAAGGGTAAACAGATGAGGGAGAAGCTGATATCCCCATCCATAGGCTTGCACTTGTCCGTCGTATATGGTTGCCTTTCCATTATTATACTCAACATCAACAGATGTTACCGTTTCCCCATTTCCGTAAAAAAAGAGTTTGTGCCCTCCCCACTCATCTTCAACTGCAAGTGCCTCAAGAATGGCGTCTGTAACAGGAAAGACTATTTTTTTTGACGTTTCAGATGCTTCATAGTTAGTTACTACGTTCGTCAACGCTCCTTCAACAAACCACCCATGGCCATCGGCTTTAAGCACTTGTATGCTATTCGACCAGTTTCCTGTCATCGTAACAGTGACTACAATATTGTCACCTTTACGTATTTTTGAGTAGCAAGATCTGAAATCTGAATCTACGAGATGCATTCTCTCTTCTTCTGCTCCATCATCTTTAAACCACCCGATAGCTTGACTTCCTGTCCAAACATTCTCAGTTGTCGCCCCCGCTCCCACTGAGAGCAGGGCGGTCATCATTAAAAGTAAAATTCTTCGTTTCATTGTTTTTTGTTTTTATGTTAATAATAAAATAATAGTCAGTTTTTTAATCTAATTGCGGTTGCAAAGGTACGGTGATTTACGCAAACGTGCATATTCAGATGTAACACAAGGCTATTCAGATGTAACATGGATGGAAAAGAAGCAGAAAATTACATCATTATGTGCCTTGAGCGTACAGATTCCACATTATTCCACAACGTTCTTGGCTCCATGAATAAGGAAAAATGTTCTTGTTTAAACAGAAAAATGTTATGAGAACTGCATGATTAGCATGGGTATAGAATAAAGTTTTCCCGAGATTGTTATCACTTTTTCCCGAGATTGTAAGTGCTTTTTCCCGAGATTCTTGATAAGAATCTCGGGAAAAAGTAGTAAGAATCTCGGGAAAAAATATTATCAATCTCGGGAATATTAATAACATCGTGCGTAAACACAACCCATTTTGCGGTGTTTTCTACTTTATCGTTTAGCTTAGTGCTGCTGATGCCGGTGGTGTATATGTTAATAGGATGACTGCAAAAAAGGGAAGACGCGCCTCGCCAGACATGTCTTCCCCTTTGAACAAACTACTAACTTCAAAACTACTAACTACTTGATGACAATCTTCTTACCATTGATAATATTGATGCCCTTTATTGGACTGCTGATACGCTGACCGCTGAGAGTGTATATCGTTTCATTTTCATTCTGCGTAGCAGTGACAGCATGGATGCCTGTGCCAGAGCCGGGCTTCTTGATGAGCTTGGCAGAGGCAATCTTCAGCGTGGTCACGTCGTCGGTGCCCTGCTTGCTGTTCCAACTGTAGTAGAAGCCGATAGACTTGATGCTGGCTCCGGGCTTGGCGCTGAAATAGGCTGTTACCTTGGTGGCGCCCTTCGTAAGACCGATGAGCGAGGTGCCGCTCCAGCCGTCGCCATCGCACTCGCAATTCAGCTGCAAGCCGTCTTCTGGGATAGCCTCGGCAAAGGTAATGACCACCTTCTCGTAGTCGTCGCTGTTGAGGGCGGGATCGAAATACCAAGCGGGATAGGTGCTGTAGCGCGTCAGGGTGATGGCCTGGTTGGCAGCGTCCTTGATGCTCTCGTCCTCACCGGGATTCAGGTCGGCAAACGACAGCTCAACAACCTCGCCCGTGCTGTTGGCCTTGACCACGGCACTGGTGATGGTGATGCTGGCGCCGTTCTCGTTGGCAGTAGCCTCCCAATCGCCGTATTTGAAGCCAATCTTCGTGATGTCGCCGTCGAATGCGAAGTCGGTCTGGATGCCGGTGCTGCCCGTGGGCACGTCGATGCTTTGCTCAGCACCGCCCTCATAGTCGATAAAGAAGGTGACGTGCGTCTCGGTGGTAGCCTCGAAAGCGATGTCCACACCGCAGTAGTCGTCCTGGCTCAGCGGGGTGGCAAACTGCCAGCCGCCACCAG
>DGTH01000151.1 GCA_002393705.1 Prevotella sp. UBA4341 | reverse complement strand
TTGACATATCGCACCCTGACTTCGAGGAACAGATCAAGGTAGTGGAGAAAACGCTGGCTGACCTCGGTTGTGCGGAGACACCCACGATGATGGTATTCAACAAGATAGATGCCTACCGCTGGGTGGAGAAAGAACCCGACGACCTGACCCCCGCAACCCGCGAGAACATCTCGCTCGACGAGCTACGCCAGACCTGGATGGCCCAGATGCCCGACTCCATCTTCATCTCTGCCAAACAGAAGCAGAACATCGACGAACTGCGCCAGGCTCTTTATAATAAGGTGCGCTTTCTCCACGTGCAGAAGTACCCATACAACGACTTCCTGTACCCCATGGACGAGGAACAGGAAGTCTAACGCTTTTTCCATAAGGGATGATTAACTGTTACTAACCTGCAGCCCTTTTTTTGAGAGAGTCATCTCTACGAAACGGGCATTACGGTTGGGCCTGTGCTCATTCAGCGCCTGCTTAATGCGAGCAGCTGCCTCGGGATCCTTGGCTACCATGTACAGATAGCCTCCCCCACCCGCTCCAGGCAGTTTATAGCCTAAGCAGAGGTCATCGACAAGCCGGGTAATGGTCTGCACGGCATCGGGGTTGGTTCCGCTGTCTAACAGCTGGTTCTGCTGCCACGTACGGCGTACAAGTCGCCCCATGGCGTTGAAGTCGTTACGCTGTATGGCTTCATACATGTCGAGCGTATGCTGCTTCATGTCGCGCAGCAGTATAAGCTGTTCATGGTGGTTCAGGAACATGCGCCGCACAATTTCGGCCAGTATTTTCTTTGCAGTTCGGGTAATGCCCGTATAATACAGGAGGTGACAGGCAGCATATTCCGGCTGGGTGTAGAGCGTATCAGGCAGCCAGCGCACCAAGGGCAACTGCATGATGCCACCCTCCGTCTGCAACAGTTTTACGCCGCCCAACACTCCCCCGAACTGATCTTGCCAGCCACCGCCAGTGGTCAGCATCTGCTCGAGGATGAGCGTACGATAGCCTATCTCGTTTTTATCCCAACCTAACGTACAAAATTCGTTCAGCGCTCCGAGTACCGTGGCTGCCAGAACAGAACTGGTGCCCAGACCGCTGCCTGCCGGTATGGCCGACAGCAACGTGAGTTCTATGCCGCAGCCAAAGGCTTCGAGCTGGGCACGGAGCGACGCCCCTGACATCGGTCGGAAACCCGCCAATACCAGTGCTGCCTTCGGTATGGAGAACGGCGAGCCCACCTTATTATATTGCATCAGCTGTTCGTAGGTCTCCACCCTTTCGCTGGCGCCAAGGTCAATACTCCTTATTATTATATGTGGCTCTGAACAGGGTTTAACATAGGCCTGCAGGGGTGGTTGCCCATTCAGCTCGATGGCAAGGTTCAAGACGTTGCCACCCTCCATCAGGCAGTAAGGCGGCGTGTCGGTCCAACCGCCAGCAATGTCAATGCGGACTGGCGACCGCGCCCACACTATCTGGTCGGTGAATATGGACAAGCGCGGCTGTAGAGGTTCGTCGAGCACCTGCTTTGTCAAGCCTTCGCGCAGCAAACCAAAAGCCCGGGCCGAATCGCCTCGGAACATGGCATCACTCACGCTGGTCATGAGCGGAGCCGACGCTGGCAGTGGTGGAGGCAGGGGGATGTCATCGACAGCAAACGCGCGGGCAGCGTCGTCCAAGTCGAGCTGATAGAAGACGCTGTGCTCCCAGTTGCGGGCAATAACGGGCCAGTTCTGACGGCGATACGCACGACGCTGACTGAAGAGGCGGCGCAGGTTAGCCCGCGTGGCCAGCTGGTCACTATCCACACGGTCATCAATCCTATAGCGGCGTACCTCATACTCCTCGTTGCCCACAGGCACCACGTCAATGCACTCGCCGGGAGCCAGTTTGACATGCCAGTCGTTCTCAGGCACGCCCGTCACGACGTTGTCCTGCGACAACTGCCAATGCTCGCCTACCCAACTGTTCTCTATCCAGACGTTGTGGTTGTCAGCCGTCAGCGGACATCGTACGACCGAGTTCTGTACGAAGATGCTGGGCTGCGGCTTTCGGTCGTGGTGCATGATACGCCGCTGGTCGTTAACACGGTTCTGCACGGCCACCATCGAGCTGATCATCTCACGGCTCGTACCGAAGTGGTAAAACTCTCCCCCGTCCAGGGGAACAACTGCCACGCTGAGGTCTGCCAAAGCGGGGTCTGGCTGCGAAGGCTCGGCCCCCAACGCCCGCCCAAACTCGCTATAGAGATCGTAGGCGCGAAACGACAGTCCCTCTTTTGAACGCTGCATAAGGCACTCAACCGCCCTGTCGCTCAGCAGCCAGATGCCAATGTCGGTCATGTAGAGATGGTCACGCTGCAACTGGTTGAGCGTCTCTACCGAAGGCTTCTGCAACATGAACTTCAGCTCGTGGGGCTTATGGCGGTCCATGACGAATACGCCGTGGTTCCTGGCCACCGTAGCATTCAGCCACAAGCCGTAGCACACCACGTCAGCATCAGGCACAGGCTGTAGTCGCTCGTCGGTACGTATGAACACATCGCCACTTACCACCATGGTGTGCAGCCGCTGGGGTGCTGCCGCCATGATGCGTTCATAGAGTGGCAACTGCAACGAGAGCAGGTTCTGCGACAGGCGTTGTCCCCGCTCCCAGCGAAACACCGGTATGGGCATGAGCACCTTGCCCGACACGGCGTACGACGGCAGCCGCTGGCTGCGCCCTCCGGCATGCAACAGGATGCGTTTCTCACGAGAGAGCCAGTCCAGGAACGGCTCATGGGGCTTATAAGCCCTATAAGCCTCATAGAGCAGCCACGCCGTGCCGCCTCCGGAGCCCAAGCGTTGGCCCACGGGGTCGCATGTGCAGAAGTACTCGTCGGCACTCAAGCCAGTAATATCGTAGAAGCAATCCACCACGTTAGGCGGAAGGGATAACAGCTTTTTCATTGCAGAAGGAGTTTGTCTAAGTTGTTTGCAAAGGTACGACTAACTGAGCAAACGACAAAAGGTAAACACCAAATTTATGTTAAACAAGTCATCCGACGAACACGTTTCCACGTAAATTTTGTATATTTGCGCCACGAAGACAAACCAATAACTGCAAAATGAAGACAAACAAAGAAGACGGCCTGTTCATCAAAGACGGCATACACTACCTGATACCGTTTATCCTTATCACCACTTGCTTTGCCCTATGGGGATTTGCCAACGACGTGACAACGCCCATGGTCAAGGCTTTCTCCAAGATATTCCGCATGAGCGTCACCGAGGGCGCCATGGTGCCCGTAGCCTTCTACCTGGGCTACTTCGTCATGGCCTTCCCCGCCGCCTTGTTCATTCAGCGCTATTCCTTCAAGTTGGGTGTGCTCATTGGCCTGGGCCTCTATGCCGTGGGCGCCCTGCTGTTCTTCCCGGCCAAGCTGACGGGACTGTTCTTCCCCTTTCTGCTGGCCTACTTCATCATGACGTGCGGACTGTCGTTCCTGGAGACCTCCTGCAACCCCTACATCTACTGCATGGGAAGTTCCGAAACGGCTACGCGCCGACTGAACCTGGCCCAGGCCTTCAACCCGGTTGGCGTACTGGCCGGCTCGTACGTGGCCATGCAATACGTTCAGGCGCGCATGGACCCCACCGACAGCAAGACCCGCGCACTGCTCGACGAGCAGCAGTTTGAACTCATCAAGGCCCACGACCTCGACATTCTCATTCAGCCCTACGTCTATATAGGAGCGTTTATCCTGGTGCTGTTGCTGCTGATATGGCTGACCAGGATGCCGAAGATTTCGGGCATGGGCAGCCAGAAGCCACTGCGCCAGACGCTCAAGGAGCTCGTCAACGTGCCTAACTACCGCGAGGGCGTCATTGCGCAGTTCTTCTACATCGGCGCACAGGTCATGTGCTGGACGTTCATCATCCAGTACGGCACGCATGTCTTTGTGAACGAAGGCATGGACGAGCGAGCAGCCGAAATACTTTCGCAGCAGTACAACATCGTCGCCCTGGTGCTTTTCACGGTGTTCCGCTTTATCTGCACGTACTTTCTGAAGTACATTGCGCCAGGCCGTCTGCTGACGGTGCTGGCCGTTATCGGAGGTTGCGCCATACTGGGCACCATTCTGTTTACCGACGTCAACGGCATGTACTGCCTCGTCCTGGTCAGTGCCTGCATGTCGCTGATGTTTCCCACCATTTACGGCATAGCCCTTCGCGGCGTAGGCGATGCCAACGTGAAGGTGGCCAGCGCCGGCCTTATCATGTCCATACTCGGAGGCTCCGTCTTTCCACCATTGCAGGCAGCCATCATCGACCTGAAGTGGTCAGTGTTGGGGCTGCCTGCAACCAATGTTTCGTTTATCGTTCCGCTTATTTGCTTTGCGGTTGTGGCGTGGTATGGTCATCGGGCTTACATGCGCCACGAGGTTTTCCACGAAGTGTAAAGAAGCACAGCAGCACCACCAGCAGTGCCAGCACGCCGTAGGTGATGTAGGCAATAGTCTCTGTGACCTTTACGGAGCCGGGGAAGAAGGAGAGCACCACCTCGTGCTTGCCGGCCGGCACCTTCAGGGCACGCAGCACGTAGTTGACGCGCCCCAGCTCAGCCTCCTGACCGTCGATGGTGGCCGTCCAGCCCGGATAGTAAATCTCAGAGAACACCACGACACCGCCCTTACCCGTCTGCACGGTGTAAGAGAGTTGGTTAGGCTGATACTTGTCCAGCGTGACGAGGCTCAGCGTGTCCTGCTCAACGCTTGGTCCCAGCACGTCGCTGAACTTGCGGTCGGCCACGGCTTTGTGGCGCAAGGGCAGCTGGCCCAGAGCATCAATCTCGGCATTGGCATTATCCACATACTCCACCTTGTCAACGAGCCACGCATTGCCGTAAGCCTGATAGTTCTGCAAGGGTACGGTCTGGTTGGTCACGCCTACAATGATATACTTCGTGTTGAGCATGTTCAGCACGGGCATGACGCTGTCCGTGGGCACCTGCCCCATATCGAAGCCG
>DGTH01000034.1 GCA_002393705.1 Prevotella sp. UBA4341 | reverse complement strand
GTTCGCGGGGTGCACGTCCTTCAGCATCTCGTCGTCCAGCATGGGCGTGGTGCGCAGGTAGAGCACCTGGTCGAAGTCGGGCTGCTGGGCCGTCAGTGTGACAATCTTCACCTTGTTTTTCTGCTCTGCCGAGGCGTCGTAGAGGTCACTGGCGCTCAAGGTTGTCTCGGCGATGGCGACGGCGTTCTTGTCGGCTAACGGCGAGTTGTAGAGGCCCGCCTTCACGGTCATGTCCGGGGCCAGGGGCAGCAGCGAGGCGTTGTTCACCTCGGCCACGATGGTCGTCACGCCCGTTGTGGCGTCGGTCTTCTTGCTCAGCACCTTCAGGGCCATATCCACCTGTCGCACGTCTATCTGCACGCCGCTCTGGCTGACGGTGCGGCGCGGAGCCTTTGACCTTGCTCCCTTGCGGCGAATCTTCAGCGCATTGCTGTTGCCGCTGATGAAGTTGGCCGTCACGTCGTAGCTGATGGTGCCGTCGAAGCCGTCGCCGACGGGGTAGTAGGCCGTCAGCTCCGTCTTCTCCTGCGGCATCAACGTCACGTTGCGGGTGAATGTCTCGCTGCCCAGCGTCACATCGATGCTCTCAATGGGTTCGAAACCGTTGTTCACCACGGTGATGGTCACGGGCACCTGGTGCTCATTGTTTACGTCGTAGGCGTTGAAGTTCACCTTATGGTCGATGGCGTTGTCGAAGACGATGTTATTCTCTAACACAGCACCGCCGTCCTGCTCGTTGGTCACACAGTAGGCCACCTTCAAGTCGCGGTCGCTCAGATAGCCGTCCATCGAGGCGAGGCTGACGTCGTCGGGCATGGTGGCAATCTCCACGGGAGTGGAGAAGTAGAGCTGCTTGTCGTGGCTGCACAGTTTAGAGGCATACAAGCGGTTCTTCATATTAACCGTCACCGTGCCGTCGCCGTTGTCGGTGGTTTCCTCGTCGCTCTGGGTCCACAGCAGTGCCACGTCGCTGAGGTCGGTGCCAGCGTCGTCAACGATGAGGCGGAAATCGTTCACCGCGCGTTTCTTCATGCCTAAGAGTCCAGTCAGCTTGCCTGTCGGCTCGCCCTTCATATTGACGGTGTTCAACTCTATGTCGCGTCCCTCGTCGCTGACCTTCAGGAATCCCACGAGGTTGGCATCGCCGACACTGACCATCTGCGGCTTCGAACCTTCGGCCAGTGTGTAGTGCTCGCGCACCTTGTCATTGGCGTCGATGCTGACATAGGCCACCGAGGCCTGTTTCATCTGGTTGTTCACGTCCTGCTGCAGCGTCATCATCACCAGCACCTCGTTATTCTTCATCGTCACCTGATAGTCGGCAGGCACGCTGCGGCGGTTCAGGCGCTTAATCTCTATAGGCTCGCCCCAGCTGCTGCCGTCATACCGGCTCAGCATCAGGCTGCCGTCGATGTAGCGCTCGCCCTGGTCGTTGAACTTGACCACGCCTTGCTGCCAGATGACAGCGGCTTTGCCATCGCTCTGTACGGCCACGGCGGGTGTCACGCAGGCGATCCCATCGCTCCAGTAGGAGCCCACGGTCTCTGTCGTCCACGAGCCGCCGTTCTGGCGCATGGCCACGTGAATCTCGCTCTTCTCGGAGACAACCTTCGTCTGGTCGTTTTCAGACATCGCCTCTAATTCTGAGCCGTTGATCTCTTCCTTCACCTGCTCAAAGGCCACCAACTCCATACCATTGTTGTTGTGCGCCTCGGCAAAGTCGTACATCGGGGCGTCAATGCCCGTGCTGACGAGGTCATTCTTGCTGCCATTGCTGTATAACTGCAGACGGTCGTCGTTGTAGTTGCTGGCTGTCTTCAGGTTGTTGAACAGCAGCGACTCGCCGCCTAACAGATAGTCTGGCCGCGCCATACCGTTCACATTGCTTATTATAGGTGTACCGAGGTCAGCAATCACTTTCCGCTTCAGCTTTTTGTAGCCCTTCGTCACGTTCCGTCGGCTGAACAGCGGCTGGGCATTGGACGGGTGGAAGGGGTTCGACGGGTTGTTGGGCACCAGGTATTCCTTATAGACATTGAAGATGGGCCACGTCTTCTTGGCTTTGAAGAACAGGAAGCGGGCCTCGGCGAAGGCCTCCATCTTGGCCTGCAGCGTGGTCTTCATGCCGGCCTGATGCTTGCCCACGTAAGCACGGCTGTGCATGTCGATGCAGGCACCGCCGCGCACGCCGGCCACGGCCTTGGCTATCCAGATGTCGATGCCAGCATAGGCCCAGGCGCACACCTTCAGACGGGCCTGGTAGTCGAAGAAGAAGTCGATGGTGGTCGATTTCAGCGACACGTCGCCCATCTCGGCGGCGGTGTTCACCAAGCCCATGGTCATGGCCATCTTCGCGTCAATCGACATGCCGAACGAGCCGATGCCGAAGCTGACAGGGGCCGATGCTTTGGCCGAGGCCTCGAAGACAAGACCGCCGTCGTAGAAGTTGAACTGGAACTTCTTGTTCTCGCGGTCGAAGTAGCCGATGCCGGTGAGGTAGCCCTTGATGCCCACGAAGGCAGAGGGGAAGGTGGGGATGTCATCGAAGAAGTCATCGTCGGCAGGCTTGGCGGAGTTGACGGCATCCATGCACGCCTGGTACTGGTCGTTGAAGTAGGCTAGGTTGTCAAATTGGTTGAGGGCGTCCAGAGCCTGCCCGCCGGGCAGGAAGTTCTTCTCCATGCAGGCACGGATGATGAAGTAGTCGCCGTCGCGCTGGATATCCACTGTGAAGGGCAGCACGGGCGGCAGCTGGAAGTTGAACTTGTCGAAGGCCTTGCCCGAGTCCTTCATATTGACGCCATTGGCTGCAGCGTCGTTATCGACTTTGGTCAGATCCGGAGTGTCGAAAGCCAATGAGACGCTACTGGCTGCGTTCATGGCTGCCAGGTCGAGGTCGTAGTTGTGCAGCGTGGGCAGGGTGGCCAGCGTCTCGGTGCCGTTCTTCAGCGTGAACTTGGCATCGTCCTCAATCTGGTCGGTCAGGTCGAAGTCGAACAGACAGTAGCTCTGCGTGAATGATGGGAAGTTGGCAGGGGTGATGTACTTCATCTCAGGCTGCAACTGTATGGAGCCGTCAGCCGTCGCCAGCGTCAGGCTGGGTGTGCTCGCGTAGGGCATCATACCAGTGATGTGTATATACTTCGTGCCACTCCAGCCCTCGTTGCCAAACTTCTGGTCCTTGATATGTTTGGTTGCAGTGGGTTGTTCGGCGGTCTGCGAGTAGTTCAGGGTCTCGCCCTCGTCTGTCATCAGCAGATTATTGGTGTTGAGTTCGGCACTCATCTCGTTGCCCACCAGATTGCCGCGGCGCTTCGGGGTCTCTAAGACGAGGCTGTGCAGGGCCTCCTGCTCTTGCATCACTACGGTGTAGCGGCGCATCTTGCCTCTGTTCTCCCAGCTGTAATAGTTGTAGTTCCACAGATACATGGTGGCAAGCTGCGTGTCGTAGCCCGGGGCCACCACCTCGATGAGCTGAGCGAACTGTGCGGGATCGGTGCTGACCTGATAAGCGTTCAGGTTGCTGTCATATCCCGTGGAGCCGGCATCACCCTGAAGAGCCATGTCCTTATCTACAAAGGCGTAGTTGATTGTGGCGTTGGTGATGGGCTGGCCTTGGCTGTTGACCACCGTGACGAGGGTGTTGTTGGCGTTGAGATTGTTCCAATCTAATATTGTGGCGACGCTCATCAAGATACCATGAAATTTATTGTACAATTGACGTTCATAACCGTAGAACGGGCTATAAGAATATTGAATCTCGACAGAAGACGGATTGATGCCTATAGGCATCAGGGCGTTGTCGAAAGACAATCGGATTTTCGATTCTTTATACGATGTATTCTCTGGCATGTCATGAACATAGAAGCTGTGCGGATTTTCCGCATAGACGAAGCCTTTGATTTTGCCATGATGGTAGTACGGCGGCTTGTTTGTGCTCACGAACTGGATGCTTCGGTCGGTAATGCCGTCGGTAAAGAGCAATTCTGCCTCCCCTGGATGCAAATAGCTCAATTTTGTATGAAGGGCATAGATGTTGGAGAAGGGTGCACTGACGAAGGTGACAGTATATCGCTTGTCGTAGGCAGGGTAATAGACTTCCACGGTGTATGTGTGGCCATCGGAGGGCGGAGTGAAGTACAAAGACTTAATGGCTGTCCAACCAGTACTATACGAATCAGAGTTAATGTTCGGATTAGCGTCTGTCTTGATGGTCTGTATCACTTCACCCTCGCACTTCAGCGTCACTTCGACGCCTCCAAATACCTTGTCTCCCACCTGAAACTCAGCTTTAGACTGGTTGACCAGGTCGATGACCTCATCATAGATGTCGTCAACTTTATTTAATCGACCACTAATGAAACTTCCGTCGGGTTCTTTAAACACTCCCATTGCGGCATAATACGCGAAGTCGGCACCGTTATGGTCGTCCCATGAGACATGGTCCGACCACAGGATGCCATCTTGGCTGTTCTTCACCTTGTTGATGAAGGTAGCCACGCCAGCACTGTTGTCGAATGTGAGGTCGCCACTGGCATCTGCTCCGTTCACGCGAAAGACCAGGTTGTCTTCTGCACTTGCATAATGGAACTGACACCAGCGGGT
>DGTH01000072.1:19857-20025 GCA_002393705.1 Prevotella sp. UBA4341 | reverse complement strand
ACCGCGTGCTGGCCGTCACCAAGTGTGATCTCTTGGACGAAGAACTCATCGGCATGCTGCGCAGCGAACTACAGCAGCAACTCGATGCCGGGGGTGAGCAGGTGCCCGTGGTGTTCATTTCGGCTGTGGCTCAGCAGCACTTAGACGAACTGAAGGACGTGCTGTGGC
>DGTH01000072.1:0-19789 GCA_002393705.1 Prevotella sp. UBA4341 | reverse complement strand
TGAACGCCGAGAGCAACAAGCTGGCCGCCATCACCACCTCGGAGTCTATCGTCCACCGCGACAAGGACATGACGCTCTTTGCTGCCGAACTGGCCGACGAGGGCGAGGACGAAGACATAGAGTATGTTGACTTAGAAGACATAGAAGACCCAGAAGACTTAGAAGACTTAGAAGACCCAGAGAACTTAGAAGACGAAAAAAGGAATAACCGTTAACATTTCTGACTAAGATGGAAATACTTCAGATATTGGGTATCTTTTTGCTCTTTGCCATTGCAATAGCCTTGTTGAAGTTCTTTTTTGCGTTTATTATGCGCTGTTGCGTCTGGGGCATTCTGGCATTCCTGACGGTAGGCTTTATTACGGGGTTACTTGCTGTGTTCGGGCTGATAGAGTTCAGCATAGCATGGACAATCAGTAAATGGGCATTCTTCATTGGCATTGGCCTCAATCTGGTTGAAGTAGTTCTTCATCCCTTCAGGGTCATAAAAGACGCCTGGGGCGTATCGCAGGAAATGTCATTCAATGGTACCACCACCGTGAATACGGATGGAGATGCTGGCTCTTCGAGTGGCTATTATGGCCGTTGCTGCGCTAACTGCCGTTACAACACAAATCCTAACGGTGTCTCCTGCAATTGGGATCCTGGTAAATATATTGAGGAAAACAGCTGTTGCAGTATGTACACAGCTCGATAGAACTCAGTTCCTGAACTAACATAAAAAAGACTTCCTTGTGGGGAAGTCTTTTTTATGTGTCAACTTGCAAGTTTCGTTTTAGTTGTATTTCAGTACCTGACCGGGGGTCAAGCGGAAGTTCTTGCCGATGTGGTTCAGCTTACAGAGTTGATCGACCGTCGTGCCACGTTTGCGGGCAATGGAGTAAAGGGTCTCACCCTTGCTGACCTTGTGGAAGCGAACGTCGCTGTTGACCATGGCCGAATGGCGGGGAGCTGCCGGAGCTGCTGCCACCTCGGTATGCTGGCGGGGTTCTGCGGGTGCTGCGGCCGTTCCGCCTACACCACGCAGACGAGTAGCCTGGGCCGACTCGTGCTCGTAGGTTGAACGACGATAGGTATAATAGTCTGAAACGACATCCTGGTTCTTGAAGTCGAACATCAAGGCCGGGTTCAGGGCTACGCCACAGAGACGGGTCTCAAAGTGCAGGTGTGAACCTGTGCTGCGACCGGTGTTACCACCCAGACCGATGACGTCACCGGCACGAACCTCCTGGTTCTCACGTACCAGCTGTGCCGACATGTGACCATAGACGGTCTCCAAACCATTGTCGTGACGAATGACGACATACTTGCCATAGCCGCGCGGCTCGTAACGCACGATGCGCACCTTGCCTGAGAAAGCAGCACGAATGGTGTCGCCTATATACACCTTGATGTCAAGGCCCTTGTGCTGGCGTCCCCAGCGTGCACCGAAGTTGGAGGTTACCACGCGGCTATCGGTCGGCATGTGGAATCCGCGCAGGTCAATACGATATTCTTCGGGAAGTATGCCATTCACACGGCTAACATATCTGTTATCCCAATCCTGGTAGAGGTCGGCGCCGGGCAGTTCAGTTGCTTCGGTTTGCAGGAGCTGGCGGAAGGCAACCGAGTCAACGGCCTTCATTTTGCGGTCGATGGGAGCCTGATTAGCCAAAAGGTCCTGAGCCATTGCAGGAATGGTACTTAACGTTGCTAATGCGATAAACGAGATTGTCTTAAGTGTCTTAAAAATCATAACTTGGTTTTGGTTTAGAAGGTCAAGAATAGCGACCTCACGAACATTAAACGGTGCAAAGGTAATAAATATTTTGCAAAGAGCAAGAACGTTAACACAATTTGTGTGTATTTTAACACTTACTATCACGAAATGGCTGCCCAGTTAATATTCGTTTTCCGGAGTTCGCGCAGCCGGTTCCACAGCGTCAGATACTTCGCGTCCTGACAGGTGGGGTCGTCGTCAATGATGCGCTGTGCCTCGTCGCGGGCCATTTGTACGAGCTGTCCGTCGCGGGCAATGTCGGCTATCTTCAGGTCGAAGGCCATGCCGCTCTGCTGTGTGCCTTCCAGGTCGCCTGGTCCGCGCAGTTTCAGGTCAGCCTCCGCTATGCGGAAGCCGTCGTTCGTCTCACACATGATGTCGATGCGTTTTTTCGTGTCAGGGCCCAGCTTATAGTTAGTGACGAGGATGCAGTACGACTGGTCGGCGCCTCGTCCCACGCGGCCACGCAGCTGGTGCAGCTGGCTCAGGCCGAAGCGCTGGGCTTCGAGAATGACCATGACCGAAGCGTTGGGTACGTTGACACCCACCTCAATGACCGTCGTGGCCACAAGCATCTGCGTCTCGCCACTGACGAAGCGCTGCATCTCCTCCTCCTTGTCCTTAGCCTTCATCTTGCCGTGGACCTTGCTCAGCCGAAACTCCGGGAAGGCCTCCTTTAGCTGCTCGAAGCCGTCCTCCAGGTTCTTCAGGTCCAGGCTCTCGCTTTCCTCAATGAGCGGAAAGACTATATACACCTGCCGCCCCTGTAACACCTGGCGGCGAATGCCATCGTAGAGCGACCCCAGACGGCTGTCATAGACGTGCAGCGTGCGTATAGGCTTGCGGCCGGGCGGCAGTTCGTCGATGACGCTGACGTCGAGGTCGCCGTAGAGCGTCATGGCCAAGGTTCGCGGTATGGGTGTGGCGGTCATGACGAGCACGTGGGGCGGGTTGGCACTCTTGCTCCACAGCTTGGCACGCTGGGCCACGCCGAAGCGGTGCTGCTCATCGACCACCACCATGCCCAGGTGCTGAAACTGCACCGTGTCCTCGATGACGGCATGGGTGCCCACCAGTATCTGCACCTCGCCGGTCAGCAGTCCGTCGAGCACCTCCTTGCGTTTCTTTCCCTTCACGATGCCGGTGAGCAGTTCCACGCGGACGGGCATGGTGCCAAGAAACTCGCGAAGTGTCTGCAGGTGTTGCTCGGCCAGGATTTCTGTGGGGGCCATGATGCAGGCCTGGAAACCATTGTCCAGCGCAATGAGCATCGACATGAGGGCCACGAGCGTCTTGCCCGAGCCTACGTCGCCCTGCAGCAGACGGTTCATCTGACGTCCGGAGCCCATGTCCTTGCGTATTTCACGGATGACGCGCTTCTGGGCTCCCGTCAGTTGGAAGGGCAGATGATGGAAGAAGAACGTATTAAACAGTTCGCCGACACGGGAGAAGACGTAGCCCCGGTACTTGCGGCGCTGGTCGCTCGCGTACCTTAATATATTGAGCTGCACGTAGAACAGCTCCTCAAACTTCAACCTGACGCGGGCACGTTCCAACTGTCGGGCATCCTCGGGAAAGTGTATTGCCCTAAGCGCCTCGTCGCGGCCCATCAGGTGCAGGCGTTCCAGCATGTCGGGCAGCAGCGTTTCGCCAATGGGCTCCTTGAGGGCAGCCAGCATGGTCTTACTCAGTCGCTCAATGGTGCGCGAATTCATGCCTGCCTTCTTCATCTTCTCGGTGGTGTGGTAGTAAGGCAGCATCTTCATGGCCGAGAGCTCCAGCTGGTCAGCGGGCTCCACGTCGGGATGGGCTATCTGCAACCTGTTGTTGAACACGCCCGGTTTGCCGAACACCACATAGTCAGTACCCACCTTGTACTTTGTCAAGGCACTCTTGCCATAGACGAACCACACGAGGTCCATGACACGCCCGCTTCCGTCGGTGAAGTGGGCCACCACGCGCTCCTTACGGGCACTCAGCTTGGAGGTTTCAAAACTCAGTATCTGCCCTTTTACCTGAACGTATGGCATGTCGGCCGTCAGTTCGCGTATGCTGTAGAGTCGGCTCCTATCTACGTGGCGGTAGGGGAAGTACTGCAGCAGGTCACCGAGTGTCTTGATGCCCAGTTCCTCGCTGAGCATCTTGCGCCGGTTTGGGCCTACGCCTGGCAGATACTGTATGTCTTGTTGCAGGATGGGGGTCATGGGTCAGGGGGTTCCGGTGGGGAAGCCACCGGACGCTGTGGTGCGGAGCAGGGCTTCGCCGATGGTCATGTCGAAGGGGGTGGTTATCTTGATGTTCTCGCGGTTGCCCTCGACGGGAGTGATATTGAAACCGAAAGCTTCAACCACCGAAGCGTCGTCGGTGAAGGTCTCGCGGTAGGGCTGGCGGTTGGCGGCCTTCAGCAGCTGTATGCCGAATGTCTGCGGAGTCTGCACCAGACAGTAGTCGGCGCGATACACGTTGCCTTTCTCCTTGTGGCGCAGGGTTTCCACGACGGGTGTTACCGGTATGACGGCCTTTGCCGTGCGGGCCGTCTCGTAGCAACGGCGGATGACATCGACCGATACGAACGGTCGTACTCCGTCGTGAACGCCTACCACGCCTTCTGCATCATCGGGTATCAGTGCAAGTCCGTGCTGTACGCTGTGGAAACGGGTCTCGCCGCCGTCGGCGATATAATAGGACATAGCGCCCTCCAAGCCTTCCCGAGGGGAGACTTTTGTGTCCCCCTCGGGGGACGAGAGGGGGGCTGGAAACCGGTATTCGTTGCAGAGTTGGCGCCAATAGTCATGTTGTGTTTTGGGCAGCACGAGGATAATCTGCAAGTCCTCAGAGTATTCGCGGAAGCGTTCTATGGTACGCATGAGCACGGGCCGTCCGCCAATGGGCAGAAACTGCTTCGGAATGTCGCTGCCCATGCGTAGCCCCTTGCCGCCGGCTACGATGATGACGTAGTCCGTGCTCATCTGCTCATCAGGTGCTTGTAGCGCATACCTTCGGCCACTTGGTCGGCCGTCTGCTGATCGACCAGCTGGCTGAGCAGCTCGTAGGCGTAGGGGAAGGCCGCTGCCGGCCCTTCGGCCGTAGTGATGTTGCCATCGACGGTCGTCAGGTCGCCGGTGTAGTCGGCCCCTTTGAGCAAATGCTCAAAACCGGGGTAGCAGGTGGCCTTCTTGCCCTCTAACAGGCCCAACTGTCCGAGCACGACGGCCGGTGCGGCACAGATGGCACTGATTTTCTTGCCCTTCTCGTTCTGCTTGAGCAGCGCCTCGCGCAGCTCCTCGTGGGCATAGAGATTCGAAGCACCGGGCATGCCACCGGGCAGCATCAGGAGGTCTGCCTCGCCGGGCTTCACCTCAAGAAACATGAGGTCGGCCTCGATATTCACTCCGTGGGCAGAGGTGACGACGTAGCCGTCGCCCACGCTGACAGTTTTCACATCGACACCGCCGCGACGCAGCACGTCGAGCGGAATGAGGGCTTCAACGTCTTCGAAGCCTTCAGCCAGAAACATATAAACCTTTTTCATTTACTATTTGACAATTTACGATTTGACAATTCTTATTTTTCAATCTTCCATTTACCGCAATGCCATCAAGTACTGGGCAATGGTGTTGCGAAGGCCCATGTAGAGCGCATCGCAGATGATGGCGTGGCCAATGGAGACCTCGTCAAGCCAGGGTATCTGTTGGTGGAAGTAGTGCAGGTTAACGAGCGAGAGGTCGTGGCCGGCATTCAGGCCCAGCTGCTGGCGGCGCGCCTCCTGGGCAGCCTCGACAAAGGGGGCAATGGCAGCCTCGCGGTCGGCCAGAAAGCCCGAGGCGTAGGGCTCGGTGTAAAGCTCCACGCGGTCGGCTCCACAGAGTTTGGCCCCCTCGACCATACGCGGGTCCGGATTGACAAAGATGCTCGTTCGGATGCCTGCTTCGCGAAAGAGTCCGCAAATGTCAGTCAGGAAGGAGCGGTGCTCCACGGTGTCCCAACCGTGGTTGGAGGTCAGCTGGTCGTGGCCGTCGGGCACAAGCGTTACCTGACGGGGCTTCACCTCGAGTACGAGCTCTCGGAACGAGTCGATGGGATTGCCCTCAATGTTGAACTCGGTGCTTACGATGTCCTTCAGAAGCCGGACGTCCTGATACCTAATGTGGCGCTCGTCAGGCCTGGGATGAACGGTAATACCTTGTGCACCAAACATTTCGCAGTCTCTGGCCACGCGCTCCACGTCAGGATTATTGCCTCCCCGGGCATTGCGCAGTGTGGCTACTTTGTTGATATTTACACTTAATTTTGTCATTTCATTTGCATTTTCGAGTACTTATTCGTACTTTTGTAGGCAAAATTACAAAAACTTTCGCAATTAACGGCATTTTCGCCCCACATTTTTTATGCATCGACGCAAATTTATCATTGCCCTGTTCGGCAATTGCTTTCAGACCAAGAAGTCGGCAAGCATCCAGAAAGTGCTTTCGTGCCTTGAGAATCTTGGCGCTGAGGTTCACATTGACCGTGAATATTACGAGTTCCTGCAGCATAGCACCGGCCTGCAACTGCCCTTTGCCCACGTCTTCGATTGCTACGAAGAACCCTACGACTACGCCGTCTCCATGGGTGGCGATGGCACACTCCTGCGCACAGCCAGCATCGTGGGGTCAGCCTCGACGCCCATCATCGGCGTGAACATGGGCCGGCTGGGCTTCCTGGCCGACATTCATCCCGACGAGTTTGATCAGTGTCTGCGCGACATCATGGAGGGCCACGTCACGCTGGACGAGCGCTCGCTATTGCAGGTACAGGCCGAAGGGCAGCCGCTGAAGGGCTACAACTGCGCCCTGAACGACGTTGCCATCCTGAAGCACGACAATGCCTCAATGATCAGCATCAGGGCAAAGGTAAACGGCGAATACCTCACGACCTACCAGGCTGACGGACTCGTGGTCAGCACGCCCACTGGCTCTACGGCCTACAGTCTCTCGAATGGCGGCCCCATCATCATACCGCAGACGCGCGTCTTCCTGATGACGGCTGTAGCCCCCCACTCGCTCAACACGCGGCCACTCGTCATTCCAGAGACGGCCATCGTCGAGCTGCAGGTGGAAAGCCGAACGCACAACTTCCTCGTTGCCATCGACGGACGAAGCGAGAGCCTCTGCGACACCACGCGGCTGACCCTGCAGCTGGCACCCTACAAGGCACGCATCGTGAAACGGCCAAGACAGAACCACTTCCAGACACTGCGCGAGAAAATGATGTGGGGAGCCGACATGCGCAAATAACATAAAGAGAAATTGCATTCTGTATGCAACTTTTTGTGTACGTTTGCACGTCAAAGGAACAGATGATAAATCTGAAAATCGAGAAAGAACATCGTGATACAACTACGCGACATCAACAAAACCTATCAGGGAGCACAGCCGCTACACGTGCTGAAAGGCATCACACTCGACATTGAGAAGGGCG
This sequence comes from Prevotella sp. UBA4341, assembly GCA_002393705.1. GTDB lineage: Bacteria > Bacteroidota > Bacteroidia > Bacteroidales > Bacteroidaceae > Prevotella. The sequence continues at coordinate 12,570 of DGTH01000072.1, read as the reverse complement.
AGTTCGTCAGCATCATGGGCGCCTCCGGGTCGGGCAAGAGCACCTTACTTAATATATTAGGCATTCTCGACAACTACGACTCGGGCACATACCTGCTGAACGACGTGCTCATCAAGAATCTATCGGAGCGCAAGGCCGCCGAGTACCGTAACCACATGATTGGATTCATCTTCCAGTCGTTCAACCTCATTTCGTTCAAGACGGCCGTCGAGAACGTCGAGCTGCCACTGTTCTACCAAGGCGTAGCCCACCGCAAGCGCCACCAGATGGCCTTAGACTATCTGGACCGCTTAGGGCTGAAGGACTGGGCCGAGCACTACCCCAACGAGCTGTCGGGCGGACAGAAGCAGCGCGTGGCCATAGCCCGCGCACTCATTACTCAGCCACAAATCATCCTGGCCGACGAGCCCACGGGAGCCCTCGACTCGAAGACGTCGGTAGAAGTAATGCAACTGCTCAAGCAACTGAACGCCGACGAGGGCATTACTCAAATCATTGTGACCCACGACCCCCACGTGGCCGAAAAGACCAACCGCATTATCAGAATAAAGGATGGAGTTATTGAATGAGATATGGCAGACGGCCCGCCGCAACAAGCTGCGCACGGGGCTGACGGGCTTCGCCGTGGCCTGGGGCATCTTCATGCTCATCGTGCTGCTCGGCGCAGGCAACGGCCTCATCAACGCCCAGCTGCAGAGTTCGAGCCGTTTCCTGTCTAATTCGATGGTGGTGTTCGGCGGCTGGACGTCGAAACCCTACAAGGGACTGCAGGAGGGCCGCCGCATCAGCCTACAGGCAAGCGACATCAGCACCACCGAGAGCAACTTCAGCGAGACCATCGACGAGGTAGGAGCCACCTACCAGACCGCCGCCGTCATTGCCAACGGGCAGGAGTACATATCGACCAACATCACAGGCACTTACCCAAACTACCCAAAGATTAACAAGATAGAGATGCTCCAGGGCCGATACATCAACGCCATCGACCAGAAGGAGCGACGCAAGGTGCTCGTCCTGAGCAACAAGCAGGCCAAGGAACTGCAGGCCCGGGTAGGACAGCACGTCAAGGTGGGCAACCTGATGTTTCAGGTGGTGGGCATCTACAAGGCCGATGAGAGCCGACAGTCTGACGCCTACTCCTCTTACTCGGCCATCAAGAGCATATTCGGTGCCAACACCGACGACGCCGGCAACATACAGTTTACCTTCCACGGACTGCCCACGCTGGAGGCCAACGAGCAGTTTGAGCGCAGCTACCGCCAGCGCATCAACGCCAACCACCAGGCCCACCCCGAGGACGAGAGCAGCATCTGGCTCTGGAACCGCTACAGCAACAACCTGCAGATGGAGACCGGCATCGGCATCATACGCACTGCCCTCTGGATAGTGGGCCTGTTCACGCTGCTCTCGGGCATCGTGGGCGTGAGCAACATCATGCTCATCACCGTCAAGGAGCGCACCCACGAGTTCGGCATCCGCAAGGCCATAGGCGCCAAGCCGTGGGCCATACTGAAGCTCATCATCACCGAGAGCGTCATCATTACCACCTTCTTCGGCTACATAGGCATGGTGCTGGGCATCATGGCCAACGAGTACATGGATGCCACCATCGGCCACGAAACCATTGACACCGGGCTCTTCAAGGCCACCATGTTCGTCAACCCCACCGTGGGGCTCGACGTCTGCATCGAGGCTACCATGGTCATGGTCATTGCCGGCACCATAGCCGGACTCATACCCGCTCTGAAGGCCAGCCGCATCAGGCCCATCGAGGCCCTCCGCGCCGACTAAGCCCCAGAAGCCCCAGAAGCCCCAGAAGCCCCAGAGGCCCCAGAAAAAAAAGAAAGCAATGAGAATCGACATCGACACCTACCGCGAAATCATCGACACGCTGACGCGTAACAAGAGCCGCTCGTTCCTGACGGGCTTCGGCGTCTTCTGGGGCGTCTTCATGCTCGTCGCACTCATAGGCGGCGGACAGGGCCTGAAGGAGATGCTGGAAAGCAACTTCGAGGGTTTCGCCACTAACTCGGCCTTCATTTGGGCGCAGCCTACGACGAAGGCCTACAAGGGCTTCCGAAAAGGCCGCCAGTGGACTATGGTCTATCGGGACGTGCAGCGCATGAAGGAGCAAGTGCCCGAACTAGCCATCGTCACCCCCATGGTGTCCCGCTGGGGCAACACGGCCGTAGTGGGCGACCACAAAAGTTCGTGCAACATGAGCGGTGTGTCGCCCGACTACGCCAAGGTCATGGAGCCGCAGATGTACTACGGCCGCTACCTGAACGACATGGACATACAGCAGCGCCGCAAGGTATGCGTGCTGGGCAAGAAGGTCTATAAGGAACTCTTTCCCGGCGGCGGCGACCCGTGCGGCAAGGTGGTGCGGCTGGACTCAGTTTATTACCGCGTAGTGGGCGTTGACTACAAGACGGGCGGCATCAACATCAACGGCAGCAGCGAAGAGGCGGTCACCATACCCATCACGCTCATGCAGCAGGCCTACAACTTGGGCGAACAGATACACATACTCTGCGTGACGGCCAGGCCCGGCGTCACCATGTCGGACATCACCGAGAAGATGCGCCACGTCATTGCCCGGGCCCACACCATCGACCCCGATGACGAGCAGGGAGTCATGGTCTTCAATACGGAGGTGCTCTTCCAAGTGCTCGACAACCTCTTCCGAGGGGTCAACTTCCTCATCTGGCTCGTCGGACTGGGCACCCTGCTGGCTGGAGCAATCGGCGTCAGCAACATCATGATGGTCACCGTGCGCGAGCGTACCACCGAGATTGGTATCCGCCGCGCTATAGGGGCTACGCCGCGCATGATACTCTCTCAGATTATCTCCGAGAGCATTGTCCTGACACTCGTGGCGGGCATGAGCGGCATCCTCTTTGCCGTCATGATACTCCAGATGCTCGAAATGGGCAATACCGAGGACGGCATCGTCATGGCACACTTCCAGGTCAACTTCTGGACAGCCATCATGGCCGCCCTAGCGGTCAGCCTGATGGGCTTACTGGCCGGTCTGGCCCCCGCCGCCCGTGCCATGAGCATCAAACCCGTCGATGCTATGAGGGATGAATAGGCCCAATAAGCCCCATGAGGCCCATAGGCCCCCAAAAAGAAAACAACCAAAAGAAAACAAAATATGAAGAAGTACTCCAAACTCATCATCGCAGCCCTGGTGGTCTTGCTCTTCATCGGAACCTTCGCGTTCCTCTGGCAGAAGAGCCAACCGCAGCCCGTCGTCTATAGCGAGTTCACCCCTAAAGTCGATACCCTGCAGCGTACCACTATCATTACAGGCAAGATTGAACCACGTAACGAAGTGAACGTAAAACCGCAAATCAGCGGCATCATCACCGAGATTCTCAAGGAGCCGGGACAGTACGTCCAGCAGGGAGAGGTCATTGCCAAGGTGAAGGTGATTCCCGACATGGGTCAGCTCTCGGCAGCCGAGAGTCGCGTACGACTGGCCGACCTGAACCTGAAGCAGGCACAGGTCGATTTCGACCGCGAGAAGAACCTCTACGAACAGAAGCTGGTGTCGGCCGACGAGTACGACAAGGTTCGCCAGCAGCTCAGCCAGGCCAAGGAAGAACTGAAAGCCGCCATCGATGCCCTCGAGGTGGTGCGCGACGGCGTCTCACGCTCGAACGCCAGTGCCTCATCGACACTCATACGCTCTACCATCAGCGGCATCATTCTCGACATTCCCGTCAAGGTGGGCAACTCCGTCATCCTCTCCAACACGTTTAACGACGGTACCACCATTGCCTCGGTAGCCAACATGAAGGACCTCATCTTCCGAGGCAACATCGACGAGACGGAGGTTGGACAGCTCGTGATAGGCATGCCTATGAAGATTACCATCGGTGCCTTGCAGGACGTCTCGTTCGACGCAGCCCTGGAGTACGTCTCGCCGAAGGCCATCGAGAGCAACGGTGCCAACCAGTTTGAGATAAAGGCCGCCGTCACCAGCCTGCCGGCTGACGGGGGCATCCGTTCTGGCTATTCGGCCAATGCCGAAATCGTCCTCTCGCGCGCAGAGAACGTGCTCAGCATTCCTGAAAGTGCCATCGAGTTCAGTGGCGACAGCACCTTCGTCTATGTGATAACAAGCAACGCTGAACCCATAACCTACGACCGCCGCCCCGTCACCACAGGTCTCAGCGACGGTGTGAACATAGAGATTAAGAAAGGTCTCACTCTGAAGGACCGTGTGCGCGGCCCGCAGCTCATTGCCGAAGGAAAGGAGGAGTAAGCACATGAACAAGTCCAACCGTACTTCTATAGTATCTATAGTCACTATAGCTTCTATGGTCACTATAGTTTCCCCTGCCTCAGCCCAGCCCGTCCCCTGGACGCTGCGCCAGTGCACCGAGTATGCCGTCAGCCACAATCTGCAAGTCAAACAGCAGGACAACCAGCGGCTGAAGAACGAGCTAAGTCTCTCGACGGCACGCAACTCCCGACTGCCTGACCTCTCAGCCAGCGTCAGCGAGAACTTCTCCTTCGGTCGCGGACTGACGGCTGAGAACACCTACACCAATACGAACACCAACTCGACGTCTTTCTCCTTAGGCACGTCGGTACCGCTCTTTACGGGCTTTCAGATTCCTAACACCATCCAGCTGAACCGGCTGAACCTCGAAGCCGCCACACAAGACCTGGAAAGAATCAAGAATGACGTTCGTACACAGGTGGCACAGGCTTACGTACAGAGTCTCTACAACATGGAAATACGCGACGTGGCACTGCGCCAAATCGTGATTGACTCCATGCAGGTACACCGGCTACAGGCCATGTTAGACAACGGACGGGCCAGCACCGTAGAACTCTCCCAGCAGCAGGCCACGCTGGCCAACAGCCGACTGACGGCCACGCAGGCCGACAACCAGCTGCGCCTCTCGCTCCTCACGCTGACCCAGCTCCTCGAACTGCCCACACCCGAAGGTTTCACCATTGCCCGCCCTGAACTCGACGGTCTCGTCTGTGGCGATATCATCGCCACCAACCCCGACCTCATCTACACCGAGGCCCTGACCACGCGCCCTGAGGTTGCTGCCGAGCAACTCCGGCTACAAGGCACCGAGCACAGCATCAAGATAGCCCAGGCCGGGCTCTACCCCACCCTCTCGCTCTCGGCCGGACTGGGTACCAACTACTATAAGACCAGCGGCTTCCAGGCCGACGGCTTTGGCCGACAGCTGAAGAACAACTTCTCGCAGTTCATCGGCCTGAACCTGCAGATTCCCATCTTCAACCGCTTCTCTACGCGCAACAACATCCGCGCGGCTCGCCTAGATCAGGAAAACCAGCAGTTGCAATTAGACTACGTGAAGAAGAATCTCTACAAGGAAATACAGCAGGCCTACTACAACGCCGTGGCTGCCAACGAGAAATGGAAGAGCAGCCGACAGGCCCGGCAGGCCGCCGAAGATGCTTTCAACCTCATGCAGGCAAAGTACGAGAACGGCAAGGCGAACCTAACCGAGTTTAATGAGGCGAAGAATAACTTCCTGAAAGCTGAAAGCGATTTGGTACAGGCGCAATACGAACTCATCTACCAAACCACGCTGCTCGACTTCTACCGAGGCCGCGAGCTGAGTTTCTAAAAAGAGCGAAGGCGGGGTTCTCCCGCCTTCACGCTTTTATTTATTTCACTACTATTTTCTTCCCGTCGCGGATGTAGATGCCGCCAACAGTCGGCTTGCTGCTGAGCCGCTTGCCGTCAAGGCTGAACCAAGCACCTTCGGTCTTCGCGGTTGAGACTCCCTCTATGCCCGACGTTCCGGCAAAGTTGTGAAGCTCGTAGAGAGCCTTACGGGCTTTACCTGTCTCGTTGTCAAAGAGTCCAGCGTTGTACCAGCTATTGGTAACGGCATTCTGCCAGGGAACGCCACACTCGTTAGCCTCGGGGAACCACCAGTAGAGTCCATCGACATTCGGGTGAGTGTTCAGTGTGGCTATGAGGTCCTTGGTGTATTGCAGCTGGCCGTCATCGCTGGCAGGCCAGTTAGGAAAGTCTGTCACGGGATACTTCGCATCGTCGGGGTACCACTTATGGTAGTAGCCGGTCTCCACAATCTGTATCTTCTTGTCAGGATAGGTGCTCTCTAACGTGCTGAGCAGGTTGTTAAGCCAGTTCAGCTGACCGTGGTAGTAGGGGTAGTAAGATAGTCCGATGACGTCGTAGTCGTTGGTGTAGGGAGCCAGTGTCTTGTAGAAGTTGGTCACGTTCTCCACCTTGCTCATCTCGGTCTGAATGACAATCTTTGCTTGAGGGCAGGTCTCGCGGATGGCCAGAATGCCGGCCTTCAAGTACTTGGCAAAGTTATCCCACGTTCCACCGTTCAGTCCGCCACCGGCAGGATAGACGTGGCCCGTCTGCCAGAGCATGCCGTAAGTAATCTCGTTGCCCGGCTGCACGAAGTCGGGTTCAGCACCTGCGGCCTTCAGCTGCTGTAAGCAGTCAACGGTGTAGTCGTGCAGCGTCTGTGCCAGAACGTCGGGGTCAGTACTGGTCCAGCTGCTGGGCGTGCTGTGTTTGCCAGGGTCGGTCCACGTGTCGCTGTAGTGGAAGTCGAGCAGAAACGTCAGCCCGGCATCCTTGATTCGCTTGCCGAGTGCCTTGACGTATTCCAGGTCCTGGCGAACGCCTTCTTTCTGATGTTGGGCACTGGCCTTCGACGGATCGACAAACAGGCGGACACGCATGGCATTCCATCCCTGCTGCTTGAAGTAGTCCATCATGTCGCCCGTAATGGCTGTTCCGTTGTTGTCCTTATACTTGGCATTAGCATTTTCGTAATCAGGCAACAACGAAATGTCGCCGCCAACATACTTTTGGGCTTGCGTCATACCGGCACACAACATCAGAGCCGATACGAATAAAAGTCTAATGTGTTTCATAAGCGTTATGTGATAATATTTTCATTATTGTTTTCGTTATTGTTTTTTCCCCCCTTCGGGGGAAGGTCAAGGTGGGGCTTTATTTATGTCTGTTAGCTCGCTGCTCACGGTACTTGGCTTTCTGACGTGCAGAGCCGCTGCCATGGGCACCGGTAATGTACTTCTTTTTCTTGGCCTTAGTCTTCACCTTGCCGTCGTCAGCCTTCTTCGAACCACCGCCACGGCCAAAGTTAATGCCATTCTCGAGAATCTCCTGAAAGTCTATGTCCTTATTACTCATAGGGTTTATTGGGTTTATATGGCAGGTCTATAAGGCCCATTAGGCTTATTAGGCCTATAGGACCCATAGAGACCTTATAAAAATTAGTGATGGAACAGTCTGACACCAGTGAAGGCCATGACGATACCGTACTTGTCGCACGTCATGATGACATGGTCGTCGCGCACTGAACCACCAGCCTGGGCGATGTACTGCACACCGCTCTTGTGGGCTCGTTCAATGTTGTCGCCAAAGGGGAAGAAGGCATCGCTGCCCAAGGCCACACCCGTGTTCTGGGCTATCCATGCAAGTTTTTCCTCACGCGTCAGCACCTCAGGCTGGCGGGTAAAGAACTGCTGCCACTGTCCGTCGCGCAACACGTCGTCGTGCTCGTCCTCCGAGATATACACATCGATAGTGTTGTCACGGTCGGCACGGCGAATACCCTCCTTGAAGGGCAGAGCCATCACCTTCGGGTGCTGGCGCAGCCACCAGATGTCAGCCTTGTTACCAGCCAGACGCGTACAGTGAATACGACTCTGCTGTCCGGCACCGATGCCGATAGCCTGGCCGTCCTTAACGTAGCAGACGCTGTTCGACTGGGTGTATTTCAGCGTGATGAGCGCAATCATCAGGTCGCGCTTAGCCTCGGGGGTAAAGGTTTTGTTCTGGGTGGGAATGTTCTCAAACAGGGCTGGGTCGTCAAGACGTATTTCGTTACGACCCTGTTCGAAGGTGACGCCAAAGCACTGCTTGCGCTCTATGGGTTCCGGTTTGTAGGCAGGGTCTATCTTGATGACGTTATAGGTACCCTTCCGTTTGTCTTTCAGTATCTCAATAGCCTCGGCGGTGAAGTCGGGAGCAATGACTCCGTCGCTCACCTCGCGCTTCAGAAGCAGCGCCGTCGTCTTGTCACACGTATCGCTCAGAGCCACAAAGTCACCATAGCTCGACATGCGGTCGGCACCACGCGCACGGGCATAGGCACAAGCTACAGGACTGTCGTCCAGTCCCTCAATGTCATCAACGAAATAGATCTTCTTCAGCGTGTCGCTCAAGGGCAGACCAACGGCAGCACCGGCAGGCGACACATGCTTGAACGATGCAGCGGCGGACAACCCCGTAGCTTCCTTCAGCTCCTTCACCAACTGCCAGGCATTCAGGGCATCCAGAAAATTGATGTAGCCCGGACGACCGTTAATCACTTCAATGGGTAACTCGCCTTCCTGCATAAAGATGCGCGAAGGCTTCTGGTTCGGATTGCATCCGTACTTCAGCTGTAGCTCTTTCATTCTTCTCTTCTTTTGTTAACGTCCTGCAAAGGTACGAATTAGCAGGCACAACACAAAAGAAAATAAGAAGTTTTTAGAAAAAAGTAACGCGCCGGCAACTTCCCGTGCCGACGCGTCGTACCTGTATATGCTTGAACGACTTACTCGTCAATGACCTTCCAGATACCGGCTGCGAGCGCACCACCTACCAGCGGGCCGACAATGAAGACCCAGAGGTCGGTCAGGGCCTTGCCACCCTCGAAGAGAGCGGGACCGATGGAACGGGCGGGGTTCACACTGGTGCCCGTGAAGTGGATGCCCACCAGGTGAATGAGGATGAGCGACAGACCGATGGCCAGTCCGGCGAAGTTGTTAGTAGCACCGTTGGTCTTAGCGGTAGCACCCAGCACGACGAGCACGAAGAGTGCCGTTAGCACAATCTCAACAATGAGTCCGTTGGTTACGCCATAGGTGCAGGCATTAGCACCCGTCGAGGTGGTAATAACGGCACTGGGGTCGGTAGCAACGATACCGGCCAGAACAGCAGCAGCCAGAACGGCACCGATAATCTGGAACACAATGTACATACCGCAGTCCTTAGCGTCCATGCGTCCGCTCAGGAATACGCCAAGCGTAATGGCGGGGTTAATGTGGCAACCACTAATGCCACCAATGGTGTAAGCCATGGCTACTACGGCCAGACCGAAGGCAATAGCTGTGCCGACGATGGAAGCCGTGTCACTTCCGCAACCTAAGGCCACAGCCGTGCCGCAGCCTAAGAAAGTAAGTACGAACGTACCTACGCACTCTGCTAAATACTTTTTCATAATCTGTTAATTGTTTAAATGAATGAATATTAATGTGATTACTATCGTTCAATGTACTCAAAATAACTGAAGTCACCATACGCCGTAGCACTCGAATTGTTAAAGAAGTACTCGGTAAACATGCCGATGGTGACACCCGTAAAGCCGCCTACCACCTCGGTGCTGACAAGCGAACACTCTATGTCGGCCAGCGGCGTGTAGCTGGTCTCGTCGTTGCAGGCGTACGAGAAGTAGTAACGCTCGCCATTGCTGGTAATGCGCAGGCGAACCCGCTCCGGAACGTCAGCCAGGCTCCAGTCTTCGCTGGCCAGGATGCCGTTCACCGACTTCAGACGGTATTCCACGTTGATGTCGTGCGACGTGGCGTAGAACATCAGGTAGCCGTCGTTAATTTGATAAACGGCCAGACCATACTTGTCTTCTATCGGGTGATGCAACGTTACCTCCGTCTCCACCTGAATATTGGGACTCTCCTGCCGGCGGCCTAAGAAGGTGGGCTGACGGTTCTCTGCCAAAGTGCCGTGCGAAACCAGACGGAGCTTACCCTCCGTCAGCTGGTAGTTCGCCATAATGGGGTTTTGCAAATACACCCACTCTGGCCCAAGTTGGATGCCTTTATTAAATAAGGTACGCGAAGCGGGCTTCTTGACGGGCACGGCAGGCAGCGTCTTAACCGTCATGAGCGTATCGACTGCCCGGCCACCACCCACGACGGGCCACTCGCCAGCTTTCCATTCCACAGGAACCAAACAGGTCTCGCGGCCTATGTGATGATAAGAGCCGCCAAAGTTACGATAAGCCAGGAAGACCATCCACCACGAGCCGTCCTGCGCCTGCACAAAGTCTCCATGACCGGTGCCTTGTATCTGCATCGACTGTCCGTCGCGCGAACAGTTGGTCAGTATGGGGTTGGCAGGATTACTCTCGTAAGGACCGTAAATGTTTCGGCTGCGGGCAATGGTCAGCTTGTGGGCCAGCTCGGTGCCACCTTCGGAAATGAGCAGATAATAGTAGCCGTCCTTCTTATAGATGTGCGGGCCTTCAGGCCAGCGGCCGCCCGTGCCCTGCCAAAGGGGTCGGCCTTGGGTAAGCTGCTTTCCTGTTACAGGGTCTATCTCGCAAAGCACGATGGTATTGTCAGGATTGCTCACCATGTAGCACTTGCCGTCTTCGAAGTAGAGCGAAGGGTCTATCCCGCCCTGCTCTAACCATACGGGTTCACTCCACGGCCCGGCCGGGTTCTTGGCCGTCACGAGGAAGTTGCCTCGCTTACCTACGTTGGTGGTAATCATGTAGTACGTACCTTCATGGTAACGGATGGTGGGTGCATAGATGCCTAACCACGACGTTGCTCCCTCAAGGGGCAACTGACTCTCGCGGTCGAGCACATTGCCTATCTGCTCCCAGTTGACCAAGTCCTTCGAATGGAAGATGGGCACGCCAGGGAAATAGTGGAATGAGGAATTGACAAGGTAAAAATCATCGCCGACACGACAAACGGAAGGGTCAGGATGAAAACCCGGTATCACGGGGTTGCGAAGTTGCTGCGCCGCAACGAGCAGCACGCTCTGCGCCAACAAAAGGAACAATAGCAGTCGTTTCATATGCCATTTGTTTACAAAATCACGGCAAATGTAAGCATTTTTTTTGAAATAACCATAAAAAAACGTAATTATTTATTACCTTTGCACCATCAAGACAAACAATAGCTAAAAATAAACACAAAATGAAAAAGACTCTTATGACTCTTGCCGTGGCCTTCGTTGCGTTGTGCATGCAGGCCCAGCGCGCAGTGAAACCTGCCATTCCACGCGACGCCGCGCTGGAAGCAAAGATTGAGCAACAACTTGCCAAGATGACTCTCGACGAGAAAATCGGCCAAATGCTCGAACTGAACCTCGACGTCATGGGCACCATGGACTGGAGAAGCGGAAAGTGGACGCTCAACGAGACCATGCTCGACACCATCATCTCGAAGTGGAAGGTGGGCTCCATCCTCAATGCTCCCGGCACGCGGGCTGCCACCGTCGAACAGTGGCAGAAGTGGGTACGCCTCATTCAGGAGAAGTCGATGAAGTACATCGGCATACCCGACATCTACGGCCTCGACCATAACCACGGCGTCACCTACACGCAGGCGGGTACGCTGTTCCCACAGCCCATCAACCTTGCAGCTTCGTTCAACATCGAGCTGGCCCGTACGGGAGCTGAGATTACGGCCTACGAGAGCCGCGCCGCCAACTGCCCGTGGGTCTATAACCCTGTGGTCGATCTGGGACGTGACCCCCGCTGGCCCCGCATCTGGGAGAGCTTCGGCGAGGATGCCGTAGTCAACGCTCGCATGGTGGAGGCTGAGATTGCCGGCTATCAGGGCAACGACCCCAACCACATAGGCCCCTTCAACGTGGCCACCAGCGTGAAGCACTACATGGCCTACGGCGCCCCCTGGACGGGCAAGGACCGTACACCGGCTTACCTCTCTCCGCAACTGCTGCGCGAAAAGTACTTCGAACCCTTCCGCGCTGCTGCCATGGCCGGTGCGCTCACTATGATGGTCAACTCGGCCAGCGTCAACGGCGTGCCCCTGCATGCCAGCTACGAGTACCTGACACAATGGCTGAAAGAAGACCTGCAGTGGGACGGCATGCTCGTCACTGACTGGGCCGACATCAACAACCTCTTCTCGCGCGAACACGTGGCCAAGGACAAGAAGGATGCCATTCGCATTGCTATTAATGCCGGCATCGACATGTCCATGGATCCCTACAGCGTCGATTTCTGTATCTTGCTGAAGGAACTGGTTGAGGAAGGACAGGTGAAGATGGAGCGCATCGATGATGCCGTACGCCGCATTCTGCGCGTAAAGTACCGTCTGGGGCTGTTTGACGCGCCCAATACTGGCGGCACCGGCTACGAGAAGTTCGGCAGCGACGAGTTTGCACAGCAGTCATTGAAGGCTGCCGAGGAGACCATCGTCCTGCTGAAGAACGAGGGCAACATCCTGCCCCTGTCACCCGACACCCAACACCCATCACCCAAAATCCTCCTTACCGGCCCCAACGCCAACCAGATGCGCTGTCTGAACGGCGGATGGAGCTACACTTGGCAGGGCTCGAACGCCGAAGACTTGTCGGCCAAGTACAACACCATCTACGAAGCCCTTTGCCTGAAGTACGGCAAGGAGAACATCGTCCTGGAACAGGGCGTCACCTACAACGAAAAAGGTCAGTACTACGACGAGAACGAGCCCCAGATTGACCGGGCCGTCAGTGCTGCTCAGCAGGCCGAC
>DGTH01000141.1:9592-10012 GCA_002393705.1 Prevotella sp. UBA4341 | reverse complement strand
TTTTAACTCCCTTTTATCACTCCCTTTTAAATCTTAAAGCAATCCTTCTTGCTTGAAGACCTTGACCATCACCTCTACACAGCGGTCAACCTGCTCTGTGGTGTGAGTGGCCATGAGTGCTACGCGTACGAGTGTGTCTTGAGGAGCGCATGCAGGAGGAATAACAGGATTGATGAAGACGCCATTGTCGAAAGCAAGCTTCGTCACCTTGAAAGTCTTGAAGACATCCCTCACATAAAGTGGGATGATAGGACTCTCAGTCTCTCCCATCTCAAATCCTGCGTCCTTGAAACGTGCGAGAGCGTAGTTGGTCACCTTCCAAAGGTTCTCTATTCTCTCAGGTTCCGACTTGAGGATATTGAGGGCTTCCATAGCGGCAGCCGTAGTGGCTGGTGTGTTGCTGGCTGAGAAGATGTAAGT
>DGTH01000141.1:0-9475 GCA_002393705.1 Prevotella sp. UBA4341 | reverse complement strand
GAAGCCAACGACTTACTGAAGGTACCCATGATGAGGTCAACATCGTCGGTGACCCCGAAGTGGTCGCAAGTACCACGTCCGTTGCGGCCGAAGACACCCAGACCATGAGCCTCATCCACCATGATGGAGGCATCGTATTTCTTCTTGAGAGCCACAATCTCTGGCAACTTGGCCAAATCGCCCTCCATGGAGAACACACCATCGACGACAATCAGTTTAACGGCCTCATGGGGCAGCTTCTGAAGCACGCGCTCGAGGTCGTCCATGTCGTTGTGCTTATAATGCAACTGCTTTGCAAAAGCAAGACGTCGGCCATCCACAATACTTGCATGGTCGCGGTCGTCGCAGATGATGTAGTCGTCCTTGCCTACTACCATGGCCAGTACGCCCTGATTGACGCTGAAGCCTGTAGAGAAGCAGAGACAGTCATCTTTGCCTATGAACTCGGAGATTTCCTTCTCCAGTTGTACGTGTAGGTCGAGGGTGCCATTGAGGAAACGGCTGCCTGCACAACCGGAGCCGTACTTGTCGAGCGCTCGCTTGGCCGCATCGATGATGCGCTGGTCGCCCGTCAGTCCGGTGTAGGCGTTTGAACCAAACATGAGCACCTTGTGACCGCCCATTTCAACCTCCGTTCCCTGTTTTCCCTCGATAGCGCGGAAATAGGGATATACGTCAGCCTCCATGAACTTCTGCGGCTCACGATAATTCTTGTATTTCTCTTGTAATTGTCCCATTATGAAATGATGTGTTGCAACACTTGTTTTTTTATTACAGGCTGCAAAGTTACACATTTTTTGTGAAAACGGGCATGTTTTTCGTAATATTTATCACTAAATGCAAAAAATATTCCTATTTGGCTCTCTTTTCGACATCTTTTTTGTATCTTTGCATCAACGATGACAAGAAAAAGTATAGTATTCATACTGAACCCCATATCGGGCACCCACAGCAAGGCGGAGATTCCGGGCATGATAGACAACATCATGGACAAGGAACGCTTCACCTGTCAGGTGCGCACTACTGAACATCGGGGCCATGCGGCCGAGATAGCCCGTGAGTGCGTCAAGGACGGTGTTGACGTCGTGGCGGCGATAGGCGGCGACGGCACGGTGAACGAAGTAGCCCGTTCGCTAGTCCACTCCAGAACGGCGCTGGCCATTGTTCCCTGTGGCTCCGGCAACGGACTGGCCCGCCACTTAGGCATACCGATGGACCTCGGCAAGGCGCTGAAGATTATCAACCTGTGTCATGTAGAGGACTTCGACTACGGCGTCATCAATGACCTGCCTTTCTTCTGCACCTGTGGCATGGGGTTCGATGCCTTCATCTCGCTGAAGTTTGCGGAGGCTGGCAAGCGGGGTCCCATTACCTACGTGGAGAACGTGCTGAAGGAGGGACTGAAGTATCGCCCTGAGACCTACGAGGTAGAAGACGAGACAGGGGCCAAGCGCTACAAGGCATTCCTCATAGCCTGTGCCAACGCCTCGCAGTATGGCAACAATGCCTACATAGCCCCTCACGCCACCATGCGCGACGGACTTCTTGACGTGGTCATCCTGGAACCCTTCTCGACGCTCGACGCTCCTCAAATCAGTATAGACCTTTTTAGCAAGACGCTGGAGAACAACTCCAAAATCAAGACCTTCCGTAGCCGCCGCATACACATACACCGTCGTGAACCCGGCGCCATCCACTTTGACGGCGACCCCATCATGACGGGCTGCGACATCGACGTGCATATAGAGAACATGGGCATTCGCATTGTGACCAACCCCGACGTGGTGGAAGACACCCGGGCTGCCAACCCCGTGCTTAATGCCTTCAGCGACTTCTTTAATAATATAAATAATGTACGCGAGGACATTGTGCATCAGGGTCGGCGCATTCAGGTTATCAACAAGGTCCTACTGCGCAAACTGACCCGATGAGGGTCGAAGGTAGAAGGCTGATGGTTGAGTGGGTGCTTGTAAGTGTGGTTCTGGCTGTTGCCGCAGGTTATGCCGGCTGGAGAATCTACAGGGTGTTTCTGACCCCCCAAGACCCCTGCGCAGGCTGTACGGGCTGTAGTCTGAATGACCCGAAAAGAAGAAATAAGGCGGTCTGCGAGAAAAAACAAGAGAAAAAATTTGGTCATACAAAATAATTATCGTACCTTTGCAGGCGCAAAAGAAGAAAGGGTACCTTGGCCGATCGGTTAGGTAACGGTCTGCAAAACCGTGTAGAGCAGTTCGACTCTGCTAGGTACCTCAAATAAATGCAATGGTTGAAGAACTGGAAACTACTCTCTGGAGCACGTTTCCAGTTCTTTTTTTATAGATGCCTGAAGGGGGAGAACACCCAAAATACTTAATTATTGGTATTGCAAGGATACCAGTAAACATCTACCTTTGCACCGCTAAAAGAACCAAAGATAGATAGATAATGAAGAAGTTATTACAACTTGCACTGACAGGCCTGGCGCTCAGCTGTCCTATCATGACACAGGCGCAGGAGAGCGCTGCCGACAGTGTTTTTTCCCATCAGTACCGCCGCCTGCACATTGGTGGCTATGGTGAGGTGGCGCTGAGCCGCAATTTCTACAGTGACCACGTCAACCGCTATTCAAGTCCCGAGAACTACAAGAACGACCCGAGCCACGGGCGTTTCGACATTCCCCATGCCGTCATCTATTTGGGCTACGACTTCGGTCGCGGTTGGACGTTCGGCACGGAGATAGAGTTTGAGCACACAGGCACCGGCTCGACCATTGAGAACGAGGCCGACGAGGCAGCCGAATGGGAGCGCGAGCAGGAAAAGGGCGGCGAGGTAGAGCTGGAGCAGTTCTGGATCAACAAGGAGTTTACGCCGGCTGCCAACCTGAAGGTTGGCCACTTCGTGGTTCCTGTGGGTCTGAACAATGCTCACCACGAGCCGCTAAACTACTTTACCGTCTATAGGCCTGAAGGCGAAAACACCATTCTGCCTTCTACGTGGCACGACACGGGCCTCTCCTTCTGGGGGCGCAGCGGCAAGTTCCGCTACGAGGCACAGGTAGTGGCCGGCTTGAACGCCATGCTCTTCAACCGCGACAAGTGGGTGCACCACGGAGCCGGCTCGCCCTTTGAGTTCAAGCCCGCCAACCGCTACGGCTTTGCCGGCCGGGTAGATTACTACCCCACCCCGGGGCTGCGCTTCGGCGTAAGCGGCTACTACGGCCACTCGGCCCACAACACCTTCCCCAACGACCTGAAGGGCGAGGGCAAACCCTACGACAAGGTGAACGGCACGGTGGCCATAGGCTCCATTGACATGACGCTGAAACGCTGGAACTGGATAGTACGCGGACAGGCAGACTACGGCTACGTGGGCGAGACGGACAAGCTGAACACCATCAAGGACGCCAAGGCTCACGCGTCGAACTCGCCCGTAAAGAGTGCCATGATAGGCAAGAACGCCCTGAGCCTTGGCATTGAGGCCGGCTACGACGTTTTCTCGCAGATAGAGCAGTTGCGCCGCGCTCAGCATAAACTGTACGTCTTCGGCCGTTTTGAGTACTACGACAGCTACATACCCACGGGCAACAAGGAAATGTTCGACTACACCAACGTACACCGCCTGGCCGTGGGTCTGAACTATCACCCACTGAAGCAAATCGTCATCAAGGCCGACTACAGCCTGCGCCTGCTGAAGAGTGCCTATAACAACGAGCCCAGCCTGAACTTGGGCGTGGCCTACGAGGGATTCTTTCTATGAACAAGTATAACACATTAACATAATTAATAATTTGAAGGAAATGAAAAAGTATTTTATTCTGTCAGTTGCCGTCTTGCTCATGGGGGCACTGACGCTCACCGCCTGCGGAAGCGACGATGAGCCTGACAAGGGAAGCGTGAACACACTCACTGAGAAGGACAACGACATGAAGGCCCTGACCTCGCAGTACGTCAACAACGTCGTCTTCCCCATTTACAAGTCGCTGGCCAGCCAGACCGACCAGCTCTACAACCAGTTGGTGGAGGCCAAGACCAAGTACCGCAGCGGCTCGCTGAGCCAGGCAGACATTGACAAGATTTGCCAGACCTTCATCGGTGCCCGCTCTGCCTGGGAGAGCAGCGAGTCTTTCCTCTACGGTGCAGCCACCGACTTCGGTATTGACCCCCACATTGACACGTGGCCTCTGGACCGTACGGCCTTGGCTAAGGCTCTGAGTTCTTCGGAGATTATAGCCGAACTCGACGACCTGGCCGACGGTGGCATAGACAATGCCCGTGCCCTGGTGGGCGAGCAGCAGTTGGGTTTCCACGGCATTGAGTTCATCATCTTCCGTAACGGCCAGAACCGCACCGTGGCAGCCCTGCAGGGAGTTGAGGACGACGAGGCCTTCAGCGGCCGCAACATTACGGGCGAGCAGGAACTGGTGTTTGCTGCTGCCGTAGCCGGCGACCTGCGCGACAAGTGCTTCCAGTTAGAGGTCAGCTGGTTAGGCAGCCAGGCACCCCAAGCCCACATTGACCGCGTCGAGGAGTGTGAGTTTCCCTACACCATCGTGGGCAGCGACCTCTCTTACGGCGAAAACATGTTGACAGCCACCCAGGCCGGCAGCACGCTGAGCACGTGGCGCAAGGTGATGAGCACCATCCTCGTGGCCGGATGCAGCAACATCTGCGCCGAGGTGGCCGGCCAGAAGATTGGCCAGGCCTACACCGGTGCCGACCCCGACTACATAGAGTCGCCCTACAGCCAGCGCTCCTACTACGACTTCCATGACAACATCAGCAGCATTCAGTACGCGCTGAACGGACAGACCACGGAGTCGGCCCACGCCAACAGCATCATGGCCTACCTGCAGAAGTACAACGCCACGCTGGCTGCCAAGCTGAAGTCGCACCTGGAGGCAGCCCTTGCAGCTACCAAGACAGCCACCACGGGTACCCCCTTCGTACTGGATCCCCACAGCACCAACGCCAAGAACGCCATGGACGCCATCAACGCACTTGACGACGTCATCAACGAGGCTGCTACGTGGATTGCCGCTAACTAATAATAGGAAAACTAGCATGAACAGATAATGATGATGTTAAACAAACAGACTAAATACATGGTCTTGGCAGCCCTCTTTGCGGGGGTTGCCTTGACTGCTTGTAAGGACGACGAGCCCGTGGCCGAGACGACCCCTGGCGAGACGTCGCTTACTGACGACGAGAGCTACATTGGCAAGGCCGTCGGAAACTTTACCGCTGAAGAGTGGTACGTAGGCGGCGAGAAAGGTACGACGATGAACGTGACGCAGGGCTGCTACGAGGACGAGACACCCGCCGTCACCGAGATGGGACTCACTGAGGCCTTCAACCGGGGCGAGCAGTTCTTCGAGCGTAATGTGACGGAATTTCAGGCCCCCTTCAACGGACTGGGACCGGCCTACGTGCGCAAGTCGTGTCTGGACTGCCACCCGGCTTACGGTCACGGCAAGCGCGTAACGAAATACACTGCCGAATGGGGCAACGGCTACCTGCTCGTGGTCTATCACCCCGTAGATGGCGACAACAGCGACGACGGTCCCTACGTCAGCGAGGTGACCGGCATGCCGCAGACCAGGGCCGTGAGCCCCTTCCTGCCGCCTATTGACGAAAGCGGCATCCACCTGGACTGGCTCCCCATTACGGCCATGGCCGACGGCAGCGAGATTTCGGCTACGGCCTTCCCTGACGGAGAGACCTATCAGCTCATCTACCCTGAGCTGAGCATTGACCGCTCGGCCTTCAACACCAGCCCCACGCCCTGGGAGACGGGCAACGGTGCCGTGGCCTTCCGCCTGGAGAGCACCATCGGCATCATTGGTACGGGTCTGCTCGACGCCATACCCGACGACAGCATCAAGCTGGAGTACCAGAAGCAGGCCGCCTGGTGGGCCAGAAACAACATCGACGTGAGCGAGAAGCTGAACCCCGCCTTCTGGGATGCAGCCGCCAACGACTGGGCCCCCACGGCCCTGTACGTCAACGCCTCGAGCGGCAAGGAGCAGGTGAACCGCATCAAGAAGTTTACCTACGCCATGACGCGCGGCTCGCTACAGGACGGTGCGGGAGCCAACGCCATCTGGAACATCACCAACGTTTCGCGCTCTGACCGCCCGAAGCTCTACTCAACGGAGCCGTGGGCCAAGGCCATGTCGGAGAACCAGAAGGTCATAGCCGCCATCAAAGCCGACCCCCAATCGCCCTACCATGCCGACGGCACTGACGAGGGCATCAGGAACGCGGTCTATAACCTGCTGCTGCCATCGACCAACCAGTTTGACAACCAGTGGCACAACTTCGAGCCGGAGATGTCGGACAACAACTTCTGGGCCTTCCAGGTGTGGCACCGTGGACTAGCCATTCCGCGAGCACGCAACCTGCAGGACCCCGACGTACAGCGGGGTAAGGAGGTGTTCATGCAGATAGGCTGTGCCACGTGTCACCGTCCCTCGTGGAAGACCAAGGAGGACAACTACTGGAACCCCCAAATCATTGCGGCACAGAATTTGCAGTTGCCAAGGTATCAGAACCAGACCATCTGGCCCTACACCGACATGATTCAGCACCGTCTCTTCATGAAGAACGGCATACATGGCTCCTGGTGTCGCACCACCCCGCTCTGGGGCCGGGGCCTCTCGCTCATCAATACGGGTGCTGAAGACCGTCTGCATGACTGTCGTGCCCGCAACGAGATTGAGGCCATCATCTGGCACGGATACTCGAAGAAGTCGGACGCCTACGACAGTGCACTCCGCTTCTACAAACTGCCCAAGAAGGACCGCGACGCAGTGGTGAAGTTCCTGCGCGCTATATAAAAACATAAGAGGATGTGGAAGAAAACAGTCATAGCTCTTTATGTGGTGGTGGTAGCCGTCCTGGCTGCTGCCACCATTGTGGAAAAGTTTGAGGGCACGCCCTTCGTGGCCCGCTACATCTATGGTGCGTGGTGGTTCTCGCTGTTGTGGGGACTGCTGGCGGCAGCGGCTGTTTTCTACTTCCTGAAGCGGCGCGTCAGGCGTGCCTCTACCGTGGCGCTCCACCTGTCGTTCGTCGTGATACTGGCCGGAGCCCTGCTCACCCACCTGACGAGCTATCAAGGCCTGATACACCTGCGCCGGGGCGAGCCTGCCAGCATTTGCATGGATCGCTACGAGCTGCCGTTCCAGCTGACGCTACAGCGTTTCGACATAGCCTACCACGAGGGAACCCGGGCCGAGGCTGACTACACCTCGCGCTTCACGATAAGCGACACCGGCGAGGAGGCCCAAGTGTCGATGAACAACATATACTCGCACCGTGGCTACCGCTTCTATCAGAGCAGCTACGACCCCGACTTCGAGGGCAGCTACCTGGCCGTCAACAGCGACCCGTGGGGCATTCCCGTAACCTACGGCGGCTATGCGCTGCTGTTCCTGGCGCTCGTCTGGATGCTCTTCGACCCCCGAGGCACCTACCGCAAGCTGCTGAAGCAGTCGGCGGGTGTTGGGTGTTGGGTGATGGGTGCTGGGTGTTGGGTGTTGGGTGCTGCCGACGCATCGGCCCAGACGCGCGTGCTGCCCCGGGAGACGGCCGAGAAGTTCGGACAGCTCATGGTGGTCTATAACGACCGCGTGTGTCCCATGGAGACCTACGCGCTCGACTTTACCAAGAAGCTCTACGGCAAGCGCTCCTACGGCGACTACACGGCCACGCAGGTGCTGACGGGCTTCATCTTCTTCTACGACGACTGGAGCAAGGAGCCCGTGGTCAAGATAAAGGGCGGCGAGCTGAAGGAGCGGCTGCAACTCGCCGACTATACGTCGCTCAACGGGCTGTTCAACCAGAACGGCTACGTGTTAGGCCCGTACGTCAGCGACTATTACATGGGCGGACAGTCGGGCGAGTTGGAGAAGCAGGCCTCGAAGGTTGACGAGAAGGTGGGGCTCATCATGGAGCTGCACCAGGGCAAGCCGCTCAAGCTCTTCCCCTACACCTGGGGCCACGGCATAACGTGGTACGGCCCGACCGACGACCTGCCCGCCGACATGGACCAGGAACACCAGAAGTACATGCACGAGGTGTTCACCCTGCTGAACGGCGAGGTACAGGCCGGCAACTGGCAGAACGCCAATGCCTACCTGGAGAAGATGCAGAAGTACCAGCAGACCTTTGGTGGCCGCTCGCTGCCAAGCCCCGTGCGCATAAAGGCCGAACGACTCTACAACCGCGTGCCCTTTGCCACCGTGCTCTTCATGGTCTGCCTGACCATGGCCTTCCTCTCGCTCCTCAAGTGGCGCCCCGTCAGGTGGCTGGCCTGGGGCGTGCTCGCCGTGTCGTTCCTCATGCTGACGCTGTGCATGACGCTGCGCTGGATTATCATTGACCACATACCCATGTCGAACGGCTACGAGACCATGCTCCTCTTGGCGTGGCTGCTGCAGTTGCTGACGTTCCTGATGGGACGGCGGTTCCCCGTCATGCTGACCTTCGGACTGCTCATGTCTGGCTTCTTCCTGCTGGCCAGCCACCTTTCGCTCATGGACCCCCAGATGTCGCACATGATGCCCGTGCTGCAGTCGCCGCTGCTTACGCTGCACGTCAGCATCATCATGATGGCCTACGCGCTGCTCTCGCTGACGTTCATCTGCGCCGTCGTCGGCCTGCTGCTACGCCGGCAGGCAGCCTACCTGCAGCTGCTCTCGAGGCTGTTCCTCTACCCCGCCCTGACCACGCTGGGCATCGGCATCTTCCTCGGTGCCATCTGGGCCAACATTTCGTGGGGAACCTACTGGAGCTGGGACCCGAAGGAGACCTGGGCACTCATTACGTTCATGATTTACGGCGTGGCCGTCCACATGCAGTCCCTGCCCCGACTGGAACGCCCCGCCTTCTACCACGGCTTCATGCTCGTGGCCTTCCTGAGCATCCTGATGACCTACTTCGGCGTAAACTACCTGCTGGGCGGCATGCATTCGTACGCTTGACGTTACTGACGCATTTCTTGGTCCATCATTTTGAACACCCTAATTCCGACACGCCAAAAAGTGGCCGTCGAGTGCCCAATAAGAGGTGTCAGAGGTCGAAGAAAAGAGGCTGAAAGAGAGGAAAAAGCAAAGTTTTTGAAAAAAAAGTGCAGAAAGTTTTTCGTTTTCGGCTGGAAATCAGTACCTTTGCAACCCAATTCAACGAGTAACAATAATAAAAACAGTAAATCAACATGACAAAAGCTGATATTATCAATAACATTTCTGCCCAGACAGGACTGCAGAAACGTGACGTAGCCATAACGGTCGAGGCTTTTATGGAGGAGCTCCGCCAGTCGCTCATCAACAAGGAAAACGTTTATCTGCGCGGATTCGGCAGCTTCATCGTCAAGCATCGTGCCCAGAAGACGGCCCGCAACATTTCGAAGAACACGACTCTGGTCATTGAGGCTCACGACATGCCCGCCTTCAAGCCCGCCAAGAGCTTTGTAGAAAAAATGAAATAATAACAGT
>DGTH01000037.1 GCA_002393705.1 Prevotella sp. UBA4341 | reverse complement strand
GCCTTGTAGGTGCCTTTGGCTATCTGGCCTATCTCGTCTATCTCCTGGTCGGCAGAACCTGCTGTGGGTCGGCAGGCCCAGCTCTTCTGCACGTTGCCAGAGGCATCGGTAAGCACCACGACCCAGAGGTTCATCATCTCGTCGTCGGTGGCGTTATCATCTACCCAAGCAGCACGCGTCACGTCGTTGTGGGTGGCTATGCGGAGGGTGAGTTTGCCGTTGGTTTCCGAGGGGGGAACCACTTGGCCGTTGTCGCCGGTGACGGAGGGGTCATCTGACGAGCAGGAAGCCATTAATAGAATGAAGAATGAAGAATGAAGAATGAAGAATGCTGCACGCTGCAACATTCTCCCTACCCTATTCTCTTTTTCGACGTATGTATGTGTTGTAAGTCTCATAACTTATTCTGTTTTCCTAATTTGTCTTACATATAAATAGGTGCATGCTCAAAGATGTCCCACTTCTTCACCTTGATGTGTATGGTGATGTCGCCTTCTGTTTGTCCTATTCGGGAGATATAGATACGATATATGTTATTGCGTACAATACCATACTCCATACAGTTGGCAGAAGTTGACGTTTCAGTTGTGCTTAGCACGTCACCTAACATGGCGGAATATGAGGAAGCTGACGTTCCCTGATGACGCATATAGCCATAATAGATTCGGTGCTGGGGTGTTCCGGTGCCATTGGTATAATAATCGCCCTCGATAGCAACACCTGTTGCATAGTGATAGAGTAGCGATGCACCCCATAGCGTATTCTCCATGGGGTAGGCTATGATAACATTATCACCCGTCAGACTTCCTTCGGTATATGAAGGATAGCCTGCAGTACTACCTGATGTCGTAACAGCTGTATGCAGAGAGGACATGCTCTTATAATAAGAATTAGAGGAAAGGGTCGTTAATGCTGTTAACGTTCCAAAACCGGTCAAAGGGTTTTTCATATAGGTCAGCGTACCATCCACTTTTGTACGAGTGGCGGGGTCGAGCACATAATTGGTGCCAGACTCGTCAGCAAGATAAGTAATGGTAGGTGTCTCACTAATAGTATTGGCCAAACGCTTTATAAGGAACTCACCACCATTGGTAGCGTCGCCGCTATTCAGATTAAACGGAACGATACCAGTCACGACAAACTTGTCTGTTCCACCCTCTACATTATATTCATAGCCAGGGGTTGTATAGGCAGCATTGTCGGCACTTGTCTTATAGCCATTCGAACATGCCGACCAGAAATCAATTCGAGCTGCCATACGCTCAATAATAATATCTTCAAACGTATAAAGCAAGCCACCCGAATAATCAGTTGGTGTGGTAGTGGCAAAGTTCATTGTATAGTCTGATTCTGAAGACATAATGAAACCTGAACATTCCGAGGCTAACGACATCTCGTTGCCACTATATAAACTGTTGAGCTTGTAACTCTTTACATCACCAAGCGTAGTGACCTGACCACGTAGGTCTGCGTTAGCTACCACGATAGCATGGTAGGACTTGGTATAGTCTATCTCGTTCTTTTGCAACTGCTGGTTACCCGTAGTGTAATATGCTTCAATGACTTTCGTCGTCCCTAAGTCACTACCATTAGCGGGCAACGGGTCGCCGACACGTGACACTGGATAATATTTCACAAAGTTCAAGGGCGTTTCATCGCTGCCATTGATTCCATTATTATCCTGATAGAGAATGAGCGTAATACCCGTAACGGCATTCTCGCGCAGGAATCCCGCTTCACGACCATCGCCGTTTTCGCCGGCAGTGGGTACTTCGCCCGCACGGGTATCGTCACCACGACCATTACTGATGCCGATAGTCAGATTGATGTAGGTTGTGGAACCTTTCGGAACACCAACAACCTCGTTCTCATCATCTACCACCGACGAACAGCCAACAAGCGCCGACAAGCAAAGTGCTGTTAGGAGAGACTTAGTCAATATATGGAATACATGCTTATGCATATATAGTATTTACAAATTTTCAAATTGTATGCGCTTCGCCCATGAGAGCACGTCGATACATACATAGAGTTCTGATAACGTTTCCCACTCCTCGCCCTTCAGGAACAACTCCAAGCGGTAGTCATACTCACGGTCCAAGTATTCCTGGGGTTGGTAGGAGTATATTTCGTATGCCGTACGTCCTTCAGCGAGGATTTGCGGCAAGTTGAGCACAGCAATGTCCTGATTGTTTGATTTCTTACGGATGCACAGCACTGCGTTCTCTTTTGGCGTGGGGCTGTACTTCAGTCGGTTGAACATCAGGTCGTAGTGTGCCGAACGCTGTACGCCAATGGTTCCGTTACCATTGTAAGAGGTAGTCCATTTAGCGTAGGGGCGGTAGATAAGTGAGTCAGTAGGAACGATGAGGTTGTTCTGAAAATCCAAATCACCGTTTGCATCGACGATGAATACTTCATAATCCTCGTGGTTCACTTCCTCAGGATGATCAATTTCGCGCAACGAAATATTCAGATGGTTTGTGTCGCGTATCAAGCTGACAGTAGCGTATGTAGGTTCGCCGCTCACAACATGAACCAAATCGATGCCGTTGCTATTGATGCTGCCATCAACAGCCTGATGATACTTTGTGACGCCAGGAATGGTGGCTGCCGAAGCCTGCAGCGTGGTCAGCGTGTGCCAAAGCGTGTCAAGCGGGGCGGCGGCGGACACTTCGTAGTAGGGCGAGCTGTAGCTGTCGGCCCGGCTCGGCTGTTCGCGGTCCAGGCGTATGTTGAACGACTTGCGGTCGTTGCCCTGCGCCATGTCCGTCTTCCGGTACTTAGCGCCCGGGGTCTGGAGCGCCACGTCCCAGCTCTTCTGCATGCCGACGGCGACAAGACGGTACGAGTGGTCGGGAGCCAGCTCCTCTTCCGTGAAATGGATGTTATATCCATACATCGAGAGCTCGCTCCCGCTCACCGTCCGTTGCGTGACAAGACGGTCCGACTCATCATACACGTAGAGCGTGAGGCCACCGACATGGTCTTTGAACATGTCTGCACGCTGAATATTATAGTCATAGACGAAGTTAACATACAGGCCTGTCGGACAGTCGCTCAGGTCTTCCGTCATCATGTCGCAACTACTGATTGTCAATGCGGCCACAACGGCCAGCATGCTCTTCTGTATGATGTGTCGAACGTTCATTGTCACTTAGAATTGTTTAAATTCGATTATCGTTTACTTCTTTTATTAACAGTAGATTAGAAGTTCCACTGCTGTGTACGCTTAGCCCAAGACATGATATTAATCTTCACGTTGATGTAGCCTTCCAGTTCATCATCGGGAGTACCGTCTGCACTATAATCCAGGGGAACAGGGCTACCCAGTGTCTTGATGCTACCAATCTTCAGGTCATACCAGTTGTTACGCAGTACACCATAACGACCAAGATAGTCATTCGCATTATTGTTAGGATAAGAATTTCCTGCTGAAGGCTGTTCTGCTTCTTTAGCTCCTGTCTCAGTACTCCAAATCCAGTCAACAGAACTGTCGAGTGAAGACTTACCGGAATTATTTGTACCAACATGCCAAGGAGTCAACTCATCGCCAAAGTGCTTAATGCGGATCGCATAGTAACTCTTACCACCAGTATATTTTGTAATAACACCTAACTGACTGTTTATTGCTGTAAGAGTTGCTGCGTTTGCAAGTTCCGTGTCAATACCAGTCTTGAAGTAAGTATTATCTTTCACTGTAATGGCAGTGACTGTATATTCATATTCTGGGTCTGTTTTAGCAGTAATGGCTGCATTATTAAACAAGTCATCAGAGGTCTTACCTGAAAGATCCTTACCAACTGCCATCAGGTTATTAGCCTTACAGTACTCAAGAACCACATTCTTAATTGCTGTCTGAACGCCAGAAAGTTTATAAATCTTACTGGTAACACCATTTACAGTATAAAGATCAGCACCACCAGCGACTGTAATCTCAACCTGAGCCAATGTAGTATTTTTACGAGTCTGACGCTGGACATCAAATGTGTTTTCGAAGCAGTACTTAGGAGCAAATTCACCTGTACCTGTAGGTGTCGTGAATGTTCCGCCTGTCATATTCTTAAAATAAATCAAGTCGCCTGCTGCAACGTCGGCATCATAATTGGGATCCTTAGCAAAGTATCCACGATACTTGTAATCTCCAGGATTATTCTGAGGCAGTATTGCAGTATTACCAGTAAAACGATAAACTTTGCTGGCACCGTTAACCAACTTGATAAAATCTGAATAACCTTCTGTTGAACGAACAAGATAAGAAGATGCATTTGTCTGGTCAAGTGTCCAGCCTGTTATGGCAAATGTAACATCCGCATCAGCAACACCCGTTTCTGTAACTTTAGTTCCAAGAGTTGCATTTGCTGGAGTTGCATTCAAAGTAACCTTGGCCATACCACGCTCAACGAATATCTCCGAAGCAACACCATCTTTTGCAGCCTGTTCTGTCTCATATACGTTCTCAATGGGAACTAAGACACGGTAAGCAGGATTAACTGTTGTTGTAGGTGCTGTGGTAGATGAACCCTGGGCAGCATACAAAGGAGCATTTGTCATGTAGAATGTTGTTGTTGTTTTATGCATCTCAGTTGCATCCAGATTATCAGAAGTAGCCAGTTTTGCTCTGAAAGCTCCGAAGGTACCTGAGAAAGCATCAGTCTCTATACCAACTTTAACAGTTTGCTCTCCCTCGACAACACCATCTCCTGTCTTTGGAGCAAAAGTCAAAAGACTATTCGGATTAATAACTACAAGAGCCAAGTCACCTTTCTGAACTTTTGAACCAATCTTCTTTACAATGTTTTCACGAGTAGAAACCGTAACCTGAGGGTCTGAGTTCTTTGCCCATTCGGTTGTGAGAAGGAATGCGGTCTGGAAGGTAGCATTGTTTTCATCTGCACCAGAACCAGAAGGTCTGAAAGTAAGCAGATAAACAGAGCCTACTGCATACTCATTGTCATCTCCGTCATCCAAATCAAAATTGTTGTTAGGATAGCCATTGTCATTCGTTGCACGAGTGACTGACTGAGGAACTGTCGGCAAATTAATACCTACAGAAATGTAGCCATTCTCATAGGAAGCAACTCCACCGTTAACCTCATTGGCAACGACGTCCTTGTCCGACGAGCAAGCTGCAAACAGCATTCCAGCTGCTGCGAGCGCAAGAAAACTAAATTTCTTCATACTTGTTTTGTTTAAAAAGTTAATATAAAAATGTTAATTATAAAATGTTATTTTGTTTGGTTACTTATATATATTAAACAACATCCCCCGAACAACCTTCCGATTGTCGGGGAACACGAATCCAGGGATAGCCCCACCCAGCCTCCCCGAAAGGGGAGGAGAAAGAGGATTTAGAGCATATTGTTCTGCCTAAGCCATTGCTTACCCTTCGGGGTGAGACAATAGAGCAAGAAAATCATACACGGAACTGTCACAACCATGAATATTAAATACATTCCCATAATTATTTATCCTCCATTTTTTTATTCGTTAATACCAGACCTGTTAGCAATGTTACAATAACAGTTATAACACCGAGTATATAAACAGTAACGTAATCAGACATTCTGCCGAATAACGATGTTATGACTACACCTGTTAAGACATACTTAGATACATCTAATAGGTAATTACCTAATTTTTCCCTCCAACGACCTTGTGATTTCTTTGGATGCTGGTCAACAGTCGCTAACTGGCTATTCAGTTTCGGCTGCTGAGGTTTTGCTTTTTCTCTGCGTGTTGTCATTCTGTTCTTCGTTTGACAGTGCAAAGATAAGCAGTTTGGGAGAAACGGCCAAATATTCTTGGAGTTTTTTCCCTGGATTGTGTTGCAAGATTTCAAAGAACTCTGGGGCTTCAGGGCCTACTGAGGCCACTGGAGTGGCCGTCTGGCCCTGGGCCAGCGGCTACTTGGTCATTTCGCGCAGGGCGTTGCGGTTGACGGTGACGTCAAGACCCTTGCGCTCGGCAGCGGCGAGGAGGCGCTCGGCTTCGTCGTAGCGCTGCTGTATGATGGCCACTACGGCACGCGCCTGGTCGGCCTCGGCACTGTCGCCGGCACGCTGGAGGAGCGTCTCGGCCTTCAGCATGTCTTTCTGACGGATGGCTACGTTAGCCAGGTTGATGAGTGCTGCGGCGGAGTCAGGATACTGGTTGACGGCGGTCTGCAAGCAACGGTTATACTCGTCGCTGCCCTCGGGGAAGGTGTGGGCCACATCCCAAAGCTCGCGCAGGGAGAGCTGGTAGGGACGTACCTTATAGACCTCCTTGGCCTCGTCGAGCGTGAAGTTGCGAATGTCGAACTGTATCTCGTAGTCGCTTCGGCGCAGGTGCGGATAGACGTTCTCGTAGAGATACTTATACTCGTCGGGGTAGAGCTTCTTGAGCTTCTGCTCCTTGGGGTCGGGGTCGATGGTTGTATCGTCGATGAGGTCGAGAATCTCCTGACGGTGAGGCAGGTAGGCGCGGTCCATCTCTACGACGGCCTTGCGCAGGCCTTCCCAGTTCTCGGGCGTTGCCTCGGCGGGAGCGAAGACGTTAGTGGGCAGGCTATACATCTGGCGTACGTAGTCGGTGAGCGACTTGGCACGGTTAGTAGCCAGCATGCGGTTGTGCTCGTAGGGGCTTTCGGGCGATGCCCAGCCGTGAATCTTGATTTGCTTGACGTTCACGTTCTTGTCGCGTACCATGATGTCGAGCGTATCGGTAATCTTGCGCAGCTCGGCGCGGTTGTTCATGTAGTCAGGACGCATCTCCCACTTGTTGACGACGAAGTTGATGAAGGCCGTGCCGTGCAGCTCACGCGTGGGCTTATAGGGGTCGGGCACTACGTCGGTCAGCAGGATGAGGTCGTAGGGGTCGGGGGGCAGCAGCGAGGCCAGGAAGGCCTGCTCGTTCTTCATGAGGTCTCCGCAGCCGCAGAGGTCGCACTCCACGAAGACGTCGGCATTGCGGTGCCAGGGCTGATTAGCCACGGCGTCGGCATACTCGTAACGCTGGGGCTGGCCATTGACGCGGCGAATGTTGTCGCAGTTATCGACGTAGAGCGGGTCAATGCCGTCGCGCTCGAAGACGATGTTCTGTCGGCGTCCGCTAATGATGAGCGTCTTCAGGCGCTGCTCGTGCTGTCCGTCCTTACTGCGAATGACGGGCGTGAAGGCGCGGTAGCGGTTAGAAGGCACGTCGAGCTGGTCGAGGATGAAGTCCATGGTGAGGAGCGTCTTCTCGCTGGTGCGTGCCACCTGTATGTTTTCAACGGAAACCTGTGTGTCGGTACCATTCTTGGTGCCGGTCAGCCGTATGGTCTCTTGGGCAGTGAGCGAAAGAGTCACGGCGAACAGTGCTAATATGATAATTGCTTTCTTCATTGTCTTCTCTTTTATGACTTAGTAGTCTTAGTGGGCTTAGTAGTCTTAGTGGACTTAGAGTGCTTAGTGGGCTTAGTAGTCTTAGTGGGCTTAGAAGGCTTAGAATAAATAGACCAGCGAGAGGGCGGCCTTAGTGGGACCGACGTAAATCTTGTGGCCGTCATCGACCTTCTTGCCACAGGTGCCGCAGTTGAACTTGTCGTAGTCAATGTAGGCAGCGCCTACGCCGATGGCCGCTTCAAAGTTCCAGTGCTTGGAGAGCACCCACTGGTAGCCGTAGCTGACACCGCCGCCAACGTACCAACCCTCGAAGCGATGGTCCTGCAGGTCGTCCCACCAGCCAAACGGCATCTTGATATTGGCCGCATTATACTGACCTCCAAAGGCGTGAATGCCGATAAAGGAGCCGTTGAAGCGGTGGCAGAACCAGTAGCGCCACTCGGGGTTGACCACCCAGTGCTTGAGGTACTTCTGGTCTTCGCCGTGGCCAAAGGACCAAGGGTGCAGACCGTAGAACACCTGCATTGAATGTTTTTTACCGATACCGATTTCCATACCAAGGTTTGGCGTTGCCGTAACATCGTAGAGCAAGTTGGTCTTCAGTGCTACCTGCTGTGCCTCTGCAGGTAAGGTTTGTAGGGCAAGAACAACGGCAATCGCTGCCATTAGTCTATAAATACGTGCCATAAATATCTCTTCAGTTAGTTGTTTTGATCATATTTGGGTTGGCAAAGGTATTAAATATAATTAAAACTACCAAACAACATTATATTTTTTTTGCGTAAACGTTTGTTTCTTGATATTAGTCGGTAAAAAGAGAACAATCGCGAAAAAGAGACATTTTTTTATTTACGCGCGCTCTCTCTCGCGCGCGAGCAACAATAGCACTTTGAGGCCTTAGTGGCCTTAGACGGCTTAGTGCCCTATAGTAGAAAAAGTGTCTGCAAAATTTGGTTATTATACTACTTATTCGTAACTTTGTGGCCAAAAGGGAATTATTAACTTAAAACAGTTTAACATGATGAAGCGTACATTATTACTGTTATTGGGCATCATAACGAGCATCGTGATGATGGCAGGCGACGTGACCCCGGAGGCAGCTCTCGAACGGGCCACGCAGTTTATGAAGCAGCGTTCGGCACAGGGCCACGGACCGCGTCGTGCTCCGGGCGCACAGCCGCAGCTGACCATGGCCTGCCGCGTGAGTGGCCTCTACGTGTTTAACGCCGACATGAACGGCGGCTACGTCGTAGTCAGCAACGACGACCTGTCAGTACCCATACTCGGCTACAGCGACAGCGGCAACATAGACCCGGAGAACATGCCCGAGAACATGCGCGCTTGGCTGCAGGGGTATGCGGAGGAGATAGCCTTTATTCGAGGTGCGAGGTACGAGGTGCGAGGTACGGCGAATGCGCCGGCCGCGACATCGACCATTAAGACAAGCATTGCGCCGCTGATACAGACCCACTGGAACCAAAGTGCCCCCTACAACAATCTGACTCCACTCTGGGATGGCTCTTCACACTCAGCAACAGGCTGTGTGGCAACGGCTATGGCCCAGGTCATGTATTTTACGGAGATGCGAGTAAGGTCAACAACAACCACTACCACAACGGAAATACCGGGGTACACCTCAAAACAACTCAATAAGTATATAGACCCTATTCCGGTAGGAACAGAAATCAACTGGAGCAATATGCAGCTGACGTACCCCAGCACGGGTACTGACGCAGAAAAGGAGGCAGCCGACGAAGCCATTGCGCAACTGATGTACTACTGCGGTGTCTCTGTAGGCATGAACTATTACCAACAGTCTGGCGCAAATTCCAATGCCATTGTCCCTGCATTAAAGAATTACTTCGGATATAATACAACCACACAACAAGCCATTCGCAGTGACTATACCTATGGCGACTGGATTAACCTAATTTATTTTGAACTAAGTCAAGGACGTCCCGTCCTCTATGGCGGACAGTCAAACGGTGGCGGTCATGCCTTTATCTGTGACGGCTATGACATGGAGGACTATTTCCACATCAACTGGGGCTGGGGTGGACAAAGTGACGGTTGCTTTAAGCTGTCTGTTTTGAATCCCCAGGAACAAGGTATTGGCGGTAGTTCTTCTACTGACGGTTATCACTATGGACAAGTTGCTATTATCGGCATTCAGAAACTGGAAGAGAGCGGTGAAATGTCTGACATTCAGAAGAATACTGGTTTCGTCCTGTCATGTACGAAGGTCACCTTTAGCGAAAATCCAACAGTAGGGAAAGACATCACGGCTACACTAACTATCACGAATAGCGGTAGTTCTGACTACGACGGTGACATCAATATAGGTTTCATAAACGGAACAGATGTTGAACCTTTAGGTGGCAATACGTTCTATATTCCTGCAGGCAGCACGAAGGAATGTACACTAACGTTTACCACGAGATATGTCGCCACACTGCTTGTCAGAGTCTTTCTTTTAGGGGAAAATGACATTGTTACTTATATAGACAACGGCCAATCCACATCGCTTACAATAGGCAACGGCAACAGCAGCACCAACAATGTGGAGCTGACGGCAACGGTCAACATTAACACCGCAGAGCCTACAGGCGGAACGGTTATGATCAGCGGAAATAGTTGCCCGGTATATAACATTTATGGTACTACATTTAAGGGCACCATCACACTGACAAATGCCACCAGCACGGATTATACGGGCACGTTTGCATGGGCGCTGATCCCTAATGGAAAGAGTGGTGCTGTTAACCAAGTATCGGTCACCGTACCTGCCAATAGCAGCTATGACATCCCCGTCGAAATGAAAGGGCTGGACAGCGCAAACCCATACATTCTCTCTTCCTGTTATGTAAAAAATAATGCCTATACATCTTGGAATATACATGGCTTCTATCATCTTAAACCCGGTATCACGGTGTATGCAGCCGACGGAACAGAGAACACGACCAAGGCTACAGGGGAATTTGTAGTCCCTGATGACGTACTGGCCATTGACCTGACGGGAACGGGCGTGACTACGGTGACTCCTAACGGGAAGAAGAACTGCCTGTACTTCATTGGCTCTGAAGACACAACACCCGACGGACTGGAGGATGCCAACATCGTGAAGGGCGGAACGGCAGAGCAGATCAAACTGACCGACGAAAACGACTTCTATTCGCCTAAAGACTTCACGGCCCAGAACGTGACGTTTACCTACAACAACACGAAACAGGCTGACGGAGTGAACGGATGGAACACGCTGATACTGCCGTTCAACGTGACGAAGGTGACTGCCGACGACACGGAGATAGACTGGTTCCACAGCAGCACGGACACGGGCAAGAACTTCTGGGTGAAGGAGTTTACCGGCGACGATGCCGACCAGGTGTATTTCGACTTCACCGAGGAGATGAAGGCCAACACACCGTACATCGTGGCACTGCCCGGCAACAAGTGGGGTGCCAACTGGGACATGAGCACCAAGACCATTCAATTCATCGGCGAGAATGTCACGGTCAGCAACAGCAACAACCGCAGCATCCTGACAGGCAGCAACTACCGTTTCATAGGCAACATGAAGAAGGTAAGCGTAGCTAACGTCTATGCCATCAACGAGGCAGGAGACGCCTTCGAGGTGGTGAACAGCGGCAACAGCCCCGCCTTCCGTGCCTACTTCAAGGCCGACACCTTCGACCGTACGGTAACGAGCCTCGGCATCAACTCCGGCTTCGGCGGCGGCACAACGGGTCTGGACATGACAACTGTCAACAGACCGCAGACTACCGACGGCAGCTACTACGACCTGAGCGGCCGCAGGGTGGAGAAGCCCACGAAGGG
>DGTH01000131.1:543-4745 GCA_002393705.1 Prevotella sp. UBA4341 | reverse complement strand
AAAGCACGCTACACCATCGTGTGCAAGGACGGCATCATCAACGAGGCCGGTCTGGCCACCCTCAACGGTGACGAGGTAACCGTCAGCCCGCAAACAGCACTCATCATACACGACTAACCCAAACAGCGCAAGGCGGTTTACCCGCCGAGCCCAAAAAGAAGTACCCATATGAAACGAAGCATTATTTTATTGACATTGACATTACTGGTAATGACGATGAACGCAGCCAAGATAAAGATTGACCGCATAGAGCCTACCGACTGGTTTGTAGGCATGAAGAACCCCTCGCTGCAGCTGATGGTATATGGACAGGACATTGCCCACGTACAGAACGTGACCACCGACTACAGCGGAGTACGGGTTGACAGCATCGTACGTCTGGACTCGCCCAACTACCTGCTGGTCTATCTGAACCTGAGCGGTGCCCAGCCCGGCACGATGACGCTCAACTTCGACAAGCAGAAGGTAAGCTACCAACTGAAACAGCGCGAAATGAGCGGCGACAAGCGTAAGGGCTTCGACATCAGCGACGTGCTCTACCTGCTCATGCCCGACCGTTTTGCACAGGGACCCAACCACCAGTCGCTGGTAAAAGGCATGCGCCCCTACCGGGAAGACCGCACACAGCCTTCGCTGCGCCATGGCGGCGACCTGGAGGGACTGATGCAGCACCTGGACTACTTCAAGGAGCTGGGCGTGACGGCGCTGTGGTTTACACCCATTCTTGAGAATGACTCACCCGACATGATGGACACCTGGTCCACCTACCACGGATATGCCTGCACCAACTACTACCAGGTAGATCCGCGCTTCGGCACCAACGAGCAGTACCGCCAGCTGATAGACGCTTGCCACGCCCGTGGACTAAAGGTGGTCATGGACATGATTTTCAACCATTGCGGCTTTGAGCACCCGTGGGTGGCCGACATGCCCTCGAACGACTGGCTGAACCTGTCGGACTGGCTCATGCAGTCGGGAGGCACCAGCGACCCCCGAGGCACCGACTTCCTGCAGACCAGCTACAAGCTGACGCCCGTGCTGGACCCGTATGCCTCGGAGATAGACAAAAAGGAAACAGTCGAGGGCTGGTTCGTATCGACCATGCCCGACCTGAACCAGCGTAACCCGCACCTCATGCGCTACCTCATACAAAACTCAAAGTGGTGGATTGAGACAGCCGGCATTGACGGCATCCGCATGGACACCTACCCCTACGCCTTCCGGGAACCCATGGCACAGTGGATGAAGGAACTGGACGAGGAGTACCCGAACTTCAACACCGTCGGCGAAACGTGGGTGACGCAGCCTGCCTACACGGCAGCATGGCAGAAAGACTCCAAGCTCTCGGAGACCAACAGCTACCTGAAGACCGTCATGGACTTCTCGTTCCAGGAGAAGCTCGACTCGGCCAAGCACGAGAACACGGACAACTGGTGGCGCGGCATGAACCGACTCTACAACTCCTTCTGCTACGACTACCTCTACCCCAACCCATCGAGCGTCATGGCCTTTATTGACAACCACGACACCAACCGATTCCTGGGCGACGGACAGGACTCACTCGCGCTGAAACAGGCTCTGACCCTGCTGATGACCGTGAGGCGCATACCGCAGATGTACTACGGAACGGAAATCCTGATGAACGGTACGATGAAGATCTCCGACGGCTACGTGCGCAAGGACTTCCCCGGCGGATTCCCCGGCGACACGCAGAATGCCTTTACGGCCGAAGGACGCACCAGGGCCCAGAACGACATGTTCCGCTGGACCAGCCGCCTGCTGCACTGGCGACAGGGCAACGAAACCATCACGCGCGGTTCGATGACCCAGTTTATTCCCTATAACGGTGTGTATGTCATAGCCCGCCGCTGGCACAACAACGTGGTGCTGACCATTCTGAACGGCACCTCCGAGCCCGCCGTCATGAAGGTGGAGCGCTATCAGGAGGTGATAGGCCAGACCAAACGGGCCAAAGACGTGCTGACCGGTCGCTACTACGACCTGAGCAGCGACCTGACACTAAAGCCCCGACAGTCGCTTGTGCTGGACTACCAACAAGACTTAACTGAATAAAGAAGACATGATGAAGAAGATAATTGCCTTCGCCGTTCTGGCCGTTGTGTGGCCCCTGGCCGCCTCAGCACAGATTGTCAACAACGGACAGAACAGTTCTGAGGACATAAGAAGTTCCATCGTCGAACGACTCAACCGGAACAGTTCCCCCAATAGAGTCAATAAGCTGGCTGTACTGGGCGACGAGCTGATGTGGCTGACATCGTTCGACGATGTAGCCAAAAGACTCATGCGCGAACGGTTCACCGTTGAGATAGAGGTTGACGGAACACTGAAGGCTTCGTCAAAGGGCTGTGAGCTGACGGCCGTCAACCGGCAGAAGCTTCTGGAGCAGATTGATACGCTGACGCTGTTTATCAAACACCCGTTGAAGAAGGAAGTCGTAACCGACAGCTTGGAAAGCATTGGCTACGTGTTCAAAAACACTTCGGCCGACGGGCGCTTCGACTGGTGGAAGCATAAGGTGAGCAACATCAACCTGGCCGTCTATTATCAATACAGCAACAAATATCCCAGTGCCATGCTCTTTGCCAGACCCAAGCAGAAACCTCAGGACGTGATAGAGGAGAGAAGGGAAGAAGAAGTGCCGCCAGCTGAAGTGGAAGAGGTGACAGAAGACATACCTGAAGCCGCATGGTGATTAACAAAGGAAATGATAAAGAAATGAACGTTGAAACCGATTTGTCGCAGCACGAGGAACTGATTGAGGAATTGCTGGTTCCCATACGTAAAGCCCTCATGGAGAGCAGTACTCCCCAGGAAATGCAAAGCATCCTTTTGACCGTACTGAACAACTATGCCCATTTTCAGGCAAGCTATCAACAAAGTGTAGAGGCTGACCATCAGGCAGTGCTCAGGATGGAGGCACCCTTCATGGAACGAGCCATCCGCCTGATGGAACAGCACTATGGCGACAGCGAGTTTGGCGTTGAAGAGTTTTGCCAAGCCATCGGCATGAGCCGTAGTCTGGCCGGGAAGCGCCTCAGGGCAGAACTGGGAGTCAGCGTCGGCACCTTTATTCGCAACTACCGGTTGCGCATAGCCCGCGAGCAGCTGCTAAGCAGCCACCGTCACCGCAACATTACCGAAATAGCCTATAACGTGGGGTTCAACGACCCTAAATATTTCACCCGTTGCTTTACCCGGACATACGGTGTCAGTCCCAGTGCGCTTCTGGAGCAGTTCATGTTTTAGTCTTCTTCGGGAGGAAGAAGCGAGTTTGCTCCCTCGCGCGAACATTTTATTTATTATATAGAACAACGATTGGTTTTTTTCATATACCATACGTTTCTTGATTTATGTCAATTAGGGGAGAAAAGAGGATAAAAACGTTAATTTTACACTAATAAACCTATTTGTCCACCTATTATACCTTTTTGTCCACCTATGTGAAACGTTTTATAACTAATTTTGCAACATTCTTTCAAGAAGTGCTAAAACTAGTAACTATTTTTATAATATTTCTAACTTAAAAACAATTAACAATGAGAAAACAAGTATTATTCTCTGTGATGCTGTTTTTGGGTGTCATGGGAGGCCTTACGCTCTGTTCGGTACCCACTTTGGCATCATCAATGGCACAGCAGCAGTCCATCAAGGTCAGCGGAACCGTGATTGACCAAGATGGCGAGCCCCTCATTGGAGCAACTGTTAAAGTGAAGGGAACCAGTGTCGCAACAGTGACTGACATTGATGGTAACTTCCAGTTGGATGCTCCTGGCAATGCAACCCTCGTTCTGAGCTATCTGGGTTATCAGGACCTTGAGGTCGCTGTTAACGGCCGCTCAACCCTGGGTGAGATTAAGTTGTCGTCAGACGACTTCACACTCGACCAGGTGGTTGTCGTAGGTTATGGTGTTCAGAAGAAGGCCGACCTGACCGGTTCTGTGGCCATCGTCAATGCTGAGGAGCTGAAGCGCGTCTCTAACTCAAACATTTCCTCCATGCTGGAAGGTAAGGTTGCCGGTGTGCAGATTACCTCCGACGGTCAGCCGGGTGCAGACCCTGCCGTCCGCATTCGTGGTATCGGTTCATTTGGCAGCACGGCTCCGCTGTACGTCGTTGACGGTGTGCCCATGGGTACGACCATCCGCGACTTCTCGCCTAACGACATTGAGACCATCCAGGTG
>DGTH01000131.1:0-452 GCA_002393705.1 Prevotella sp. UBA4341 | reverse complement strand
GTGCTGCTAACGGTGTGGTTATCATTACCACTAAGAGCGGTAAGAAAGACCAGCCCCTGCACGTTGACTATAAGGGATACTTCGGTATCGACATCATTCCCAGCAGCACATACGACGTGATGAATGCCAGCCAGTACAGCCAGTACTTAGGCCAGGCCTGCACCAACTCGGGCACTCCGCTGCCCGGCGGCTACAGCCTGAATCCTGAGACCAATAGGTATCAGTTCATGGACAACACCAATACTGACTGGTTCAAGGAAGTATTCAAGACAGGTACCCGCCACAACCACAACATCAACCTGAGCGGTGGTGGTGCCAACAACACTTATAACATCGGTCTGGACTACTACAACCAGAAGGGTACGCTGGAAGGTGCCGGTCCTAACTACGAGCGTTTCACCGCCCGCGTAAACAACACGATGGACACCAAGTTCGTGAAGTTCCGCACCAGT
>DGTH01000022.1:1004-6097 GCA_002393705.1 Prevotella sp. UBA4341 | reverse complement strand
AGGACAGTGATGTAGGTGTGGAGGAATTGGCCGCTGATATGAGCTTAAGTCGTGTACAACTTTACCGCAAGGTGAAGGCAATAACAGGCTCCTCACCTGTTGAACTGTTGCGCACTGCCCGATTGAACCGTGCCTACGAGTTACTGCTCACCACCGACATGAGTGTCAGCGAGGTGGCCTATGCCGTGGGCTTCACCGCCCCCAGCTACTTCACCAAATGTTTCAAGGAAGAATACGGTATGGTGCCGGGAGATATTAGGAAGTGACAAGTTACAAGTAATAAGTGATAAGTTACAAATAGTAAATATCGTTCATTCTATGGCAAAAATGTTACATGCAACATAATTTGCACGGGATGAACGATATTTTTATTCCTTGTTTTTATATAGTTACTACTTTTGCGGCAGATTTTTACCGAAAGTATTAACTAAAAACTTAAAAGCAAATGAAACATCTGAAAAGGTATCTGCTGAGCACACTGCTCATCTTTGCCGGTACATTATTGTACGCGCAAACGGAGATCACCGGAACGGTGGTCGATGAAACCGGAGAAGGGGTCATCGGCGCCACTGTGATGGAGAAAGGAACCAACAACGGCACTGTAACCGACTTCGATGGCAATTTCAAGATCAAGGTGCAGGAAGGCACTATGCTGGTGCTTTCCTACATCGGCTATCAGACCCAGGAGGTGGCAGCCAAGAACGGAATGACTGTGCAGCTTGAGGGCGACAACCAGGTTCTGCAGGAAGTGGTGGTGACAGGTTATACCACCCAACGTAAGGCTGACCTTACAGGAGCCATCTCGACGGTGAGCGTCGACGAAATGGCCAAGCAGAACGAGAACAACCCAATGAAGGCCCTACAAGGACGCGTTCCGGGCATGAACATCACAGCCGATGGTAATCCATCTGGTGCCGCCACAGTGCGCATACGTGGTGTCGGTACTCTTAACGACAACGACCCGCTTTACATCATCGACGGTGTGCCCACCAAAGCAGGCATGCATGAGCTTAACGGCAACGACATCGAGAGCATTCAAGTGCTGAAAGATGCCGCATCGGCCAGCATTTATGGTAGCCGCGCCGCCAACGGTGTGATTATCATCACCACGAAAAAGGGTAAGGACGGCAAAGTGAAGGTGAATTTCGATGGAAGCGTAGCCACCTCGTTCTATACGAACAAGATTGAAACAATGAACGCCAGCGAGTGGGGACGCGCCTACTGGCAAGCTTGCGTGAACGACGGTGTGAATCCCTCGAACAACAATCTGGGCTACAACTATGATTGGGGCTATGATGCCTATGGCAACCCTGTGCTGAACAAAATGACGATGAACATGTTCCTCGACGAGAACGGCACGGTGCGTGCAGGCGACACCGACTGGTTCGACGAAATTACCCGCACGGGCGTCGTACAACAGTATAACCTCTCGGTAAGCAACGGTTCTGATAAGGGCAATTCATTCTTTTCGGTAGGCTACTACGACAACCAGGGTACCATCAAGGACAGTTATTTCAGCCGACTCTCAGCCCGTGCCAATGCAGACTACAAGCTGTTTGATGGCAAAGTAGTCATCGGCGAGAACTTCACGATGAACCGCACAATGGGTGTAGATGCTCCCGGCGGTGTACTGGAGCACGCCCTGGAGTTCAATCCCAACTTCCCCATCTATGCCGAGAACGGCAAGTATGCCCAAGCCTTGGGTGCCTACTCTGAGCGCGAGAACCCGCTTAGCATGATAGACAATACCAAAGACAACAAATACACGCAGTGGCGCTCGTTTGGTGACGTTCATCTGAGCATCACGCCGTTTAAGAACGTCATGCTTCGTACCACTCTCGGTATGGACTACACCCAGAAGGAGCAGCGCTTCTTCACCTACCCCATCGCTAATGGTAAGGTGATGCGCACGGAAAGTGCCGTAGAGGGCAAACAGGAACACACCATGCGCTGGATGTGGAACGCCATCGCCACCTACAACTTTGAAGTGGGTAAGCATCGTGGCGATGCCATGATTGGTACTGAGGTGAACCGCATGGACTATAAGATGATTTCGGCCAAACGCTACGAGCTGGCTATTCTCAACACCGACTATATGTGGCCCAGCGCTGGTGCTGGCCGACAGTTGGCCGAAGGCTTCGGTGAGGGTTTCTCACTGCTTTCGTTCTTTGGTAAGGTGAACTACACCTACGACGACAAGTATCTAGCATCGTTCACCATCCGCCGCGACGGTTCAAGCCGATTCGGTGAGAACAAACAGTATGGTACCTTCCCTTCACTTAGTTTTGGCTGGCGTATCTCGCAAGAAAAGTTCATGGAGAACACCAAGAGCTGGCTCGACGACCTGAAGCTGCGTTACTCATGGGGACAGACCGGTAACCAGGAGATTTCGAACACCGCACGCTACACCTTATATAAGTCTGTGGTTTCCACCGGTCTCTGGGGCAGTGGTCAGGCAGGCTCATCATACGACATCGCTGGTAAGAACGGAGGCTACGCTCTCGACAACGGCTACGTGCGCAACCAGCGCGGTAACGAAGATATCAAGTGGGAGACCACCACTCAGCACAACATTGGTCTCGACTTCGCCCTGCTTGGCAACAAGGTCTATGGCTCGTTCGACTGGTTCAACAAGAAGACCACCGACATTCTGCTCTTCATGGAGGGCATAGCCGCCATGGGTGAGGGCGCCGGACAGTGGATCAATGCCGGTGAGGTGAAGAACAACGGTTGGGAGCTCACCGTAGGCTACCGTAACCGCCTGCCCAACGACTTTTCATGGGACATCAGTGGAAACGTCAGCAAATATGTGAACGAGATTACCAAACTGCCTGAGACGGTGGCAGCCAACGGCAAGTACGGCGGAAATGGCGTGAAGAGCGTTGTCGGCCATCCCATGTTCTCGCAGGTTGGTTATATCTACGATGGCATCTTCAAGAGTCAGGAAGAGATTGACAACCATGCCACACAGGAAGGCGCTGGTCTGGGACGTATGCGCTTCAAGGACCTGAATGGCGACGGCAAGGTTACTGAGGACGACCAAGACTGGATTTACGACCCGACACCCGACTTCACATGGGGTCTGAACATCTACCTGCAATACAAGAACTGGGACATGACCATGTTCTGGCAGGGCGTGCAAGGGGTCGACGTGGACTGTCGCGGCTACAAGTCGCAGACCGACTTCTGGGCCAACTCAAACATCAACGTGCCTTACCTGAACAAGGGTGTCCGTGTACTCGACGCCTGGAGCACAGCCAACCCTGGCAGCGACATTCCTGCACTGACCACGTCGGACACCAACCGCGAGGGCCGCGTGTCATCATACTACATCGAGAATGGCAGCTATGTGAAGCTGCGCACCATACAGATTGGCTACAACATGCCTAAGAGCATCACCGAAAAGCTGCTCTTGGACCGTGTGCGCTTCTACGCCTCGGCTCAGAACCTGCTCACCATCAAGAGCAGCAAGTTCACCGGTGCCGACCCCGAGAACCCCGGATTCAACTATCCCATCCCTCTCAACCTTACCTTCGGTCTGAACATCTCATTTTAATTAGTAATTAATAATTGGAAAGTAAAAATTATGATTACCTACAGCATAAAAAACACATTTGTAGCCTGTCTTCTTTGCGGCAGCATTGTTGCAGCTCTCACCTCCTGCTCTGATTTCCTTGACGAGCAGGTGCCCCAGGCCACTTTGACTCAGGACGAGGTGAAGAACCCTGAGTATATCGACAACGTGCTCATCTCGGCCTATGCCGGACTGCTCAGCATCGAGGACATGAACTCCTCGTTCTCACTGTGGAACTACGACACCCGCTCAGACGACGCCTACGTCGGCGGTTCGGATTTCTCTGACGGAGAGCCTTTCCACATCCTGGAGAAAAGTAGCGGCATCATGACCACCGACTGGCCCTACAACGACATCTGGAACCGTTTCTACAAGTATCTCTCGCGCATCAGCCTGTCTCTTGACATGCTAGCCGTTGCCGACCAGGAGAACACGACCATACAGCAGCGCACAGCCGAGATGAAGTTCTTGCGAGCCTATGGCCACTTCCAACTGAAGCGTCTGTTCAAGAAGATTCCATTTGTGAACAAACTTAATATGGAGGAAGAGGACTACAACAATCTCTCAAACACTGAGTATACCAACGACGAGGGCTGGCAGCAGATCATCAACGATCTCGAGGATGCCTATGCCGTACTGCCTGTTGAGCAAATCGAGAAGGGCCGCCCCACGAAGGCTGCCTGTGCAGCATTCCTTGCCAAGGTCTACCTCTATAAGGCCTATCGTCAGGATGATGCCAACAGTAATCAGGTGACTGGAATCAATGAAGCCGACCTGCAGAAGGTTATTGAGTATACCAACCCCTCCATCTACACGGGTTACGGACTGGAGAACGACCTTC
This sequence comes from Prevotella sp. UBA4341, assembly GCA_002393705.1. Taxonomy (GTDB): domain Bacteria; phylum Bacteroidota; class Bacteroidia; order Bacteroidales; family Bacteroidaceae; genus Prevotella. The sequence goes on along the minus strand of DGTH01000022.1, from coordinate 1,682 downwards.
ACAACAACTTCCGTCCCGAGGAGCAATATGAGAATGGCAAGGAGAGCCTTTGGGCCATTCAGTACTCTAGGAACGATGGTACCGTCTATGGCAACCTGAACTTCTCTTACCGACTGATTGTTCCATGTATTCCCAAGGTTCACGACTCGGGCTGCGACTTTTACAAGCCCTCCATCAACCTGGTCAATGCCTATCGCACTACCAGTGACGGTCTCCCCATCTTCGACAATGCCCCGGCCGCTGACTATGCCGTCGGCTCGACACAGACTGTCGACCCCCGCCTCTTCGTTACCGTCGGTGTGCCCGAAACCCCTTACATGTTCAACACCAACTTCATGATGAGCAGGACGAACACGTGGAGTCGTTCAGGTGGAACGTATGGCTATTTCGTGTCGCTGAAGCAGAATGTTGATCCAGCACTGACCGACAGCTACCTCTTCGTATGCGACAACCAGTGGGCAAGTTCCATGAACCGCGTGGTGTTCCGCTACGCCGACGTGCTGCTGATGCGGGCAGAAGCTATGGCACAGACAGGCAAGACTGCTGATGCCATTGTACTGGTGAACCAAGTACGCGACCGTGCTGCTGGCATGGCTAAAAACAGCATTGTGGCCAACTATCCTAATAAATACGGTGTACACTTTGCCATTGGTAAGTACAATGGCTCTTATTCCAAAG
>DGTH01000022.1:0-890 GCA_002393705.1 Prevotella sp. UBA4341 | reverse complement strand
TTCTTCGACCTCGTGCGCTGGGGCGATGCAGCAACAGTCATCAACCGTTTCTACAGCAGCGAGAGCGAAAAGATGGAATTCCTCAAGGACTCTAAGTTCACCTCCAACAAGAATGAGTATCTGCCCGTCCCATTTGAGCAGCTGGCAGCCTCTAACGGACATTACACGCAGAACTGCGGACAGTGGTAAAAACAGTTTATAATTTTATATATAGTTTATAGTTATGATTACCAAGATAAAGAAAATTTTTGTGGCATGTCTCATGTGCTGCGGTATTACCGCTGCCCTGACAGCCTGCAGCGATGACAACACGGGCTCTATCGACGTAAGCGGCTCCTGCCTCGTTGAGAAGTTCGTGCTGAACGGACAGTACGAGGGCACCATCAATACAGAGAAGCGACTGGTGAAGGTGAAGGTGCCTGTGGACTTCGACAAGAAAAACGACATGGAAGTGACGGCACTCACGGTCTCAGAAGGAGCACAGACCAACATAAAGGTAGGCGACCACGTCAATTTCGATGGCGACCGCACTCTGCACATCACAAATGGTGACCTCGTTATGGACTATCAGGTGAGCGTCCGCAACGACGAGGCTCTTCTCAAGCTCTTCATCCTCGAGGGCGTGAAAGGAGCCATCAACCAGGACGACAAGACCGTCACCGTCTCTATTATGGCCAACAGTGGTGTTGACCTGGGAAATGCTACTTTTGAAGTAGAATGCAGCGAGGACGCCACATGCAGTCCTGCAAGCGGCACGAAGGCAAATTTCACCGAACCGATGCAGCTGACGCTGACCGACAACACAGCTACCAACACCTATACCGTCAACGTGACGCTCATTGAGAATCCTGTAGCGCTCTTCGTTGGTGATGCAGAGAATGTTGAGATGC
>DGTH01000184.1:4689-4911 GCA_002393705.1 Prevotella sp. UBA4341 | reverse complement strand
TCATGTCGGCAACCAATGCCCATCGGTTAGGAGCCAACGAGGCCCCTCCCGCTATCATCTCCAGTTTCTTGGGCAAGCAGGTCAGTGAATTGCTTGACCATATAGAAGAAATGAGAAATGAGAAAGGAGATTCCTCATTACTCATTTCTAATTCCTCACTTAAAAAGGTGGACATTCCGGAGATTCCAGAACTCTTCATTGACAATACCGACCGCAACCGCA
>DGTH01000184.1:1056-4603 GCA_002393705.1 Prevotella sp. UBA4341 | reverse complement strand
TTCGAGTTCCGTGCCGTAGGTTCTGAAGCTAACTGTGCCTCGGCCATGATAGCTCTGAACAGTGCAGTGGCCGAAGCCCTGGTTTCGTTTAAGCAGCGCGTCGATGCCCTCATTCCTTCCTACGAGAAGAAACTGGCCGGTACAGACCATAGTGCCGTGATGCATGCCATCATCGACGTACTTCGCCAAGACATCAAGACCTGTAAACCCATTCGTTTCGACGGTAACGGCTACTCTGACGAGTGGGTGCTTGAGGCCCAGAAGCGCGGTCTGGACGTGGAGAAGTCGTGTCCGAAGATTTTTGAGCGCTATCTTGACGAGAGCAGCATCAAGATGTTTGAGAGCTTAGGCGTCATGACGCGCAAGGAGCTGGAGGCCCGCAACGAAGTGAAGTGGGAAACCTACACGAAGAAAATTCAGATTGAGGCCCGCGTCTTGGGCGACCTGTCGATGAACCACATCATCCCCGTAGCCACACGCTACCAAAGCGAACTGCTGAAGAACGTTGAGCGCCTGTCGAAGGTATTCAGTGCCGATAAGGCAGATAAACTTTCAGCACGCAACCTGAAACTTATTGAGGAAATTGCCGAGCGTACAAGTGCCATTGAATGTCTGGTTGAAGAACTGGTCAATGCTCGCAAACTTGCCAACAAAATCAGCGATGAGCACGAAAAAGCCATTGCATACCACGATACCGTTGAACCTAAGTTTGACGAGATACGCTACCAAATAGACAAGCTGGAGCTCATCGTAGATGATTCGCTATGGCCATTGCCTAAGTATCGGGAATTGCTGTTCATCCGATAACGTGGGGGAGGGGTTGCCTGCGCCATTTCGGCAGTAAAGGCTGACGAAATGTCGGTCTTTCGGGTTCGGGCACGGAGTTTGAACGTCGTTGGGTAGAACAACAAAAACATTAAAAACAAGAAAGGAGTAAAACAATGACATTAGACAAACTCACCATCAAGGCGCAGGAGGCGGTACAGGAAGCCGTCAACACCGCACAGCGAGCCCAGCAGCAGGCCATAGAGCCTGTGCACCTGCTGAAGGGCATTATGGAGAAAGGCCGCGACGTGACGAACTTCATCTTTCAGAAGCTCGGCGTGGGCGGCCAGCAAATTCAGTTGCTCGTTGATCAGGAGTTGCAGCACCTGCCCCGCGTGCAGGGCGGTCAGCCCTACCTGTCGAGCGACACGAACCGCGTCATGCTGAAGGCCGAAGAACTGGCCCAACAACTGGGCGACGAGTTCGTTTCGTGTGAGCCCATATTATGGGCGCTTTTAGTGGTCAACAGCACGGCCAGCCGCATCATGAAGGACGCCGGCTGTACGGAGAAAGACATGAAGGCAGCCATCGAGGAGCTACGCCAGGGGCAGAAGGTGCAGAGCCAAAGCGGCGATGAAAACTACCAAGCTTTGGAAAAGTACGCCAAGAACCTGGTTGACCTGGCACGCCAGGGCAAACTGGACCCCGTCATTGGCCGTGACGACGAGATACGCCGTGTGCTGCAGATTCTGAGTCGCCGTACCAAGAACAACCCTATTCTGATAGGTGAGCCGGGTACTGGCAAGACGGCCATCGTCGAAGGACTGGCAGGACGAATAGTCCGTGGCGACGTGCCTGAGAACCTGAAGAACAAGCAGCTCTACTCGCTCGACATGGGAGCACTGGTGGCAGGCGCCAAATACAAGGGCGAGTTTGAGGAGCGCCTGAAGAGTGTCATCAACGAGGTGACGAAGGCCGAAGGACGCATCATCCTTTTCATCGACGAGATTCACACGCTCGTAGGAGCTGGTGGCGGCGAGGGAGCCATGGATGCCGCCAACATCCTGAAGCCTGCCTTAGCCCGTGGCGAACTGAGGGCCATTGGTGCAACGACGCTGAACGAGTACCAGAAATACTTTGAGAAGGATAAAGCCCTGGAACGCCGTTTCCAGACCGTCATGGTCGATGAGCCTGACGAACTGAGCGCCATCAGTATTCTTCGTGGTCTGAAGGAACGCTACGAGAACCACCATAAGGTACGCATACAGGACGATGCCTGCATTGCCGCCGTACAACTCTCAGAGAGGTACATTAACGAGCGTTTCCTGCCTGACAAAGCCATCGACCTCATGGACGAGGCAGCCGCCAAACTGCGCATGGAGCGTGACAGCGTGCCCGAGGAGCTGGACGAGGTCAGCCGCAGGCGAGCCCAATTAGAGATAGAACGCGAAAGCATCAAGCGGGAAGTAAGTGCGGTCAGCGGTTCTCCCGCTGACAACAAGCTCCAGATGCTTGACAAGCAAATAGCCGACCTGCGCGAACAGGAGACGCAGATGCGCGCCCAATGGGAAAGCGAGAAAGGGCTTGCAGACCGTTTCCAGCAGAAGAAAGAAGAGATGGAACAGCTGAACTTCGAGGCCGAGCGTGCCGAGCGCGAGGGCGACTACGGCAAGGTGGCCGAGATTCGCTACGGCAAGCTGCAGAAGCTGCAGAAGGAGCTAAGCGAACTGCAGGCTCAGATGGATGCCGACACCACAGGACGACTGAGCGGCATAGCTGTCACTGCCGACGACATTGCCGAAGTGGTAAGCCGCTGGACTGGCATTCCCGTTACGCGGATGCTACAGAGCGAACGTGAGAAACTTTTGCATCTGGAGGAAGAGTTGCACCGGCGCGTCATTGGCCAAGACGAAGCCATCACGGCAGTTTCTGACGCCGTACGCCGCTCGCGTGCCGGACTGCAAGACCCCAAGCGACCTATAGCATCGTTCATCTTCCTCGGCACGACGGGTGTAGGCAAGACGGAGCTGGCAAAGGCCTTGGCCGAATACCTGTTTAACGACGAAACGATGCTCACGCGTATCGACATGTCGGAATATCAGGAGAAGCACACCGTCAGCCGACTCGTAGGTGCACCTCCGGGCTACATCGGCTACGACGAGGGTGGTCAGCTGACGGAGGCCGTACGCCGCAAGCCGTATCAGGTCATTCTGTTCGACGAAATTGAAAAGGCACACCCCGACGTGTTCAACATTCTGCTACAGGTGCTCGACGATGGCCGACTGACCGACAACAAGGGACGTACAGCCAACTTCAAGAACACCATTATCATTATGACGAGCAACGCCACGCGCGAACAACTCTCCATGACCATGAGACCGGAGTTCCTGAACCGAATAGACGAAATCATCACCTTCCAGCAACTGACGAAAGAACAGATTGCCGACGTGGTTCGACTGCAGATGAAGCGTGTTACCGACATGCTGGCACCTCAAGGCATTGAGCTTCAGATAACCGACTCGGCCGTCAGCTATCTGGCCACGGAAGGCTACGACCCTGAGTTTGGCGCACGGCCAGTAAAAAGGGCCATCCAGCACTTAGTACTGAATGACCTCTCTAAGAAGATTCTGGCTGACCAGGTGAGCCGCGACAAGCCCATCATCATCGACGAGTTTGGCGACGGTCTGGTATTCCGGAATTAAACCTGATAAGTGCTCGGCGGGGAAACCGCCGAGCACTCTAGGTTATTTGCAGGCTGGGCACCAGGGCTTCAACTGCTTGA
>DGTH01000184.1:0-939 GCA_002393705.1 Prevotella sp. UBA4341 | reverse complement strand
CAATCTTCCAGATAGCCTCCATGCCTAACTCCGGGTACTCTACACACTCGATGCTCTTAATACACGACTGCGAGAGAACCGCAGCTACGCCACCGATACTGCCCAGATAGAAGCCACCATGCTTCTTGCAGGCCTCGGTCACGACGTCGCTGCGGTTGCCCTTTGCTATCATGACAAGACTTGCCCCGAGCGACTGGAACTCGTCAACGTAGGGGTCCATGCGGTTAGCCGTTGTGGGGCCCATAGAGCCACAAGGATAGCCTTCGGGGGTCTTGGCCGGTCCGGCGTAAAGCACAGGATAGTCCTTAAAGTACTGCGGCATCTCCTCGCCGGCATCAATGCGAGCCTTCAGCTTTGCATGCGCTATGTCGCGGGCCACGATGATGGTTCCCTTCAGGTTGACACGGGTGGAAACAGGATACTTCGACAGCTCCTTGCGAACAGCATCGATGCCCTCGTTCAGGTCAATAACAATGGTGTTCTGTCCCTCGCCAGCCTTGGCATACTCAGCAGGAATCAGTTCCGAGGGGTTGGCATCCATCTTCTCCAACCAGATACCGTCGGCATTAATCTTTGCCTTGATATTACGGTCGGCCGAACAGCTGACACCCATGCCGATGGGACACGAGGCACCATGACGCGGCAGACGGATGACACGGATATCGTGAGCCAGATACTTGCCGCCGAACTGGGCACCCAGCCCAATCTTGTGAGCCTCCTTCAGCAGTTTCTCCTCCAAATCAACATCGCGGAAGGCACGACCCGTCTCATCACCTGTAGTGGGCAGGCCGTCATAGTACTTGATGCTGGCCAGCTTGACGGTCAGCAGGTTCTTCTCGGCACTGGTACCACCGATGACGAACGCAATGTGATACGGAGGACAAGCTGCCGTACCCAGCGACTTCATCTTCTCAACGAGGAAGGGAATGAGCGTTCCCT
>DGTH01000177.1 GCA_002393705.1 Prevotella sp. UBA4341 | reverse complement strand
AGAATATGGCAGAAGAATATATATTAAACGACCATAACAAAGAGGAGTTTCCGCCCGCACATACGGCGGAACACCTCTTGAACCAGTTGATGATGAGAATGTTCGGATGCGAGCGTTCCAATAACGCACATGTGGAGCGCAAGAAAAGCAAAATCAGCTACATTCTCGACCATAAGCCCGACCGCAAGGAAGAGAGGGAGATAGAGCAGAGCATGAACGAGCTGATAGCCGAAGACCTTCCCGTAACTTTCGACTTCGTGACGAGGGCAGAACTGGAGGGCATGGTCATGGAGGCCGATTCCGACAGTCCTGATGCCAGGATCTCGCTCGACCGATTACCCGACGATGCCTCGGAGACCATCCGGCTGGTGCGTATCGGCAACTACGATGTCTGTCCATGCATCGGCAGGCATGTTCGCAGCACCTCGCAGATAGGACGTTTTGAGATGCTCGGAACCAACTGGGACAACGACAAACATTCGTTCCGCATACGCTATAAGGTTATCCTGTAACCATATCACCTATATCACTCATCAAGAACGGACTAAAGTAAGCTAGACGCTACATTGCAAGTTCTCTGGAAACTAGACGCTACAACACATATGATTTGGAGAAGGTAACAAGACCTATACTGACCATTACCGGTGCCGACCCGATGGGTGAAACCGGAGTACAGGCGGACGTCAACACGATGTCGGCTTTGGGTTGTCATGCCATGACGGCAGTGACAAGCATCACCGCCCAAACCACACTGGGCATTCAAGAATTCTATGACGTACCTGCACATATTGTGGCAGGCCAGATAGAAGCCGTGATGAACGACGTGCAACCTCAGGTGGTGAAGGTAGGACTGATACGCACCAAGGAAGTGCTCGACGTCGTTGTCGATGTGCTCCGCCGCTATCGTCCGCGCCATGTCATTTACGACCCTGTGGTTCGCTCCAGTAGAGGCGAGTTGCTCATCAGCAAGGAAGTGGTTCAGGGCATCAACGAACAGTTGCTGCCCTTGTGTACGCTGGTCATCGACAGAAAACGCTACATGAGTAGTACGGCTATGGCCTTGCATGGCCTTTCCAATGCTTTTGCCAGTGCCGTAGCTGTCTATCTGAACGAAGGTGACAGTCCAAAAGAAGCTTTGAAGAAGGCACAAGCATACATTCGCACGCAGACCATGCGCACCACCGGCCTGCAGGGGCGTAGCGCCGAACTATACAATCTGTTTGTTGATGCCGTCAACACGCATGCAGCAACCAACAGCGATGTAGCCTATTATGCCAACCTCCTAAACGTTACGGGGCGCTATCTGGCACAGGTCTGCCGCCGCATGGCTGAAAAGTCGCCGAAAACCATCATCGACGAATGCCTGATGCGCCAGATAGAAATACGGCTGACCACCACCGACAACACCCTTCAGGAAGTAGCCTATGCCTTCGGGTTCTCCTCACAAGCCCACTTCACTAAGTTTTTCAAGGCTCACCGCGGCGTAGCCCCTTCGGTTTTTCGAAAGAGAAGCCCCTAGCCCCTGAAGGGGGAACCTTTGACTTTAGACCTTTAAAAAAGAGGGGGAACCTTAGAACTTTAACCATAAAGCCCCTGAGGGGAGTACCTTTATACATTCTTACGTTTTGTTTGTCTATACGGGAACAGGTTGATTGTTGATTTGCCTGTATGCCCTAATTTTGTCGTCGCTAACACAAAATAATAAGATAGTTTTCACCCAAAGGGATTAACACCATGACCGAAAGACAAAAACTAAACAGACAACTCGCCCAGATGTTGAAGGGCGGAGTGATTATGGACGTGACGACCCCCGAGCAGGCGCGCATAGCGGAGGCTGCGGGAGCATGTGCAGTAATGGCATTGGAACGTATTCCGGCAGACATCCGTGCCGTCGGGGGCGTGTCACGCATGAGCGATCCGAAGATGATCAAAGGTATTCAGGAGGCAGTAAGCATTCCCGTGATGGCGAAATGCCGCATCGGCCACTTTGCTGAGGCGCAGATTCTTCAGGCGATAGAGATAGACTACATAGACGAAAGCGAGGTATTGAGTCCTGCCGACGATGTTTATCACATCGACAAGAACCAGTTCGAAGTGCCTTTCGTGTGTGGAGCCAAGAACCTGGGTGAGGCGCTGCGTCGTATTGCCGAGGGGGCAACGATGATTCGTACGAAGGGTGAACCCGGTACGGGCGATGTGGTACAGGCAGTCCGGCACATGCGGATGATGCAGAGCGAAATCAGAAGACTCGTGTCGATGGCTGACGATGAGCTGTATGAGGCTGCCAAGCAGTTGCAGGTGCCGTTGGAACTGGTACGCTTTGTCCACGAGAACGGCAAGTTGCCTGTGGTAAACTTTGCCGCCGGAGGCGTGGCAACACCAGACGATGCAGCCCTGATGATGCAGCTGGGAGCAGAGGGTGTGTTCGTGGGCAGCGGTATCTTCAAGAGCGGCAACCCCGAAAAGCGGGCACAAGCCATCGTGAAGGCGGTGACTAACTATCATGATGCCCAGCTGCTGGCAGAACTATCCGAAGATCTTGGCGAGGCTATGGTGGGAATCAACGAACAGGAGATTGAACTGCTGATGGCAGAAAGAGGCCGATAAAGTTTTATAGACTGGACATTGGACAGGAAAAAAAGATGAGAACGAGAAAGATGAGAATAGCTGTACTTGCCTTGCAGGGAGCCTTCATAGAGCATGAGCAGATGCTGAAAAGGTTGGGAACTGATGTTTTTGAGGTCAGACAGCTGGCAGACTGGCATCAACCCAAGGACGGTCTGATTATTCCTGGCGGGGAGAGTACGACCATGAACAAACTCCTGCACGAGCTGGAGCTCTATGTCCCCATTAGACAAGCCATAACCGACGGTCTGCCCGTCTTCGGAACGTGTGCCGGACTGATACTGTTGGCTGAAAGCATCGTTTCCAGTTTCCACCCTTCTCTTGCCACGATGCATATCGAAGTTGTGCGCAATGCCTACGGAAGACAGTTGGGCAGTTTCCATGCGGAAGCACCTTTCAGCTTTTCCGCGCGCGCCTCGTCTCCCGCCACTCGTCCGCCTGAACCTGTACCCATGACCTTCATTCGCGCCCCATATATAAAAAAGGTATATGGCGATGCCGTATCGTTGGCCGAAGTCGATGGCAGGATCGTTGCAGCGCGTCAGGGCAACCAGCTCGTCACGGCTTTCCATCCTGAGCTCAACGACGATACGCGTGTGCACGAGTATTTCCTGGATATGGTCAGACATTCGAAGTCTTCGGCTGCTGCTTTGCAGCAAGCCGTTTGAGAAAATATGAATAGAGAGAAACAAAAGGAGTTCAAACCGTTTTTGGTTGAACTCCTTTTTGTTTTTAGTGATTATCGTTTTCCTCTTTCATGTCAATGAAGTGCCGTTCCGAGTCGTAGA
>DGTH01000058.1:10664-12224 GCA_002393705.1 Prevotella sp. UBA4341 | reverse complement strand
ACGTCGTTGTTGATGGTGAGGGCGTTGATGCCTGTACCAACGTTAGCCTCGGGCGTTGCGCTGGCTATGGCGAAGTAAGCCTTCTTCATGGTAAAGACAGTTCCATCTTCACCCTGGACCCAAACCTGGGCAATAGCATTCTTGTAAGCCTCGTTGAGGGGAACAACCACGCAGGTAGCACCCGTGCCGAATTCACATGTGCTGGTAGCCTGAGCGGCCATGGGAGCCAGAGCAGGAGCAGCAGCTTCCTCAGCAACGTACTGTACGACCACTTTACCACTGCCCTGAACGTCAGCAACCTCCAGTACGAAGTTGTCGAAGTCGGTCATGTCCTTGTTGCCGAACCACCAGCTGCCGCCGCCTCCTTCTTCGCCACCGCTCACGGTAACCTTACCAGTTGCGGGGTCGAATGTAGCACGTGGCTGTTCCTGAGCATCTTTCCATGCGTCAAATCCGCTGAGCATAATCTCAGAAGTCTCGGGCTTCGGCATGTTGTCAATATACTGCTGTGTAGCAAAGTACAAATCCTTAACAATGAAAGAACCGGCAGCAGCATTCGACAGGGCCATCTGCTTGATGTCTGCCTTTCCAACGGGGTCGAGGGCGAGCTTCAGAATGAGCTCACCAGGGGCGACCTGACCAGAAACATCAGCCACGCCACCGTTGTGCTGAATAGTAGCCTGAACGGAGAAGTTGGCAGGTTCAGCCAGTTCAAGCACGAGGTAGTCGAAATAGCTGGCGTCATAAGAGCCGAGCCAAATGCCGAACCAGTGCCATGCCTGATTATTTGTCAGGGTCTTTGTGCCATCAGGATTGGCATCACCTGGGACGTTTGCGAAGACGCTTTTCGTCTGTGCGGGAGCAGGCTTGACAGCCTCCCACTCTTCGGCAGTGGCGAAATAAATCTCATCGATAATGAAGGTGGAGGCAGCGTTGCCTGGCTGAAGAGCTACCTGATTGATGGTCTTCTTCTGGTCCGGGTCGAGTGCAAGGGCAACATAGGTAGCTTCAGAAGAAGCATTAATCGTAGTCTGACCCTGACTGAATTCAGCACCATACTGACCGGAAGTGCCCAAGCACTTGTACTGGACAATCAGATTGACGTCAGCCGTAGCCGACTGATACTTGACAACGACATAGTCCCACTGAGAGCCATCGTAGTAAACCACGTTAGAGTCGTCGGCAGTCTTAGCTTCTTCGTCAACGACGGGCTCACCTTGTGCAAGAATAATACCTTGCCAATTCCACGAACCAAGGGTCACGGACTCACCGTAGGGGAACTTGGGCGAGAAGTCGATGACTTCCTTAGCGCTTGCGCTCATGGCGACAAGTGCTACGGCAATTAAAGTAAATAATTTTTTCATACGCTTTTGTTGGTTTTTAATTAAATAATGATAATAGAATGCGTTAATTTGGCAGCAAATGTAGATAATTCTTGCGAAACAAGCAAGAAAAAGGAACCGATTTTCGCTTAGTTCGCACGAAAAAGCGTAACAATTGCTAAAAAAGTATCAGTCTGCCCCTTTCGTTTAGCAAGAGAACCGGCACTTCTCTCCCAGA
>DGTH01000058.1:8271-10594 GCA_002393705.1 Prevotella sp. UBA4341 | reverse complement strand
GAGAACCGGCACTTCTCTCCCGGAGAAACGGCACTTCTCTCCCGGAGAAACGGCACTTCTCTCCCGGAGAAGCGGCATGTTACTGGCCCCACCCCTGCCCCTCCCCTACATGGGAGGGGAGCTGCTACCGCCAACAGCCGGGGTGAGCTTACAAATAAAATCCCCTCCCTTGTAGGGGAGGGGCAGGGGTGGGGTCAGTATCTTCATTCAGTGGCTCCTGTTCAGACGCTACACGCAGTGGAAACTGATGAGACCTTCCATCGGGCTCTGGACTATCTTGCCGACGGTAAAACCCTCTATGCGAGCGGCTTCCGTGAGTTCGTTCTTGTAGTGCTCAGCCATGCTGCCTACGAAGCTGACCTGCCAGTCGGCAGCACCGACGCTGCGGTACGGGCCTACGTTGTTGACGAGGAACTCACGGAAGTTATTGATGACCAGCTGGCGCACGCCGGCCTGGTCCAGGTGGTCGTGAATGAAGGGCGAGAGCGAAGCCAGCCACTTGTTGGCCTGCGGCTCCCTATAGACGCGCTGAATGATGTCGGCCTGCGTCAGCTTGAGCTTCTTCTCGAACTCCTGCTTCAGCGTTTCGGGCAGCCGGCCTTTGTAGAGGGCGTTCAGAAACTTGCGGCCCAAGACGGCCCCGCTGCCCTCGTCGCCCAGTATGTAGCCCAGGGCGGGCGTGTTCTGGACGATTTTCTCGCCGTCGTAGAGACAGGAGTTAGCCCCCGTTCCCAGTATGCAGGCCACGCCGGGCGAACGTCCGCAGAGGGCGTGGGCGGCGGCCATGAGGTCGCTATCGACATGGATTTTCTCCGTGCGGAAGAACTCCGAGAGTATGCGCTTCATCGTCGGCACGTGGGCCGGCGTGCAGCCGCTGCCGTAGAAGTAGAGTTCTATCTGCTCCATGAGGGGCGTCTCGAGCACGCGGCTTCCGGCCAGTTGTGCGCGCGGGAAGGTGGAGAGCTGGTGCATGAGTTCGTGCCCCAGGATGCGGCGAATGTCGTCATGCGACTGGTGAATGGGCGTAATGCCCTGGGTGTGAAACTGTGCTATGACGTTCCACGTCGATGGGTAAGGCGCGTTGACGAGTGTCCAATCGGCCTTGGTGCTTCCGCTGTCTGCTATGAGTATCATGTCTTATTAAGCTAATTTTGTGCAAAGATACGAAATAAATCGTTACCGACGCACTTTTTTCGTAATATTTTTCGTAATTTTGCGGCCAAATTTGTGACAAGATGAAACGAACAGTCCTTTTTATCCTGATAGCCCTCTCTACGCTTCAGGCCCACGCGGTGCTGAAGGAGAAGGACTTGGAGAACACACTTTCCATTCTGAAGACCGAGCTGACGGTCTCGTACCGCGAGCTGGCCGCGCGGCAGAGCCGCCGCACGGAGATGCAGGACCTGATGAAGCGTAACCTTAGGCAGGAGATGGAGCGCAGCGACCAGAACGCCCTGATGCTCTACTCGCAGGAGGACGAGTACATATTTAATATGACCTACGCCTGCCACGAGGCCACCGAGCAGTACATGGAGTTCCAGCGCCGGGGTACGCCGTTCCGCCAGTTCCTAAACCGCATGCAGCTTGACATAGCACGCTACGACTCGCTCATTGGCGCGCTTCAGGACATGCCCGACAAGATTCTGACGCCGCAGGCCCGCGAGGACCGGCGCGTCTGTCTCATCCTGGCCACGAGCATACGCCACTCGCTGAGCCGCAACAGCTCGCAACTCTCGGAGTTCATAGGCTACCACGACGCCACGGAGCGGCGCCTCGAACAGCTGAACGACTACGCCCAGAAGCGCTACAACGACATACAGACCAACATCTTCAAGAACGGCGACGACACGTACTTCCAGACGCTGAAGGACTTTCCGCGCCAGTGGCGTCGCATGGCCTACACCGTCCAGAAGAAGTACAGCCCCAGCCAGCGCATAGGCTCGCAGTGGGACTCGGTCTATATCCTGGGCCTGTTCATTTCGATTGTCGTCTATGCCGTGGTGGCCACGCTGCTGAACCTGGTGTTCTTCCGCTGGCTGCTGCCCAAAAGGTTCCGCACGAAGGAGTTTCTGGCCAAGCGCCACAGCATCACCATGGCCACGACGACCATTACGTTTGCCGTCATCATGGGTGTCATGATGACCATGACCGACCAGAACTTCTTCCTCATGGCGTCGAACCTGCTGGTGGAGTACGCCTGGCTCTTGGGCGTCATTCTCATCTCGCTGCTGCTGCGCGTCAACGGCGAGCAGATCAGCAGCGCCTTCCGCATCTACACGCCGCTGCTGACGGTGGGCTTCATCGTCTTCGCCATGCGCATCAT
>DGTH01000058.1:0-8055 GCA_002393705.1 Prevotella sp. UBA4341 | reverse complement strand
GGCATGTCCTGGCTGGGCTATACGCTCATGGCCGTCCAGGTGCTCATCTGGTGGATCATGCAGCTGACGTGCATACTGACCATTACCTGCCTGCGGCTCTACATCAAGAAGTACGGCGAGCGCAAGCAGTTTGACAAGAAACCCATCACGCAGACGTGGTTCTTCGGGCTCGTCCACGAGGTCATGCTGCCCATCACGGCCGTGGTCTCCGTCATGCTCTCCATCTACTGGGCGGCCGACGTCTTCAACCTGAGCGACCTGTGCTGGCAGCTCTTCAACTACGACTTCCTGAACCTTGACACGCTGCACCTCAGCCTCATACGCATGGCCGTGGTGGTCTGCCTGTGGTTCTTCTTCAGCTACGTCAGCAAGACGCTGCTGGCCTTCATGCGCATGCACTTCCAGCACGCCGACAGCTCGACGGCCGAGAGCCGCACCGTCATGGGGCGCAACGTCATCCAGGTCGTGGTCTGGGGCACGTGGTTCCTCATCAGTCTGACCATTCTGGGCGTCAGCCTGACGTGGTTCCTCGTCGTTTCGGGCGGACTCTCCACCGGTATCGGTTTCGCCATGAAGGACATCATCGAGAACATCTACTACGGCATCACCCTCATGGCGGGCCGCATCAAGGTGGGCGACTGGATTGAGGTGGACGGCACCATGGGCCGCGTGACCAGCATCAACTACACCAGCACCATCGTCAACTCGCTCTACGGCGAGGTCATTACCTTCCAGAACTCGCAGCTCTTCACCAAGAACTACAAGAACCTGACCCGCAACCACGGCTACGTGCTGGCCCTGGTGCCCTTCGGCGTGGCCTACGGCTCGAACGTCCAGCAGGTGAAGCAGGTCGTGGAGACGGCCGTCACGAAGCTCAGGAACCAGTGGGTTGACCAGTCGAAGCCCGTGAAGGTCATCTTCACCGAGTTTGGCGACTCGAGTGTCAACATGAAACTCATCGTTTGGGTCGATGCCGTCAAGAAGGCCCACGCCGTCAGCGACATCATGGGGTGCATCTACGATACACTCAACTCGAACGGCATCGAAATACCCTTCCCGCAGCGCGACGTACACCTCAGGCAGTGACAAAAATTGTTAAACATGCGCGCGTATTAAGAAAATATGCTTACCTTTGCACGAACGATCTAATAGAAACAACATAATGAAACCGATATTCATAGCAGGCCCATGCGTCATAGAGTCGGCCGAGCTGCTCGACACCGTGGCAGCGCGGCTGGTGGAAATCAACCGCAAGCTGGGCACTGACATCATCTTCAAGGCCTCGTTCGACAAGGCCAACCGCACGTCAGTCAGCTCCTTCCGGGGCCCGGGCCTCGACCGGGGACTACAGATGCTCAGCGACGTGAAGAGCAAGTACGGGCTGCGCCTGCTGACCGACATACACGAAAGCTGGCAGGCCCGGCCCGCCGCAGAGGTGGTCGATGTGCTGCAGATACCGGCCTTCCTCTGCCGGCAGACCGACCTGCTCGTGGCGGCCGCCCGCACGGGCAAGACCGTCAACATCAAGAAAGCCCAGTTTCTGAGCGGGCCCGACATGCGCTACCCCGTAGAGAAGGCGCGCCAGGCCGGAGCCACCGACGTCTGGCTCACCGAGCGCGGCAACACGTTCGGCTACAACAACCTCGTAGTCGATTTCCGCAACATCCCCGACATGCTCCAGATTGTGCCCACCGTCATCATGGACTGTACCCACAGCGTGCAGCGCCCCGGCGGTGCCGACGGCAAGACAGGCGGCGACCGCCGCTTCGTGCCCTCCATGGCCCTTGCGGCCCAGGCCTTCGGAGCCACCGGCTGGTTCTTCGAGGTGCACCCCACCCCCGACCAAGGCCTCAGCGATGCTGCCAACATGCTGGAGCTCGACCAGCTGGAGCCGCTGGTAGCGGAACTAATAGAGCGAATAGAATCTATAGATACTATAGACACTATAGATACTATAGACACTATAGAAACTATAGACACTATAGAAACTATACCCCCCCTCCGCCCATGACCACCAGAGACTACGCCATACAGTGCATCAAGGACGAGGCCCAGGCAGTGCTGAACCTCATACCCCAGTTAGACGACCAGTTCGACCAGGCCGTCGAACTCATCTACCACTGCAAGGGAAAAGTCATCGTCACCGGTGTGGGCAAGAGCGGCCACATAGGTGCCAAGATAGCCGCCACGCTCTCATCGACGGGCACGCCCTCGTTCTTCATCAACCCGCTCGACGTCTATCACGGCGACCTGGGCGTTATGACCAGCGACGACGTCGTCATAGCCATCAGCAACTCGGGCCAGACCGACGAGCTGCTGCGCTTCATACCCATGGTGCTGCACATGCGCATACCCATCATCGGCATGAGCGGCAACCCGCAGTCGCTACTGGCCAAGTACTCCACCTGCCACATCAACGTCAGCGTGGAGAAGGAGGCCTGCCCCCTGAACCTGGCACCCACCAGCAGCACCACGGCCACGCTGGCCATGGGCGACGCGCTGGCCGTGGCACTCATCGAGAAGCGCAACTTCCAGCCACAGGACTTCGCACAGTTCCACCCGGGCGGCGAACTGGGCAAGCGCCTGCTCACCACGGCACAGGACGTCATGCTCAGCGAGAACATGCCCACCATGCCGCCTGAGACCCACCTGGGCGAGGCCGTCATCCTGGTGAGCAAGGGCAAGCTGGGACTGGGCGTGGCCATTGAGGACGGCCACATAGCCGGACTCATCACCGACGGCGACATACGCCGCGCCATGGAGAAGTGGCAGGCCAAGTTCTTCGACCGCACCGTCAGCGACATCATGACGCGCAAGCCGAAGGTGGTGTCGCCGCAGACGAAGATAACCGAGATACAGCGCATCATGAACCGCTACAAGGTTCACACGGTGCTCGTGGTGAGCGACGACAACCGTCTCCTGGGCGTGGTCGATCACTACGCCTGCATGATATAACCTAATAACGTTGGAGAAGTGAAACCATGACTATGAGAGGAATAAAACGCATACTGTTGCTGCTGGCACTGGTCATTCCGCTGGCCGCCGCCGGACTCTACCTGTTTAAGACCTTAGGCTCGCAGAACGGACTGTCGAGCAGCCAGGTCAACTGCATCATGAAAGACTCGCGCGGCTACGTCTGGTTAGGCACCACGGCCGGACTCTACCGCTACGACGGCTACGTGTTCAAGAACTTCCAGAGCGACTCGCAGGACGGCTCGTCGCTGCCCGACAGCTACATACTGAGCATTCAGGAGGCCCTGGACGGCAACCTCTGGGTAGAGACGGCGTCGGGCTACTGCGTCTATCACCCGCAGACGGAGACCTTCGAGCGCGACATGAAGCAGGTCTTCGCCCGCATGGGCATTGACGGACAGCCCAGCATTGTCTATATAGACCGCCACAAGAACCTCTGGGCCGCCATTCCCAACAAGGGCGTCGTGGCCTACAACATGCAACAGCAGCTGTTGCACGAGTTCGGCTACACCAACGACACGCACGGCGTGCCACAGGGCCTGATATGCTCCATCGGCGAGTGCCGCGACGGCGCCATCATGGTCTATGAAGACGGACGACTCGTCTGCTGCGACATCATGAACCAGCAGCACACCGTCTGGGCCACCAACTACGTGGCCGAACACCACCTGCGCAACACCAGGAGCCTGAAGTGCTACACCGACCAGGACGAGAACATCTGGCTCTACGGACAGGGCACGCTCTTCATCTACGACAAAAACACCAACGAGTGGAACACCACCTTCGGCGACCAGCTCGGACTGTCGGGCATCAGCGTCGATCACAGCGTGAACGGCGTCACCGGCGACAAGAAAGGCAACATCTGGATAGGCACCGACCGCAACGGACTGCTGCACTGCACCGTCGGCGACCACACCCTGGAGTCCGTCCAGCCGCGCAACCTGAACGACAGCCAGTGGATGACGGAGACCGTGGCCGTGCAGAGCCTCTACGTCGATGACACAGACCTGCTCTGGGTGGGCACCGAGAAGTCGGGCGTGGCCTACAGCGGACGGAACATCTACAAGTTTGAGTCGCTGCTCAACGGCGACATCACGGCCATGACGCAGGACGCCAACGGCAACGTCTGGTACGGCACGAGCGACAAGGGCGTCATAGGCTACGACGGACCACTGGCCAGCAAGAAGACCACCTCGATGACCACCACGCCCGACGGCAGCCTCTGGGTAGGCTCGCGCCAGAACGGACTGACGCGCATCAAGAACGGTACTTCGACCATCTACTCGGCCTCGACCGACAGCATGCACACCATCATTGACGACCACATCAACGCGCTCTGTGCCGACAAGATAGGCAACCTCTGGATAGCCACCAACGGCGGACTGCAGGTCTATAACCCCCGCATGGACAGCTTCTCCAGCTACACGCGCGAGAACGGCAAGCTCACGACCAACAACATCACCTCGCTCTTCTACGGCACCAACAACAACCTGTTCGTAGGAACGGCCGAAGGACTCATCATCCTGAACCTCTCGACCACGGAGAAGCGCACCATCACCGGCAACTCGACCAACCTCAAGCCCTTTACCAGCAACTACGTCACCCAGGTGCTGCAAGACTCACGCGGACTCATCTGGGTGGGAACACGCGAGGGTGTCAACATCGTCAATGAAGAGAACGACGCACTGGACTACCTCACCGAGAAGGACGGACTGACCAACAACGCCGTCTGCGGACTGGCTGAGGACAAGGCCCACAACATCTGGATTACCACCAAGCACGGCGTGACGCGCGTCGTCGTACAGCGACTCACTGACAGCGACGGTGACAATGCCTACAACTACGGACTCTACAACTACGACACCAGCGACGGTCTGCAGTCGAACGAGTTTAACACCGGCGCCATCATCACCCGCAAGGACGGTAGCGTGCTCTTTGGCGGACTGTACGGCGTCAACTGGGTGCGCCAGCACTCGAAGGAGGAGACCGAGTCGCTGCCCCGCGTCATGCTGACCCAGCTCTTCGTGGGAGAAGAAGAAATCCTGACCGGCCACGAGTACAGCGGCCACGTCATCCTGCCCCAGGCACTCAACGAGAGCAACCGCATAGAGCTGGCCAACGACCAGAACACCATCACCATCAAGTTTGCCAACGGCAACTACAACCAGAGCGAGCGCCTGCAGTTCATGTACCTCATGGAGGGACTGGACGACAACTGGCACAACGGCGACGCGCTCAAGCACGGCGTAACGTTCAGCGAACTCTCGAGCGGCACCTACGTGCTGCACGTCAAGGCCATCAGTGCCGAGGGTGCCGTGAGCACGCAGGAGCGCACACTGGAGATTAAGGTCCACCGGCCCTGGTGGCTCTCGTGGTGGATGCTGGCGTTCTACCTGCTGCTCATCGTGGTGGCCTACTTCATGTGGCGCTTCGGCGCAAAGAAGCTCAAGGAGATATGGCAGCGCAAGAAGAACGTCATAGACCAGCTGAAGCGGCAGCGCGAGGAAATCAAGCTGGCCAGCGACGACCTGCGCCAGCCCATGGCCCGCATGACGACCATCATTGGCAACCTGGCCGAGAAGGAGACGTCGCTCGAAGGCCGCGAGCAGCTGAACTCGCTGCACTTCCAGATGTTGCAGGTCATTACCCGCATATCGGAAATGCAGACCATGCTGGAGAATCCCGAGGCCAAGGCCGTATCGACCGTCAACGAGCGCATGGGCCTGAACGACAAGGGCGAGGTGAACCTGCCGCCCGTGGCCGAGAGCGAGCTGACCTACGAAATTAAGCCCCGCCAGGCAGAGCAGACGGCACAGAAGTTCGTACTGGTGTTCATTGACGACAACGATGCCTTCCTCGGCTTCATCAAGACGCAGCTGCAGTTCATCTACGACCTGCGCATATACAACAGCATCAAGCTGGCCGCCGAGGACATCAAGGTCATCAAGCCCGACCTCATCATCTGTAAGCAGGACATGCCCGGCATGACGGGCAGCGAACTTTGTAACCAGCTGAAGTCGAACCCCGCCACCGAGAAGTCGAAGTTTATACTCATGACCGACGGCGTCTATACGCCCAGCGACATGAAGGAGCAGAACATCACCCTCTCGGCCGACGACATGCTCAGCAAACCGTTCAACATTCAGGAAGCCGTCGTGCGCTTCAACAAGGTGCTCGGCATTGCACCCATCGAACTGGAGCACAACGTCATTGAGGGCGGAGAGACGCGCATGCTGGAAAGCCAGAACTCGAGCATGACCACCTCGACCTTCTACTTCGACGAGAGCGAGAATAAGGTGAAGGAAACCACCTACCAGGAAGAGGACGAAGCCAAAGAAGCACAGGCCGACACCGAACTGGCCACGCAGGAAGAAGACAACACCTACACCACCGCACTCTATAAAGAGGGCGAAATGCTGGGCGACTACTCCATGAACAACGTCATGGACCAGCAGCTCATGCGCAACGTGGAGCAGTACGTGCTGCAGAACATGAGCCGAGGCAACATCAGCCTCGACGAGATGGCCTCGGCCATGGGCATGGGACGCGTACCCTTCTTCCACAAAATAAGAAACATCACCACCAAGACACCAACCGAAATAGTACGTGACCTCCGACTCAAGCACGCCTGCGTGCTGCTGACCCGCACCAACATCAACATGAACGAGCTGGCAGCCAACGTGGGATTCATCACAGCCGAGAACTTTGCACATGCCTTTAAGGAGAAGTTCGGCATGATGCCCCTTGAGTACCGATTAAGACACCGCAAGCAATGAGGATACTTGCAGCCCTCTTCTTTGTATTGGCGCTGGGGCTGTGCGTGGGGAAAGCCCATGCACAGACCAGCGACAGCACCATCGTCAACATTCTGCGCCAAAAGGACGTCCACTTTACCCGCGACAACAGCGTAGTACTCTTCCTCAGCGGACGCGAGAAGTTTGACGACATGTTCAAGGCCATACGCCAGGCCAAGAGCAGCATACACTTAGAGTACTTCAACTTCCGCAACGACAGCATTGCGGGACTGCTCTTCGAGCTGTTGCGCCAGAAACGGCGCGAGGGCGTGGAGGTCAGGGCCCTCTTCGACGGTTTCGGCAACGACTCGAACAACCGTCCCCTGAAGAAGCACCACTTGGAGGCACTGCGCCAGGACAGCATCGAGATATACGAGTTTGACCCCATTCGCTTTCCATGGGTGAACCACGTCTTCAGCCGCGACCACCGCAAGATTGTGGTCATCGACGGACAGATAGCCTACACAGGCGGCATGAACGTGGCCGACTACTACATCGTAGGCACCGACCAGGTGGGCGAGTGGCGCGACATACACTGCCGGCTGGAGGGAGGCGCAGTCCATGAGCTGCAAACCATCTTCCGCCGTATTTGGAGAAAGGTGACAGGCGAGAACCTGCTCGACTCAAAGTACTACCGCGCCTACATGCCCAACGAATTCGTGGGGCTGCGACCCGACACCACAACCACGGCCGGCCACAAGATGGTGGGCATCATTAACCGCGAGCCCAAGACCTCGCCCGACATCATCAGGACGTTCTACCTCGAAGCCATCAACAGCGCCAAGGACTCCATACGCATCGTGAACCCCTACCTCACCCTGAACCGCAAACTGAAGAAGGCACTCAAGCGCGCCGTGAAGCGCGGCGTGAAGGTGGAAATCATGGTCTCGGAGAAGAGCGACATACCACTGACGCCCGACTGCGTCTTCTATAACGTTCACCAGCTGATGAAGCACGGCGTCGATGTCTGGATATACCGTCCCGGCTTTCACCACTCGAAGATTATCATGGTCGATGGACGCTTCTGCACCGTGGGCAGTGCCAACCTCAATGCACGAAGCCTGCGCTGGGACTACGAGGAGAATGCCGTCATCGTTGACCCTGAGACCACCCGCGAGCTGAACCAGATGTTCGACCGCGACAAGCAAGAGAGCTTCTACCTGACCGAAGAAAAGTGGGACCAGATGCGCACCCGCTGGCAGAAGTTCCGTGGCTGGTTTGCCCACCTGCTGAGCCCCTTCCTATAAGCCCTATAGCCCTATGAGCCCCAGTAGCCCCAGTAGCCCCA
>DGTH01000036.1:3690-7439 GCA_002393705.1 Prevotella sp. UBA4341 | reverse complement strand
AACCTGTCGCTCTTCTACATTGGCCCAAGCGTAGTAGCAGCATTCAAGTTCCATAAGCATTGGGGGATGGGGACTAATCTGGGTCTGGGATATGCCTACGTGGATGATGTTTTTTTCCAGCAGAGCGGTATCGGCTTCATGGGGAAAATCAGAGCAGAATATTTCCTCAACGACAATTGGGGGTTAGGCTTAGACTGGGACGTCTTTGCCAGCAGGTTTAAGAAACCCAATGGTGTCGTACTTCCCGATAACAAGAAATGGGGCTTCACCCGCATCAGCTTTATGCTGGGTGTTAGGTACTATTTCTAAACTCACAGGGGGTCACCCCATGTGATTAAAGGTGTAACTACCTCTCTTGTATAGGCGAGCGCCTGAGAGAGTAATCAAATTATCGGAATGACCAAGGAAATAGCCATTCTTTTTCGCTGTGTTATGATTATTTAACTCTCTGCGGGGCATGGGGAGGAAGGGTGAATTAGAGGGTCTTTATGTCCTTTACACTTTCCAGATCGAAATAGAGCAGACGAGTAGCAGCGTCCTCGTCAGATTTGGAAAGCGGCAAGAAGCCTTGCTTTAAGTAGAATGGGATGGCATCGATATATGCATCGACGGTAATAAAGCGACAGCCAGCCTTATTGTCGCCTCTGTATGACTCGATGATGGTATTAAGCATCATACTTCCGATGCCCAGTCCGCGGACCAACTTACTGGTGGCCAGACGGCATATCTTCAGAGCCGGATAACTCTTGAACATCTTACCCTGGGCGAAGAACTGCTTGCGGAAGCGGTTGTAGGCTGAATTGCTGGGGAAGTCGGTCAGGGATATGCGGTCGTGGGCGAGACTGAAATAGCCGGCGACCTGCCCGGAAATGCTATCTTCCAGCACGTAACTGGTGGCGAGCCGAACGTGGTAGTACAACGACGCATCGGTGAGGATGAAGTCGTTAAGGTCTTCATCGCCACAGTCGAATGAAGTTACGTGGTCATTCTCGCCCAAACGGCGCAACTGCAGGTTCTCCTTGTCCATCATCTCAGAATGTACAGTTTACACATCTTGAACGCATGAATTCATAGTCGCGCTGCATGCGTTCTATTTGTTCAGCCGGAAGCCTGGGCGGATTCATCATGCGCGTCTCGAACTTACGCGCTTCCTCACCGTAGAGGATGGGGGTCTCTTTGATTGGTCTTGCCATAACAAATACGTATTTGAGTTGAAATTTCGCTGCAAAGTTACAACTTTTTTCGCAAACTTGATGCAAACGGGACGTTAAAAGTGCAAAAAGGCAGGCGAGAGAGTAGCAAAATTATTGGACTCGCCCTTGGGCGCTTCGCTCGTCGAAGAATGGCCAAAAGAATCGGTCATTCTTTTCACTGCGTTTGCATTATTTAACCTTCGGTAGTGGGGCATAATTGCTACTCGTTATTTGTGTGGATAGTAGTGAAGTGAACCCCATGTGAGAATTAGCGACATGCTCGCTGAAAAAACTAAGCGGTTATTTCCCTAAATACAAAAAATATACCTACCTTTGCACTGCTAATAACGAACAGACGAATGGATAATCAGCAAGAGATATTTCCGATAGTAAACGAAGAAGGTGCGGTAATAGGCTCCGCGACACGATGTGAGTGTCATAGCGGTTCAAAACTGCTTCATCCTGTCGTGCATCTTCATGTATTCAATTCTAAGGGCGAGATATATCTGCAACGTCGCCCTGATTGGAAAGACATACAGCCGGGGAAGTGGGACACGGCTGTAGGTGGTCATGTGGATTTTGGAGAGACACCCGGTGAAGCATTAAGACGTGAGGTATGTGAAGAATTGGGCATCACTGACTTTACTCCAGAGTTCATCGACAAATATGTGTTTGAAAGTAAGCGTGAGAAGGAATTGGTGTACGTGCATCGGACTATATACGACGGTGAGATAAAGCCATCGGCAGAAGAACTAAACGGTGGCCGTTTCTGGACGATACACGAAATCCGTGAGGCTATGGGGAAAGATGTGCTGACCCCGAACTTTGAGAGTGAGTTTAGAAGATGCTTTGGAAAAGAATTAGGAATCAAATATGCTCAAGAGCCAGTACGCACTGCTCTTTTCTTTGACATCGACGGGACGTTGGTGAGCTTTAAGACACACGAAATCCCAGCATCTACTATATTTGCTCTAACCCAAGCCAAGGCAAACGGTCATAAAGTGTTCATTTCAACAGGCCGCCCTCCGCTGATTATCACTAATCTTGGTGCCATTGAACATCTGATAGACGGCTTTGTGACCATCAACGGAGCCTTGTGTTTTGTCGGCAATGAAATAATCCGGTGCAAGGATATTTCTAAAGAGGCAGTAATGACCGTAACAAAGGATGCGCAGGAGAAGAACTACGGACTGATTGTAGTTGGAGAGAAGGATGTGGCCGTACTTGACCCACATGGAGAGGTTGATAGAATTTTTCGTGGGGAGATTGCCGTGGAAAATCTTGATCTGGCAAAGCCTTTGGATGTTGTTCTGCAACAAAGAATCCTTCAGTTGACACCGTTCTTCCCGGAAGAATACGAAGGTGACTTGATGGAGCGTATTCCAAGCTGCACCTCTGGCCGATGGCATCCTGCATTTACGGACATTACGGCAAAAGGAGCAGACAAGGGGGAGGGAATCTTAGCTATGGCTGCTCACTTAGGGCTGAATCCTCAATATACAATGGCTTTTGGTGATGGTGGTAATGACATTTCCATGATAAAAGCTGCTGGAATCGGGATTGCTATGGGTAATGCACTTGAATCATTGAAGCGGGAGGCAGACTACATAACCACAACCGTTGACGATGATGGAGTTCTGAACGCTTTACGGCATTTTTCATTGATATGAGAATTACGGCTCAGTCCGAAAAGCCGGTTGTAGTCAATCCGCATTTAACTCCCCGCCCCTCAAGGGGAGGGGGTAGGGGTGGGGTCTGTATCTTTATGGAGCAGATGAAGTTACAGACTCCACCCCGCCCTCCGGGCACCCCTCCCCTTGAGGGGCGGGGAATTGTTGCGCGAAAGCACAATTGTGTTTTAGGACTGATCCAGAATTACATAAAGCGATAACCAGAAAGGCACTACGCCTAAAACATATCGGTTGGAACGAAAGAAGTGACTCTGTTAGACACCCTGAAGTAGCCACTTTAAGATTGTTCCATGGGGTGGAACACTTTATTCCATGGGGTGGAACAACTTGTTCCATGGGGTGGAACATTCCCAAAAGTGCCACTTCTTCGGGCTAAAAACGGCACTTCTACGGTTAGAACCAGCGTGGTTTTAAGCTAAAATCACGCGTTATTTGGCTTAAACAAACGTTAAAAATCCGCTTTTCTTGCCACACTTGCCACCATAATGCCACGCGTAAGCCGCTGATATACAGCGCGTGTTGCAAGTGTGGCATTTTTGCAAGAAAAATAAAAAACTCATGGTAGGAGTCCCTCGTTCCTTTTAGAATCTCTGCTGTGCGCGGTCGTTCTCACAGGCTTGGCCTCCACGGGGTTATCGGGCCATGAGTGTTTAGGATAGCGTCGGCGTAGCTCCTTGCGCACCTCGAAGTAGGTGGCCTGCCAGAAGCTGTGCAGGTCGGTGGTAAGTTGTACGGGTTTGAAGCCTGGCGACAACAGCTCCATCAGGATGGGGGTGCCATCGACCAAAGGAGTATCCAGCAGGCCAAAACATTCCTGCAGGCGGACCTTCAGCACCGGCACTTCGGCGCCAACTCGGTATTCCAG
>DGTH01000036.1:0-3479 GCA_002393705.1 Prevotella sp. UBA4341 | reverse complement strand
CCCCACTGAGGAGCACTCTGACAAATGGACTCCCTGTCAACCGGCGGGAGTGACAACTCCGGGTGGCGCGAGGCCACAAAGGCAATCCGCAGCTGCAGGCTCTTCACCTCGTCAGAAAAGTCGAGCATCGACGGGCCTTCTTTGACAATGGCATTGCAGACGACCTGCTGCACCGTCTGCCGGTCTTCAACCGCCAGCGGAGCCGATGCCAACAGGAGGGCTCCGATTCGCGTCTCTCTGCGGGCAACCACCATGCCAGCCTTGCTGTCCCAATAGACGGTATCGCGCTCACGGCAGAGCCAGCTCAGGTCGGTAACATCAACCACGCTGGCCAGAAAAACCCTTCCCACGCCGCCGGCCTTCTGGTGCAGCGACGCTGCCACCATCATTTCGGCTCCCGCCAAAGCGTCCGACGGCTCTACAGCCACCAGTTCACCGCTTGACAACTGGAACACACCGACGCCCTCGTGCCAGGCCTTGCCGATGCGCTCCGGGTAGGCCGAAGCCAATAATGCGCCAGCCTCGTAAGGACTGACGGTGGTGTTTTCTTCCTCCGAATGCAACAGTTCGGCATATTGCCGGGCTATTTTGGCTATGCGCGCCCACCGCCCCGGCCTACCCAGTCGGCGTTCACGACGGAGCATGTCCAGCCGACGGTCTAACGCCACATCGCCCTCACCCGCCAGCGGGTCTTTCTCTTCCAGCAGGGCGGCAATGTCAGCGGCCAGAGCGCGACGTCCAGGAGTGTCGGCAGAAAGCAGCATGCGGGCTATGCGCGGATGGCAGGGCATGCGTGACAGCCGTTTGCCCCACGCCGTCACTCTACCCGCCTCGTCTATAGCGCCTAACGAGGTCAGCAGCGTACGGGCATGAACAACCGACGACTTGGGAGGGGGAGTCAGCCAAGGCAGGTTCTCCACCTCGCGTTCGCCCCAAATGGCAGCATCGAGAACCAGCGAGGTCAGGTCGGCATCTAAGATTTCCGGCGTGCGTACTGCCGCCATACGCGACCCTGTGGCTGCCGTCCACAGCCGATAACACACGCCAGGAGCCACACGTCCGGCGCGTCCGGCACGCTGTATGGCCATATCCTGAGAAATGCGTACGGTCTCTAAATGGCTCAGTGCACTGCGGGAGTCGAACACCATCTTCCTGCATAGTCCACTATCGACGACAACCCGCACACCCTCGATGGTGAGTGAGGTCTCGGCAATAGGCGTTGCCAAAACGACTTTTCGCTCTCCCCGCCTACTGGGTGCGACAGCCCTCGATTGCTCGTCACTGGAAAGCAGGCCGTAAAGCGGATAAATCGCGGTGTCGCCGAGTCGGCCGTCGAGCTGCTCCTGCACGCGCCTTATCTCAGCCTCGCCAGGCAGGAAAGCCAAGATGTCACCCTCCTGTTCGTCATGGGCTTGCAAGACGGTATTGGCGACAAGCCGGACAACATTGGATGTATTTGCCTCTTCAGCAGCATATTTCAACTCGACGGGGAATGTCCGGCCTTCGCTCTCCAAAATGGGACAATGCAGGGCGTCCGCCAGCATGGCCGTATCGATAGTAGCCGACATCACCACCAGGCGCAGGTCTTCGCGCAACAGCTGCTGGCACTGGCGTGTCAGGGCAAACGCCTCGTCAGTATTCAGGCTCCGCTCATGAAACTCGTCGAAGACCACCACTGCCACACCTTCCAGCGCAGGGTCATCCAGCAGCATGCGGGTTAGCACGCCTTCTGTCACCACTTCGATGCGAGTGTGCGGGGACACCTTGCTCTCAAACCTGATGCGGTAGCCTACGGTGGCTCCTACCGCCTCATCCAGCAACCACGCCATGCGCGACGCTATCTGCCGGGCAGCCACCCTACGGGGCTCCAGCACGACTATCTTGCCGGCATCTTGCTGCAGGCCTTCCAGAATAGTCAGTGGCAGCAGCGTTGACTTACCAGCTCCCGGTGCTGCCGTCACGATGGCTGCGCCCCCCCTTTGTAAAGCCTCATTGAGCGGCTGCACGATAGCAGCTACCGGCAAAAGCTCAAGTTCTTTCTGTATCCGAACGCTTAACACAATCTACCAAAAAGAGGTGAGAGATTCAACCCGTTGGAGTCACCTTGCGGCTGCCCTTAATATTTTACTCCGAATAGCTAAAGGGCACCAATTGTACTTCTGGAGCGTAGATGGTACGGAAGTCGTCGCGCATGGAGATGACGATGTAGCCGGCCTGACGCCACTGTTCGCCCAGTTTGAGGGCTTTCTCGCGGTTAGCATGGTCGCGGACGTCGTCGTCGGCTATGAGCATGAAGGCGGCGGTGCGATACTTCTGGTTGCTGAGGCAGTAGTTGTGCATGGCCGAGTCGCCACCGCTGTTGCCGAAGGAGAGCACGGGCACTTTGCCTATTTCCTGTGCTATCTGCAGCACTTTGTTAGTCTTCAGGTTCTTGATGATGAGTTCGTCGGTACGCACAAGGTGCTCCTCTTTGCCCATGGTGTAGTTTACGCCAGGCACGTCGCCCTGTTGGCTCGACACGAGTTTCACGTCCATGCCGATGACGCGGTTGGGGGCTATGCCCAGTGGCTCGACCAGCGCACGACAGATGAAACGGTCGCTGCCGCTGACTACATAGAAGGTGAAGTCGTTAGCTTTCAGGTATTCAAAGACCTGAAGCATGGGCTGATAGAATGCCTGTCCGTTAGTCATGCCGGTAAAACCGTTAGCCGGCTTGGCTGCGTAGGCCTTTACATAGCTGTCAAATTCAGAGAGCGTCATGCCTGCGTAAGCCTTGGCAGCAGCGTGGGCATGTATCATGTCGAAACCGCTGGGCAGGGGAGTGCCATTGCGCACGAAGTCACGAATGCTTTGTCCTGCCTGGCGTACATCCTCGGGAGCCTGGTCACGATAGTTGGGGTCGTCCAGTACACGGTATTCCAGCATGTTATACTCAAAATAAGAAGGGTACAGCTCGGCCACGAAGGTTCCGTCCATGTCGAAGGTGGCTATGCGGTCTTCGACGGGGATGAAATTGGCCGACTTCGGGTTGGTCACGTCTTCTACGTACTGCTTCAGGACGGTAAGGGCCTCACAATTGTTCCACAGCGTGAAGTACTCCGTCTTCTTGTTTGTCTGAAGGCTATCTTCGCTTGAGCTACACGAGGTGATGACGGGGCCGCCGACGAAGAGTAAAGGAAGTAGCAGCCACAAGAGATTCTTTTTCATCATTGACATGTCCACGTTCTATTGTCTGTTTATAAAACTATTATCACTACAAACAAAAAAAGACGAGCCCCGTAGCACAAGGTTCGTCCTTTTCTGCGTACCCTTAACTATCCTGTTCTCGAACTCCTTTTGCGGAATTGAGATTTGGTTTATACTTTATTTCGGTGCAAAGGTACTACAAAAAGTCTGATTAACAAAGGTTTTTCGGACTTTTTTTGTCTTAGTATGCTCGACATGAGCAATATCTAACGGGTGCAAGTCACAAAACAAAA
>DGTH01000101.1 GCA_002393705.1 Prevotella sp. UBA4341 | reverse complement strand
TGAGCATGCTCGTTTTCCTCACGCTCGACCTCTCGGCAACCTACCTCTTTGCCAAAGGAGCGAAAGACTGCTTATACCGATTTGCCAACATCAGAAAGAAATGAAATATTCCATCATCACCGTCAACTACAACAACCGTGAAGGCCTTCGCCGCACCATCGAGAGCGTCATCTGCCAGACCTTCCGCGACTTTGAGTTCATCGTCATTGACGGCGGCTCCACCGATGGCAGTGCCGATGTACTTAAAGAATATGACCAGCACATCACCTACTGGGTATCAGAACCAGACAAGGGCATCTACAACGCCATGAACAAAGGCATCAGCAAGGCAACGGGCATC
Organism: Prevotella sp. UBA4341; assembly: GCA_002393705.1. Classification (GTDB taxonomy): domain Bacteria; phylum Bacteroidota; class Bacteroidia; order Bacteroidales; family Bacteroidaceae; genus Prevotella. The sequence continues at coordinate 6,901 of DGTH01000101.1, read as the reverse complement.
TACCTGAACTTCATGAACTCCGGAGACTGTTTCTTTGACAACGACGTCTTGCAAAAGGTGGATGCCTACAATGACACTGCCGACTTCATCGTTGGCCGCGACTATCACTTCGACGAGAAGAGCCAGCAAGGCCATGCCTCCATACAGCCCCCCCGCCTGACGATGATGCACTTCTTCGTCTCTACACTCGACCACCAGAGCAGCTTCATCAAGCGCAGCCTGTTCCTTGGTTCGCCCTATCGTGAAGACTACCGGCTGGTCAGTGACTGGATTTTCTTTACCGAGCAGATTGTCAAGGAGGGCAAGCAGGTGCGCTTCATCCCCGACATCGTCTGCCGCCGGGAAGAAGGAGGACTCTCCGAACAGCAGCGCGAACGAAACCGCAAGGAAATCAATACCTACCTGCATGAGTTTTTGCCCAGCGGCGTCTATGCGGACTACAAGACGCTTTCCGCTCTGGACAAGACCTCCCTCTATCGGCTGTACGCCATGTGTGAGCATCCACGGAAGCGCAAAGCGCTGACCCTCTGCATCAAACTCATCAACCGACTGTTCTGAGCCCCATGCTGTTCAACTCCATCGATTTCCTCATCTTCCTGCCAATAGTCTTCGCGCTTTATTGGTTTGTCTTTCGAAGTCGTCGCTGGCAAAACCTGCTCATTGTCATTGTCAGCTACATCTTCTACGGATGGTGGGACTGGAGATTTCTCATTCTTATCATTGCCACCTCGCTCTTCAGCTTCTTGAGCGGTCTGCTCATTGAGAAGTATGAAGGTAAGCGCCATGTCCAGAAGTGGTTGAGTTCCCTCAACATCATCATCAATTTGCTGATACTTGGCATCTTCAAGTATTATAACTTCTTCGTCGATAACCTGATAGCCTTGGCCGACAGTTTCCACGTTGAAATAGGATGGACCACGCTCAATATCATCCTCCCTGTAGGCATCAGCTTCTATACCTTCCAGGCTCTGAGCTACACCATCGACGTCTATCAGCACAAGCTCAAGGCCACCAAGGACCCTGTAGAGTTTTTCGCCTACATCAGCTTCTTTCCCCAACTTGTTGCAGGACCTATAGAACGGGCTACCAACCTGCTCCCACAGTTCCAGAAGGAGCGCGTATTCCACTACCCTGCTGCCGTTGACGGAATGCGTCAGATGCTTTGGGGGTTCTTCAAAAAACTTGTAGTGGCCGACAATTGTGCCGCCGTTGTCAACATGTACTGGAGTGACTACCAGTCCTTACCGGGCATTGCTCTCATCATGCTGGGCGTGCTGTTCACTTTCCAGATATATTGCGACTTCTCCGGTTATTCGGACATCGCCATCGGTTGCGCCCGGCTCTTCGGTTTCAGCCTCATGCGAAACTTCAACTATCCCTACTTTTCAAGAAGCATACCTGAGTTCTGGCGCCGGTGGCACATATCGCTGACCACCTGGTTCCGCGACTACATCTATTTTCCCCTTGGCGGAAGCAGGTGTGAGAAATGGAAAATCATTCGCAACATCTTCATCGTGTGGAGCATTAGCGGTCTTTGGCATGGTGCCAACTGGACCTTCGTCTGCTGGGGTCTGTACCACGCGCTGCTACTGGCCCTCTACAACATTCTGGGCGTCAACACCAAGCACCAGCACATCGTCGCCTTCGGCCGCCAGCTGCCCAGTGTAAAAGAGCTGGCACAAATGCTGCTGACTTTCTGTCTGGCCGTCATAGGCTGGATTATCTTCCGGGCCGAAAACATCTCACAGGCTACAGACTTTCTGCTCTCCATCGTTCAGCACCCCTTCCTGGGCGAAGCCACTTTCTACGGAAAGAAATGGGTCTTTGTCTGCCTGGCTCTGCTGTGTATAGAATGGTTCCAACGTGACAGGCAACACGTGCTCCAGCTGCCCGGCAGCGGTGTCTTCCATTACCGCGCCGCCCGTTGGGCCGTCTATTATCTGCTCTGCGTCCTTATCATCCAGTTTGCCGGTTCAAGTCAGTCGTTTATCTATTTCCAGTTTTAAGCCATGAACAAGATCAAGTACTTTATCTGTATCTTCCTGCTGTTTGTCTCGCCTTTCGTGTTGTACTATACGGCAAAGGCACTCTGGCTGCTGAAAGACGACCGATACCAGAAAGAAACAAACGGAAACGAAATCTATTGTGCTATCGGAAAGAGCAAGAAGAAGACTCCATACCGCAAACTCATCCTTGGCGACTCAACGGCAAACCAGTTCTACAACTGCAAAGAGGAAGACCCCGACAGCGCCTATTCCCTGTCGTGTAATCAGGCCGTCGGCATGGTCGGACAGTTTATTCTGCTCAACAATTATCTGAATGCCGGCAACCGCCCCGACAGCGTGTTCATTGTCTATACACCCTTTAGTTTCTGGGATAATCTGGACCAGGTTTATACTTACCACTATTTCCTCAAGCCTTTCTACTACGACGAGTATAAGCCACTCATGAACGAGACGGTGCTCCGCCAAATCAGGAAGATACCCAAATACTGGATGTGTCACCTGCCCTACATACAGACCACCAGCTGGGCACCCGACTTGACTCCCGAAGAACGCCCTTACTCCTTCCTGTCGCCCATCTGCAAGGACTATCTCTCTAAGATAGACTCCCTCAGCACCGAGTATCACTTCAGCTACGAGATTGTCCCGACCTTTGTGGCCGAACACTGGAGGGACTCCATCGCCCACTTCAACCGCTCCGAGTTTGCGGAATGCCGCTATGCCGAGAAACTTTCTGCCTACTTGGACAGCATCGTCTTCCTGCCCGACTCCTGCTTTGTCGATGAAGTCCACTTAGCCTATCCCCAACACTACCGGTCAGCCATCAACCGCAGGCTGCACCTCGCTGACTAACCTATCGGAAAGGATTTCGCTTGAGCAGCACGTCCAGCACGCTGACGTGGAACGATGCCGGAAAGGGTTTAGGATGCTGCTTTCCATACAAGGAAAACTCATGCGTGTCACATTGTTTCACGTAACCTACAGAGGTAAAAAGACTGTCATTCTCCTCTGACTTATAGCAGAACACAAAGTCTGCCCTCGCCGACAGGGCATCCTCGTACTGCTTCTTCTTCATGGCCTCCGTCTCGCCTGTCTGCGTATGCCAATAGACGGAGCCGGGCAAGGCACCCGCCAACGTCCCGAAACCACGGTCAGTAAAACGATAGTAGATGACGGTGGGTTTCTCTACTTGCGAGAGGTAATAGCCTATCTTGTAGTAGTCGGCCTTCTCCGCAGTATTTCCACTGACGAGCAAGTTGGGCACCAAGTAGCCTTCCGTATAGGTAAAGTTCAGCGTGATGAGCAAGAGCAACGCCACCGAAGCGAGCATGAGGGCCTTCTTCTTCAGCCACTCACGCTGCATATCCAACAAAGCAATGACGAAAAACAGGGCAAAGAACAGACAGCAGTTGACGTAATGCCGATGAATGGCGTGATGGATGGATAAGGCGTAAAAGCCCATAAACGATACGAGGAAGAACCATCCGTCCTTCTTCATTCTGCGACCCAGCATGACTGAGCCCGCCACACAAACCACGAAAAGCGAAGCATAATAAGCGTCATAACCCGTCCGGAGCCACTCACGAACGTACACAACTAACGGATTCTCACTCTGAACCGTAGCCATCGTGTTGGAAAAATACTCAAACACGAAACTCTCAAAAGTACCTGTCCATACCAGATAAGCCACAAAAGGCAAGGCCAGACTAACCAAACCAAAGACGAAATACAGCAGTGTTATACTTACCGGCAGACGCTCCTTCAGCAAGTAATAAAGGAAGTAGCAGCCCGTCAGCCCAAACATCAGCGTCACGCTGAACTTGATCAGCAGGGCCCACATCATGGCAAATCCCAACCAGAAGGCGGCTTGACGAATATGCCGGCTGTCCGTTCCCCCTCCAGCGTAGAACACGCGACACAACAGGTAGAACGCCACTGATATCACGGGCTGGCACCAGTCTTCGGCACTGGTCTCAAAATGATACCACGGGTTGAAGTAGGCCAGGCTGACCAAAGGCACTGCCAGCAGGGACAGGCGCTCGTCTCTTAAAAAGATGTTGGCTATCTTGTAGTCAAAGTAGAACACGATGCTGAACGAAAGCACGTCCAACCAAAACACACCTATATAATTATAGGGCGACAGCAGATAAGCCACGCCGTTAATCAGCCAAAGCAAGGGTCCCTTCGAGTCGGCAAAGTCAACGTAAGGCAGCAGCCCCTCCATCCAGGCCTTGCCGCAAGAGAAGAACACCGCGCTGTCCCACCGGTAATGCAAATCGTGGGTGTAGGAGTCGGGCGAAATGAAAAACAACAGCACCAAAGCCCAGGCAAAGCAGCATAGATAGACTTTGGTATTAGTATTCAAGTATTTTACGTTGTACTGTTCCATCATTATAAATTTGCTTACAAAGATAGTTATTTCTGGCCTCTCTGCCAAATAAATGAGCGGAAAAACAATAATCAGGGGCTGTTTTTTGGTCATGTCATTTTTTTTTCTTTACTTTGCAGGAAATATTCATCGGCTATGGAAGAAAACAAAAGAGTGGTATCGGTGCTCGTACCATGCTACAACGAGGAGAAGTCGTTGCCGCGATTCTACGAAGAGACCTGTAAGGTGATTGACTCCATGAAGGAGTACGACTTTGAGCTGTTCTTCATCAACGACGGCAGCCGCGACGCAACACTCTCCATCATTGACGAGCTGCACAAGAAGGACAAGCGCGTCTCGTACGTCAACCTAAGCAGAAACTTCGGCAAGGAGAACGCCATGCTGGCCGGCTTCGACTACGTGCGCGGCGACTGCGTCATCATCATGGATGCCGACCTGCAAGACCCGCCGGCACTCATTCCTCAGATGCTGCAGTACTGGGAGCAGGGCTATGAGGACGTCTATGCCAAGCGTGCCGACCGTGGCAAGGAGAGCCTGCTGAGGAAGTTCTTCTCCCTGCTGTTCTACAAGATACTCGACCACTCCACGCGCTTCGAGGTGCTGCAGAACGTGGGCGACTTCCGCCTGCTGGACCGCAAGTGCATCAGTGCACTCCGGGAGCTGCGCGAGACGGAGCGCTACACCAAGGGCATGTTCTGCTGGATAGGTTTCAGGAAGAAGGAGATTGTCTTCAACCGTGGCGACCGCGTGGCCGGCAGCAGCAACTGGTCGTTCCTTTCGCTGTTCAACCTGGCCATTGAGGGCATCACCTCATTTACTACAGCCCCGCTGCGCTTTGCCAGCATCTTCGGACTGGTCATCGCCTTTGCCGCTTTCTGCTACCTCATGTACTTCCTGGCAAAGACCCTCATCTTCGGCGACCCCGTCAGGGGCTTCCCCACGCTGGTCATTCTGGTCTTGTTCTTAGGCGGCGTTCAGCTGCTCTGCATGGGCATTCTGGGCGAATACATAGGCCGCATATTCAACGAGACAAAGAAGCGTCCGCCTTACCTTATCGATAACTACCAACGAGGAGAAGCGGTAAAATGAAAACAACGGAGAACAGCGCTCGGCGGTCCCCCCGCCGAGCATCAACAAGCAGCGCCCTGTACTTGCTGCTGGCGCTGATGGCTTGCGCGTTCTACATGATTTGCGCCAGCAGCCCCTTGCGGTGGGACGACATGATTTATGAATATGTATGGCTCGACCACCGGCCGGCCGGCCTGCTGCACCCCATAGACCTAAACAACCGCGTTGACAACGTGGGCGAGGCCTTCGTCTCCGGGTGTCACCACTACCTGGTCATGAACGGCCGCTTCGTTGTTCACTTCATTACCCAGTGCTTTAACGGGTTTATCGGCAAAGGCCTCTTCAACGTGGTCAACGCCTGGGTCTATGCCCTGTTCCTGATTTTAAGCATTCGTTTCTGCTGTCATCATACAAAAAATTCTTCACTCTTCACTCTTCATTCTTCACTCTTCACTCTTCATTCTTCACTCTTCATCATCGCCGGACTGTGGCTGCTGCTACCCGTTCAGTGGATTCTTTCGTTCGACGTGGTGTTTGCCATTAACTACCTTTGGACGGCCACCGTCTGCCTGGGCTTTCTGCTGCTCTTCCGTCGTATGTCGGAGAGTGGGACTTCGGCGGTTTGGAAGAACGCCCTGCTCTTCCTGTTTGCCCTGCTCTGCGGCAATTTCCACGAGGGCTACTCCCTGCTTCTGTCAGGTGCCCTATTCTTCTATGCCCTCACGCACTTCCGCCGGCTGAACGGCAGCCAGTGGTGCCTCATAGCCGGCATGTGGGTGGGCACGCTGACCGTCATCGGCTCGCCCGGCATCTGGGGCAGAGCCAGCGGTGCACAGGCCGATACGCTGCAAGAGACCCTCGTACGCAAGTTAGACATACTGCGTTACTCCAAGCGGCTCTACCTGCTGCTCTTCGCGCTGGCTGCGGCCTACTTCCTGATGGGCAAGGAGCAGCTCAAGGCGTTCCTTAAGGAGAACCAGATAGCACTGATGGTGGTGCCCCTGGGCTTCCTGTTCCTCTTCATGCTGCCCTACTACAGTCAGCGCATGGGCTTCCCTATGGAGCTGTTCTCCGTACTGCTGCTGCTCAAGCTGCTGCTACAGTCGCCCGCGCGGAGGCTGCTGGGCCGCCCGGTCTTCATGGCCATTGCCGTGCTGCTCGTGGCTCACGTCTCGCTGACGGTCTATTACGCCCAGAAGGTGGGCGATGAATACCGGGCCATGCTCCAGGAGTACAAGCAGTCGCCCACAGGCACCGCCCACCAGCAGGCGTTCGTGGTTCCCAAACCCTTCCGCCCCTACATCCTGCGACTGGGCGACCCAGCGGAACTGGGCATTATATCGTTCATCTACCATAAGGAGATGCATATTGTAAACGAAAACCATACTGAAAAATGACAACAGCCACCTCACAGCACTCGGCGGTTTCCCCGCCGAGAAAC
>DGTH01000160.1 GCA_002393705.1 Prevotella sp. UBA4341 | reverse complement strand
CAAACGTTTTCGTAGAAAAGAAAGTTAAAGAATGTAAAGTTACGACAACATGTAAAAATATTCAGTACTTTTGCAGTAGTAAACGACCCCACACCTTATTATATATATAAAGAAGATTGAAGAAGTATTTGACTAAAAAACAGGAGGATTAGAATATGAGCAACAAAGAAATCAAAGACTTGAACTACGTTTTCAGGAAGTTCATCGACGGTCGCCCTATTAATTTCGGCAACATACACGCATGGTTAGACAATAACTTTGTCTATCAGCTCAACGCAGACTACGAGTGGTTTGCCTTATGGCGTATTGCTTGCGACATGCGTTTATTTGAGAGTGGCATGGCGAAGGTCTCAAAATTCGTCATACAGATGAACAACTGGTTTCCCTATGCGCCTCATGCCTGCAAGGCGAGTGAGGTGAACCGCTACAGGAGAGGATATCTTGGAGCTAAGGTTTACAAGGAGTGGAACCGCAAGGAGTTCTTTGACTCCATGATGGAGAAGAAGCACTGCAAGCAGTCGTTGGCGGGCTACGACCGCCTGGACGACTTGTGCTGCAAGCTGGAGGCAGGTCTGCACGATGTACTTCTTGTAGCATAAAGCGATTCCACATTTTCCACTTTTTCCACCAAATTTTTCCACATTTTCTACATGTTCCACAGTTTTGTCATTTAGTTGACAATTTGTGGAACATGTTATCGTTTTTATGCTTATCTTTGCATCAGCAAAAGCAAAATAACAGAATCGCTCTTTGACATTATGGACACAAAAACTGAACTGAGACTAACTGAAATTACCCGTTACGAGGACGTGGAGGTAGGACGGCTTCTTCTGACTGCCGGGAAGAAGAATAAGCGCTGGGAGGCCATTTGGCAAACCGACCTGCGGATTAATCTGAAGGACGGACATAGCTTGCCTCGCGGCATCATGCCTTTGGCGTTCAGACACTACAATGGCTGGGTGGACTGTCCGCGACTGAAGCTGAACCATCAGAACTTTATGTGGATGGAACCGCTCAAAAGCAGTAACTGGATAGACATGGGCGTGAACCTCTACCTGTGCAGCAGCAGGGGCTGGCCTGATCCGCTTTCTCGTATCGAGTTTGTAAAACTGATTAACGCACTTCTTGATTATGACATCAAGGAGCTCACGGTTGAGCCCCCGATGGCCATTATCAATGACTCTCGTTTCCACCCCGACAACCCGATGGGGCTGGTTGATTTTTGGGATTAACAACATTTTTTCAACAACAAAACTAAACTGTTACAAACATGGGTAAGATTATTATCAAGCTGTATCAGAACAACAACGAAAAGTCTGATATCTACAAGAAGTTCTTTGGCCGTGTGCGTCATGCCACGACCATTGACAAGCAGACGCTGGCTGAGCACGCCGCTGCTGACTCTCAGATCGAGGCAAGCGACATAGCAACAGTCTATGAAGCGCAGTTCAAGCAGATTCAGCAGATGGTCTGCTATGGCCACGCTATTCAGGTTGACGGCCTTGGCGTCTTCAAGCTCTCCATCTCTTCCGAAGGCATATCGCCTGAGGAGGTGCAGCGCCGTCACCCGGAGTACGACCCTGAGAAAGACGATATCCGCGACTTTCTGAATGCTCGTCAGGTTAAGAATGCACGTTTGCTGTTTATTCCTTCGAAGGAAATCAAAGAGGCATTGCGCAGCATTAAGTTTGAGACTCACAAGTCAGAATGGATCACTAACGACTAATTAATTAACAAGGAGGTTTTTTATGGGAAAGATTTGGGTAACTCCGTATCAGAACATGAATGAGAAGTCAGACCAGTTCGGCTGGTGGTATTTCCGCCCCAGCCTCTATCTGACCATCACTGACGACGATTTGGTTGACTTCATCGCCAGGGACTCTAAGTTGGAGCGTTCGAAGGTGTATGCCATACACTGTGCCATCACCAAACAGATTGTAGAGCTCTTGTGTAACGGCCACCAGCTGGAGATTCCTTACTTAGGAAAGCTGAAGCTGAGCGTCAGGTCTAAAGGTACTCAGACTGCAGAGGAATATAATGCCGGTACATGTATCAAGAAGGTACGCATCGTCTTGACACCTGACACTAAGATCAAGGAAGAATTGAAGAAGGTAAAGTTCCAGAAGGACTTTGACAAAGAGAAGAAGTCCCAGCCGGAGCCACCTACGCCTTAACGGTTCGCTCTGTTATCATCAAAAAAAACTGCCGCATCCTCAGTGAAAGGGGGGTGCGGCAGTTTTTTTTTTGTTGTAAGCTCTTAATGCTTCAGTAATTATTACTTCTTCTTGGCTTCAACGGCCGGGGTCTCTTCCTCACGGATGGTGCGACCCATGGTGAGGTAAGCGATAGGAGCGGCAATGAAGATGGACGAGCAAGTACCGAAGACGACACCCAGAATCATGGCGAACGAGAACGAGCGGATGCTGTCACCACCGAGGATGAAGATACAGAGCAGCACGATCAGGGTCGTCACTGAGGTGTTGATAGTACGGGCCAGGGTCTGGTTCAGCGAGTCGTTGAAGAGCACCTGACGGTCGCGCTTGCCGAAGAGCTGAATGTTCTCACGTACGCGGTCGAAGACCACCACCTTATCGTTGATAGAGTAACCGATAACGGTCAGGATGGCACCAATGAAGGTCTGGTCGATTTCGAGCGACATGGGCACGAACTTCCAAAGCAGCGAGTAGAAACCGATGACGATGAGCGCATCGAGAGCCAGGGCAACGGTAGAGCCTACGGAGAAGGCCACGTTGCGGAAGCGGAACAGGATGTAGAGGAAGATGGCTATCAGGGCGATGGCTACGCTGATGAAGGCACGGTGGGTAATGTCCTTGGCAATGGAGGGCCCCACCTTGGTAGAGCTGATGATGGAGCCACCCTCACGAACGTCGGGGTTCTTGAAGTCATCGACATTGGCCTGTGTCACGATGCCGGCATCCTTGAGGGCCTTGAAGAGAATCTCCTCAGCCTCGTCATCGACGTTGGGGTCGTTGGAGTCAATCTTGTAGTTGGTAGAGACGCGGATGCGGTTACCCTCGGCTCCCAGGGCGATGGCCGTGGTGTTGGCCACCTTCTCGGCACCGTTAGCGTCCTTCTCGACGAAGGCGCGGTTCAGGATGTCGCGTATCTGCTCTGGCTCGACAGACTTCTCGAACTGCATGACGTAGTTGCGGCCACCGGTGAAGTCGATGCTTCGGCTCAGGCCGTTGATGAAGAAGCTGACGACGATGATGAGTGCGGCAACGGCCCAGATGGAGAATGTCTTCTTATACATACCCATGAAGTTGAAGTGGGTGTTCTGCATCATGTTGCGCGAGTAGGCCGTGGTGAAGGTGAGGTTACGCCAGCGGTCGCGCTTGAGCTGGTACTCATAGACCAGACGGGTCATGAACACAGCGGTGAAGAACGAGACGCAGATACCAATCATCAGCGTGGTGGCGAAACCACGGATGGGGCCTGTACCGACCACGTAGAGGATGATACCGGTAATCAACGACGTGAGGTTAGAGTCGAAGATGGCCGAGAAGGCATTGGAGTAACCCTTGCCGAGGGCTTCCTTCACGTTGAGACCCTTGCGAAGCTCCTCCTTGGTACGCTCATAAATCAGCACGTTGGCATCGACGGCAGTACCCAGCGTCAGCACGATACCGGCAATACCCGGCATGGTCAGAGCTGCCTGGAACGAAGTCAGAATACCCAGTGTGAAGAACAGGTTGAACAGCAGGGCGATGTTGGCCAGCATACCGGGAACCCAGTTGTAAAGCAGCACCATGTAGATCATCAGCAGCACGAAGGCTACTACGAACGAGATGGCACCCTGCTTGATGGACTGTGCACCGAGGGTAGGACCTACGACGTCAGACTGTACGATGCGGGTAGGAGCCGGCATCTTACCTGAGTTCAGCGTGTTGGCCAGGTCCTTGGTGTCCTGGATGGTGAAGTTACCCGTGATAGACGAGTTACCACCGTCAATCTGCTGGTTCACGCGGGGAGCGCTATAGACAGCATCGTCCAGGACAATGGCTACGGCCTTGTTGATGTTGTTATGGGTAAGCTGTGACCAGCGGCGTGCACCGTCGCCGTTCATCTGCATGGTAACCTCGGGACGTCCGTGCTGGTCGAAACCGTCACGGGAACTGGTGATGACGTCACCCTCCAGCGGAGCACGTCCGTTGATGGCATTACGGGTATCGATGGCATAGAGCTCGAAGCGCTCCTGACGATCGGTGAACTCCAGATCGCTGGGCTTAGCACCCCAGAGGAGCTTCAGGTCGGCAGGCAAGATGCGCTTGGCCAGGTCGGAACGCAGAATCTTGTTGACGGCGGCCGTATCGCGGGTCAGTGCATAGCCAACCACAGCGAGTGACTGTCCCTGAGCGGGAGTGAAGATGGAATACAGGGGGTTCTGCTTGGCATAGACATCCTGAACGGCTGAGGCCACGGCAGTAGAGTCGCCCTTGGTCAGGGCAGCAGCCAGGTCGGCCTTGGTCTTCGTGGTGTCGGCAACAGCGGCGGCAGCCACCTTCGTCGTGTCGGCAACTGCAGCGGCAACAGCCTTGGTGGTGTCAGCGGGAGCTTCGCCTCCCTGAGCAGCGTACTGGCTGTTGAGCTGGCTGAGCATGGGCACAATCTCCTGACTGTTATAGGTCTCCCAGAACTCCAGGTTGGCACTACCCTGCAGAAGCTTGCGCACGCGCTCGGGCTCCTTGACACCAGGCATTTCAACCATGATGCGGCCCGACATGCCTTCAAGCTTGCTGATGTTCGGCTGAACGACGCCGAACTTATCGATACGGTTCTGAACAACGAGCAAGGCATTATCGACAGCGGCAGAAACCTCTGCGCGCAGGGCTGCCTCAACTTCTGAATCGCTGCTCTTCGTGCTTACCTTGTCCTTCATCTGCTGGGTGGCGAAGATGGAAGCCAGAGGCTTGCCGGGGGCATTCTTCTTCCAAGCGTTGATAAACAGTGAAATGAAGTCGTCCTGGCTGCTCTCCTCGGCCTTGCGGGCCTCGTCCATGGACTTCTTGTAGAGCGGGTCGGTCTTGTGGTCGGCCAGAATGTCAACAACATCGGGCACAGAGACCTCGAGAATAACGTTCATACCGCCCTTCAGGTCAAGACCCAGGCCGATTTCCATTTCGCGGCACTCACGCAGCGTGTAAGCACCCAGATAGACTTTCTCGTTCATCAGTGAATCGAGGTAAGCCTTCCCGGCGTCCTCTCCCTTCTGGGCACTGATTTCTGCTGCCTTGCTCTCGTAGTGACGGGTCACGAACGAGAAGGACAGATAGAAAATGCACACCAGAACGAGCATCACTGCTACAAACTTTACAATTCCTTTGTTTTGCATTTTTTTTATTGTTGTTTTAATTATTTATTTTCCAATTTTAGCGTGCAAAGTTAAACATTTTTCATCACTTGACGAAATTTATTGTTATTTTTCATATATTTTTTATGGATTTCGCCCTATTTTTAGCCAACAAATGACTGGATAATGGTCGCTTGCCTTAATTTTCGAGTCTATTTTGCAGTTGTAGGGTTCTATGTTGTCCGAGCACATCATGTGGTCAATGCGGAAGTACATGTTGTAGTGATTGAAGGAAATGCCCAGTCCGTTGCCCGTAGAGACGAAACAGTCGGTGAGGCCTTTCGAGATGGTATGGCGTGTGTAGGACAACGGGTGGTCGTTGAAGTCGCCGCACACCAAGATGGGGTAGCCCGCGTGGGCCTCGACGTACTGACGGACGGAGTCGGCTGCCGGCGCACGCTTGACTGACGCCTGTGCCAGTTTGGCCAGCAGGCTGCGCGAGACGGCGCGGACGGTGTCGCCCTCCATGTTACCCTCCAACATCTGTTCGTAGTGGTCGCGGTCGTTGGAGTTCAGATGGCTGGACTCCAAGTGGTTATTGATGACGATGAGCGTATCGTCGCCCACCTTGAGATACCAGGCCACGCTGCCATTGGAGGGCGAGTCGTAGTGAATGCGCTCCTTACGCAGAATGGGGAAGCGCGTGTGGATGCCCAAGCGGTTGATTATCTTCACTGAGGTGTTGATCTGCTCGTAGTCGTTATACAGGAAGAGACTGTCGTAGAAGGCTTCCATCTTGGGCTTCTGGTTGTTGTCTTCCTGAATGCAGACAATGTCGGCACCAGCGTCACGGATGTAGGCGGTAAGCTGCTCGAAGGGGTTGTCGCAGTTGATGTTATAGACGAAGCCCGCCGAGTTGTAGGACAGGACTTTGACGGCATCGTCGGGAGGCGACTGGGGCAGGTTCAGGGGCAGGTAGGTACGCATGGGGACATAAGCCAGCAGGAAGCCCACAATGGGCAGCCAGGCCATGCGCCACCTGAAGGTAAGCCAAAAGAACAGGAAGAGCAGATTGGCCAGCGCACCGACGGGGAACAGCATGCCCAGGCTGCTCAAGATAGGGTAGGACTCAGGGTGAATGTAGCCTGCGTACCCCAACAGCAGCATGACCACGATGGCCACAGCGTTGGCACCTGCAAAGATGCAGACCAGAAGCGATTTCAGCTTGCTCATTTAGTCTTCTCTGCTGGCTTCGAAGAGCCGTTTCTTTTCCTCTTTCGTCAGGCTGTCGTAGCCCGACTGACGTATCTTGTCGAGAATGGCATCAACCTCGGCCTGACGCTGCTGCTTGCGTGCGTTGTAGTTCATGTCGTCCTGACGGGTGGCCGTGCGCCCTGTAGGAGTCTCCGGCTGGCGGGGCTGCTTGGGGCGCTGACGAGCCTCGAAGTTGCGCTTCATGCGGTTGAAGAACTCCTGTCCCCGGTTCTGGCTGAAGCGGGCATCGCTGCCGGGGTGACGCCGCCAGTAGAGAATGAGCAGCAGGCCAAAGAGCATGCCGCCCAAGTGGGCCACGTGGGCCACACCGTCCATGGAGCTGCTGACAGTAAGGAACAACTCGAGGGCTGCATAGCCTATGACGAAGTACTTAGCCTTGACGGGCACGGGAATGGGGAAGATGAAGATGCGCTCGTTGGGGAACGTCATGCCGAAGGCCAACAGGATGCCATAGACGGCACCGGAGGCTCCCACCGTGTTCCAGAGGTTCAGGAACTCGCCGGTAGAAATGATGGCCGTACCCGTATTGACCTGCTGGTAGGCATAAAGTCCCTCGGCATAGTAGCTGCCCAGCTGGGCCAGCTCCTGGGTCAGACCTGCACCTATTCCGCAAATGATGTAGTAGAACAGGAACTTCTGAGGTCCCCACACGTTCTCCATGACACGTCCGAACATCCAGAGAGCGAACATGTTGAAAAAGATATGGGTGAAGCCGCCATGCACGAACATGTAGGTCAACAACTGATAGAGATGAAAATCGTCGGCCAGGAAGAAGTGCAGACCTAAGCGACCCTCGATGTCCAACGAGGGAACCAGGTAGGTGACTGCAAACACCAGCGCATTGATAATGAGCAGATTTCTTGTTACTGTGGGCAAATTATTCATTGACCATGAAAAAATAATGTTTTGTTCTTTTGTTTATAATTGGCGGCAAAATTACGAAAAAAAACCTATTTTTAGTACAAAATCAGGGCTTTACGCACTTTTTTTCAACAAAAAAGTCATTTTTTTTCATTTTTTGTTTGTTTTCTAAATACTTTGCACTATATTTGCGGTGAAATTTGCGAATATTTGTAATTAATATATCATTTTATTTAAAACAAACATTATGAACAAGACAGAATTAATTGACAAGATTGCAGCTGGTGCCGGTCTTAGCAAGGCTGACGCCAAGAAAGCTCTTGACGCTACCGTAGCAGCTATTAAGGACGCTCTCGTAGCAGGTGACAAAGTGGCTCTCGTTGGTTTTGGCACATTCGCCGTGAATGAAAAGCCCGCTCGTGAAGGTGTGAACCCCGCAACAAAGCAGAAGATTCAGATTGCTG
>DGTH01000027.1:3971-4856 GCA_002393705.1 Prevotella sp. UBA4341 | reverse complement strand
CTGAACAATTTAGCTTCATATCATTAATAAACTTTCTAATCTCCGAACCGTCATTGCATTCTTGTGGGCCTGCAGCTGTTCGGCCTCGGCCATGAGCTCAACGGCGGGGCCTATGTGGCGAATGCCGTCGGCGGTGAGGTGCTGGAAGGTTATCTTGCGGCAGTAGGAGTCCAGGTTCACGCCGCTGTAGGCGGTGGCGTAGCCATGGGTGGGCAGGGTGTGGTTGGTGCCGCTGGCGTAGTCGCCGGCACTCTCGCAGGCGTAGGGGCCCAGGAAGACGCTGCCCGCATTGATGACGCGGTCGGCCAGCTGCTCGTAGTCCTCGGTCTGAATGACGAGGTGCTCGGGGGCGTAGGCGTTGGCCAGGTCTATCATCTCGTCGGTAGTACCGACGAGCACTGAACAGCTATGGGATAGTGCCTTGGCGGCCAGCTCCTTGCGGGGCAGGCGTTCGAGCTGTTGTTCAACCTGCTGCTGCACCTTCTGGAGCAGTTCCTCCGAGGTGGTGATGAGCAGCACCTGCGAGTCGGCGCCGTGCTCGGCCTGCGAGAGCAGGTCGGCGGCCACAAACTCGGCGTTGGCCTTGGCATCGGCCAGGACGCAGACCTCGGAGGGTCCGGCCGGCATGTCGATGGCAACGTCGTCCAGGCTGACCTGCTGCTTGGCGGCCATGACGTACTGGTTGCCGGGTCCGAAGATTTTATACACCTTGGGCACCGACTCGGTGCCGTAGGCCATGGCGCCGATGGCCTGTACGCCTCCGGCCTTGAAGACCTTGCTGACGCCGGCTATGCGGGCTGCCACGAGGATGGCGGGGTTCACCTTGCCTTCGGCGTTGGGCGGTGTGCAGAGCACGATTTCGCGGCATCCGGCTATCTTGGCCGG
>DGTH01000027.1:3448-3876 GCA_002393705.1 Prevotella sp. UBA4341 | reverse complement strand
GCAGTGCCGCCGGGAATGTAGAGCCCCACGCGCTCTATGGCCACGCTCTTCTGCCAGCAGACGACGCCCTCCTGCGTCTTCACCTTCTGGCCTACGAAGCGCTGGGCAACGTGGAACACCTTGATGTTGTGGTGGGCCAGGATGATGGCGTCGCGCAGCTCGTTGCTGACTTGGCGTTCGGCCTCGTCCATTTCCTCCTCCGTGACGGCCAGCGTGTCAAGCCGTGCGCGGTCAAACTTCAGCTCGTACTGGCGTACGGCCTCGTCGCCGCGCTCCTTGACGTCGGCCAGCACCGTGGCTACGGTGTGGTTCAGCTCGGTGAGGTCGAGCCTTGGGCGGGCAATAATCTCGCCCCGCTCTTCGCTTGTTGGGTATCTGTATATCTTCATCTTTTTTTCTTATTCTTTATTCGAGGTACGAGGTTCGAG